>NZ_JADBGC010000003.1:219886-466361 GCF_014892245.1 Microbispora sitophila | reverse complement strand
CTACTGGCTCTGGCCCGACGCTTGGTCGATGTGCTGTGGGCTCTGCTGCGCGACAACCGGGTCTTCTCCCCTGTTCCGCCGTCCCAGCTCACAGCGCTCGCCGCTTGACATGGTCATTGAGATTCCTCCGGGAGAAGTGCGGGGTCGGGGCAGAGCGCACGCAGACGCGCGAGCACGGCACGGCGGGCATGGACGAGGGCCTGCGCCCCGTCGTGCAGCCGGGAATGCACGATCACCATCTCGCCGAGCGCGTCGATCTCGTAGGCCAGCTGGGCCGGATCGACGCCGTCGGCCAGTTCGCCCAGCGTCACGGCCTCCGCGACCAGCCGGCGGATGAGCCCCTGCCAGTCGCGCATGGACCGGGAGAGCCGGTCGCGAACGGCTCCGGGACGGTCGTCGAACTCGGCCTGCACGGCGAAGAAGAAACATCCGCCGGGCAGCACGCCGTCGCCGTAGAAGGCCAGCCGCGCCTCGTGCAGCGCGAACAGGCGACGTACGCCCGCGGGGGCGCGCAGAGCGGGCCCCACCACCTGCTCGGTCCACTGCCGGACGGCCCACTCCACGGCGTCGAGCTGCAGTTGCTCCTTGTCGCGCCAGTGCGCGAACAGCCCGGACTTGCTGACGCCGGTCGCCGTCGCCAGCCGCCCCAGGGAGAGCCCGTCGAGCCCCTCGACGGAGGACAGCTCCACCGCCTGCCGGAGGATCGTCTCGCGGCTGCGCAATCCGCGTAGCCGCCGGCCGTCTTGTGTCACTCCTGCAAACTATATGACCGATCGGTCGGTCGTCTAATTCATCGAGCCCAGAAGGCGGGCCAACTCGGCCGGGCCGGCGTTGCCGCCCGTGCAGACCACGGCCACCTTCCGCCCGGCGAACTCCTCCCGCCGGGCCAGCAGCCCCGCGAGCGCGGCGGCTCCCGCTCCCTCGGCCAGGGTGTGGGCCTCGGTGAGCAGCAGCCGCTGGGCCCGCAGGATGTCGTCGTCGTCCACCAGCACGAAGTCGGCCAGGCCGTCCCGCATCACGGCCTGCGGGAGCGCGAACGCCGAACCGGTGGCGAGCCCCTCCACGACGGTCTTTATGGGCCGGGTCACCGGTTCCCGCAGCAGCCAGGAGTCGTGTGCGGCCGGAGCCTGGGCCGACTGGACGGCGATCACCCGGCAGCCCGGCGCGAGCGCGGCCGCGGCGAGGCACGCGGCGGCGGCCCCGCTGCCGCTGCCCACCGGCACGAACACCGCCTCCAGGTCCGGCCGGGCGGTGAACATCTCGACGTAGAGCGTGCCCACCCCGGCCAGGATGTCCGGCTCGTCGGCCGGGCTGATCAGCCTGCGTCCCGTGCGCTCGGCGAGGTCGCGCGCGTGCCCGGCGGTCTCCACCATCGTCGCGCCCCGGACCTCGACGGTCGCCCCGAGTGCCTCGACCGCCGCGACCTTGGCGGGGTTCGGGTTCTCCGGCATCAGGACGGCGCACGGCACGCCGTACAGGCGGGAGGCGTACGCGACGGACTGGGCGTGGTTGCCGGTCGAGTACGTGACGACCCCGCGGCGGCGATCGGCCATGCGGGCCAGCAGCGTGATGCCGCCGCGCACCTTGAACGCCCCGGTCGGCTGGACGTTCTCGTGCTTCACGTGGACCTCGGCGCCGACCGCCGCGTCGAGCACGGGATAGGACCACATGGGAGTCTCGGGCAGGTGCGGGGCGACGAGCCTCCGGGCGTCCAGGATGTCGCGGATGTCGGTCATGGCCTCCAGCCTGGCCGCCGACGGGACAATAGGTCCAACTGAAGTTCCGATGCGAATCCATAGACGGGATCGATGAATGCCGCTCGACGTCGTACGACTGCGGGTCCTCGTGGCCGTGGCCAGGACCGGCACGGTGACCGCCGCGGCGCGGGAGCTGCACTACTCGCAGCCCTCGGTGAGCCACCACCTCGCCCGGCTGGAGGCGGAGACGGGCGCGAAGCTGGTGCAGCGGGTGGGGCGCGGCATCCGCCTCACCGAGGCGGGCCGCCTGCTCGCCGAGCGGGGCGCGGAGATCCTCGGCCGCCTCGACGCGGCGTCCGCGGAGCTCGCCGCGCACGTCGGGCTGCGGGCCGGACGCGTACGGCTGGCCGCGTTCCCCTCGGCCCTCGGCACGTTCGTCCCCGCCGCCGCCGCGCGGCTCGCGCAGGACCATCCGGGGCTGGACCTGCGGCTGATGGAGGCCGAGCCGCCAGAGGCGCTGCGCCTGCTGCGGGCCGGCCGGGTGGACGTCGCCGTGGTCTTCCGCTACGGCGAGACCGCTCCCGAGGACGACGGCGTCCGCCTGGTCCACCTGCTCGACGACCCGAGCTTCCTCGTCACCCCCGCCGTGTACGGCGATGCCGGGGACCTGGCGGCGTACGCGGACGGGCCGTGGATCGCGGGGTGCGAGCGGTGCCGCGCGCACCTGCTCGCGCTGTGCGCCGAGGCGGGCTTCGAGCCGCGCGTCTCGTTCACCACGGACGACTACGTGGCCGTGCAGGCCATGGTCGCGGCCGGGCTGGGCGTGGCGCTCCTCCCTCGGCTGGCGATGTCGGCCCACCGCCACCCGGGCGTGCGGGTGTCCGAGCTGCCGGGATCGGACCGCCGGGTCTACGCCGCGACGTACGGCGAGCCGCCCGACCCGCCCGCCGTCGCCGCCCTGGTCGCGGCTCTCCTTCCCCGGACAGATGCGTAAAGCGTCTGCGTCGGCGGCGTAGATCCACTAGAAATTGGACATGCAGAAAATGTCGTTGTTCGCGTCCACATCTGAGGATCAGGGAGGTCTGAGCAGGAGGAACTTCCTCCAGATGGGTGCCATCGCGGTTCCCTCCCTCGCGTTCGGTTCGAGGATGCTGCCCGCGCCCGTCGTGGAGGCCACCGGGGTGGCGCCCGCCTCGCTCGCCGGGTTCGACACGCTGATGAAGACCTACATCAAGGAGCGAGGGATCACCTGCGGGCAGCTCGCCGTCTCCAAGGGCGGCAGGCTGGTGCTCGCCAGGGGCTACCGATACTCCGACGGCAGCCATGCCGTTCCCGCTGTGTCGCCCACGTCGCTGTTCCGCATCGCGAGCCTGAGCAAGCACATCACCGCCATCGCGATCATGCGGCTCGCCCAGGAGGGCAAGCTCAGCCTGACCGCCTCGGCCGCGAAGCTCCTCGGCCTGTCCACCTCGGCCGACCCACGGCTGGCGCAGGTGACGGTGTGGCGGCTGTTGCAGCACACCGGGGGCTGGGACCGGGACGTGTCCGGCGACTACCTGCACATGGACCGCGCCATCGCCAAGGCTCTCGGCGTGCCGCTGCCGATCACCCAGGACCACATCGTCAAGTACGCGAGCGCCCGGCCGCTCGACTTCGCCCCCGGCACGAAGTTCGCCTACAGCAACTACGGCTATCTGCTGCTGGGCCGGATCATCGAGAAGGTCTCCGGGACGAGCTACGAGTCCTACGTCAGGCAGAAGGTCCTGGCGCCCCTCGGCATCACCCGTCCGCGGCTGGGCCGTACGCTCCGGTCGCAGGCCGCCTCCGGCGAGGTCATGTACGAGTCGAAGTACACCGGCCAGACGATCCTGGACGAGACCGGCCAGGTCCTGCCCGCGCCGTACGGCGGCGGGTTCGGCATGGCCTGCCAGGGCCCCAACGGCGGCTGGATCGCCTCCGCGGTCGACCTGGTGCGCCTGGCCAAGGTGCTCGACGCGCCGAACACGGTGCTCAACTCGACCTCCATCGGCAGGATGCTCGCCAAGCCCGAGATCGGCGTGAACCAGTACGGCTCCTGGTATGGCGCCGGGCTGTGGGTGCGCCAGGTGACGGGACACGTCAACACCTGGCACGACGGCTCACAGCCCGGCACCTACACCTACATCGCGCGCCTGCAGAACGGCGTCACCTACGCCGCCCTGTTCAACCGGCGGGAGGAGAGCGGGTCCCCCGACTTCGACGTGCTCGCCGACCTGTTCAACGCCCAGATCGGGAAGGTGCGTCTCTGGCCCACCAACGACCTCAGCTCGCGCTACTTCTGACGAGGGTCAGGTGGGACTCGGCGTGGGGACGTCGTTGTCCAGTTCCCTGGCGGTCCACACGGCGACGCCGCTGCCCGGCAGCTGACTGATCCGGGACTGGAACGTGGCGGTGCCGTCCGTCGCGTCGTCGTCCTCCTCCGCGAAGACGATGAGGGACTGCCAGGTGCTCCACCTGTCCGCGGGGAAGAGCAGCCGGGGGCCGATCGACAGGTCCGGGTCGCCGAGCAGTCGCTCGCTGTCGACGGTCACCCAGCCGTACGACGGCCTCTGGCTGAGCCGTACGTGGATGAGCGCCGAGCCTCCCTCGGGCACGACGACCTCCGCGGGCGAGACGATGACGCTCGGCGTGGAGCTCACGGTCGGGGTGGGAGTGGGAACCGGGGTGGGCAGCAGGCGGGCCACGCGAGCCGATCCGCGCGGCGCGGCGTCCGCCGCACCCGGGACGAGCCCGGTCACCGCGGACGCCGCGGCCACGACGGCCGCGAGGACGACCGGGCCACGTAACCGGCCGTGGGGGAATCGCATCCGGCACCTCCATCGTGAGCTGGCCACACCGCCTCGCGCCGGCTGCCGCCGATCGCCGGCGATGGTCCCAGCGTCGGGTCTCCTCCGCCCGCTGTACAGGAACTCCGGCGGCCCGCCCTCGCCGTGGGCGGCGCGACGCGTGGCGGCCGCCCCCGCTCATCTCCCCGAACGCCCTCGACGGCCGCCGGGGCGGGGAGGCCGCCGCGCGTGAAGACCGGTGAAAGATTCAGATGAGACGATCCGGTTCCGGCCCTCATGCGATCATGTCTGGATGCGTACCGGTGCCGGAGCAGTCGCCGCCCTGGTCCTCGTGTGCGCATCCGCGATGACCTCCGACACGGCCCGGCACGACGCGGGGTGGACGGCCGGCCGCGCTGACGAGTCGTCGTCGCGGTGGACCCTGAGGTACGCCGCCAAGGACCACGCGGACTTTCCGTTGTCGATGGTCCCCGCGGCGGACGGCGGAGTGTCGCTGTTCATCAGGAGGAGACCGGGCCCCGGCTGGTCGATGCTGCGATGGGACGGGACCTCCTGGAGACGCGCCGGCCTGCCCGCGCAGTTCGCCAAGGCCTGGGGGCTCGAGATCGGCGGGTCTCCGTCCGGGGAGACGATCTGGGCGGCCGTGAGCGTCCCCCAGAAGTACGACACCGTGGCAGAGCACCTGTGGCGGTTCTCCGGCGGACGCTGGGCGCGCCTGCTCTCCCGGGACGCGACGTGGAACGGAGTGGTCGACATCTCCGTCGACTCGCGGGGCGGCGCCTGGTTCGTCACCGGCATGGACCCGGACGGGGCTCCCTCCACCGTGCTGCGCTGGAGCGGCAACGCCTGGCCTCGGCAGCCGTCGCCGCCGGATTTCGACCTCACCGCGGTCGCCGCGGCAAGCCCCGACGACGTGTGGATCGTCAGCCGGGAGCGGGGGGACAGAACGCTGCACTGGGACGGCGCGTCGTGGAAGGACGTGCCCTACCCGTGCGCCGTCGACTCCGCTCGTCCGCCCTGTCGCGGGCGTTCCCATCTGAGCGACCTGGACCTGGCTGTGCGGCCGGACGGCCAGGCGTGGGCGGCCGGGCCCTACTGGGCGGACGGTGGCAGCCCCGTCGTCCTCCACTGGGACCGCACCCGATGGGCGCAGGTGGGCACGGACCTGACGAGGACGGGCCTGACGGCGGTGCGCGTGGACCCCGAGGGCGGCGTGTGGATGGCCGCCCGTCCCGCGTCCGGCGCGCCCTACGTCCTCAACCTGCGCGACGGCGGATGGACCAGGTCCACCCTGCGGGCGGGCGGCCCCGGCGAGCAGATCGTCGACATCGCGCCCGTGCGGGGCACGACGCGGCTCTGGGTGCACACACGGCGGCCCGATCCCACGGGCGGCGGGACGACCTCGCTGGTGTACGAGCTCTCCTAGGGAACGGCGCGGCCGGGGCGTCAGCCGGCTTGGACCGCGCTACGGCGGCGGACCGGCTCTTCCCGAGGGGGCCGCGGGATCACCGCGGGAGGTCGAGACCCATCTCGGCGACGGCCGTCTCGACGAACTCGGCGGGGTCGTCGAGCATGCCGATCCGGCGGAGGGCGGCGACGCCGACGTAGACGCCGTACCCCGCGAGGACGCGCCGCCGGGCGAGGTCCGGGGACTGACCCAGCTCCTCGAGCGTCTGCCGCATGACTTCCAGGCGGCGCGCGGTGACGCGGCGCGCGACCTCGGCGACAGCGGGGTCGTCGGCCGCGCCGATCAGGCGGAAGGCGATCGCGGCGTCACGTGGGTCACCGAAGGCGGCCCCGAGGAGAGTGCGCATCCGCCGGGCCGGATCGGTGATCTCCCACAGGTTCGCGATGATCTGCTCGGAGTCCGCCTCCCACAGCGCGAGCGCGGCCTCGATGAGTTTCCGACGATTGGCGAAGTGCCAGTAGAAGCTGCCCTTCGTCACCCCGAGGCGGGCCGCCACGGGCTCCACGGCCACGGCGGCGAAGCCGTCCTCAGCGAGGGCGTCGAGCGCCGCCCTCGCCCAGTCCTGCGCGCTCACCCTCCCCATGCCGCCAGTCTTCCATACGCTTGCGTATAGTCGAACCATACGCAACCGTATGGAGGTCAGCGATGGTGCACAACGTGCATGAAAGAGTCGTCTCCGCCACTCCTGACCAGGTATGGGACATGCTCAGCACACTCGGATCCGAGCGCGACCGCCTCTGGCCGCTCCCCGGCACGTTCGCACTGCCGGAGGGCCTCGCCGAGGGCGCACCCGTACGGCACGGCCCGATGAGGTACCGGGTCGGGGTCGTCGAGCCCGGCAGCCGGCTCTGGTTCGACACCCCCGACGCCTTCAGCGGAGGCCACGGCTTCACCCTCGCTCCGGCCGAGGGCGGCACGCTGGTCCGGCACGAGGTGAGGGGACGCACGCTGGGGGTGATGCGCCTGCTGTGGCCGCTCGTCATCCGGCGCAAGCACAACGCCGTGGTGGAGGCGCTGCTCGACAACCTGGACCGGGAGATCTCGGGGACACCGCCGATCCTGCCCGACCCCGAGTTCGCCGAACGGCACGCCCTCGCCATCGAGGCGAGCGCCGACCGTGTGTGGGCCGCGCTGGCGTCGCTGCGGTTCACCCGCGGCTTCGTCCCCCTGCGGGAGAGACCCGGACACGAGGTCACCGTCGGCCTGGCCGGCCGGTGGTGGCGACCACCCGCCAAGGTGAACGAGCCCCGGCTTGCCGGGCCGGCCGACTTCGCGGCCTTCGCGCAGCCGGGCTACGCGAAGGGCACGTTCTCCTTCACCCTGCACACGCTGGGCAGCGGGCGAACGCTGCTGGTGACCGAGACGAGGGTGGTCACGACGAGCCCGGCCGCGCACCGGGCCATGCGCCGGTACTGGCGGATCATCCGGCCGGGCAGCGGCCTGATCAGGAGACTCATGCTCGTCGCGGTACGGCGCCGCGCGCACGGCAGGGGCCTGGCACCCGGCCTGCCATAGGGGCCGCGCCGTACACCCTCGGGCGGGCGACGCCGGCGGGCGTCAGCCGGCTTGGCGGAATTCGGCGGCCTGTCCCTGGCTGAACTGGCCCTCGGCGCAGGCGGCGGCCAGTTCGTCCAGCGACAGGTTCAGCGCGGCGGCGAGCGCCGCGACGGTGAAGAAGGCCGGGGTCGGCGCGCGGCCGGTCTCGATCTTGCGCAGCGTCTCGGCCGATAGCCCGGCCGCCGCGGCGACCTCGACCATGCTGCGCTCGCCGCGCGCCTGCCGGAGCAGGACGCCGAACCGCTCCCCCCGCTGCCGCTCCTCGGGGGTCAGGGGCACTCTCACCATGACCGTGATACTAATACCGGTATAGTTATTGGTGCCACCCCGGGAGGGCATGTCATGGTGGAAATCAAGACCGACGCCGCGCTGGACGCGATGCGGGAGGCAGGGCGCGTGGTGGCCCGCGCGCTCGACGCCGCACGGAAAGCCGCGGCCATCGGGGTGCGGCTCACCGACCTGGACGAGACGGCGCGGGCGGTGCTGCGTGAGGCCGGGGCGAGCTCCCCGTTCCTCGGCTATCGGCCGTCCTTCGCGCCGACCCCGTTCCCCGCCGTGATCTGCGTGTCCGTCAACGACGCCATCGTGCACGGCATCCCGACCGATTACCGGCTGCGTGACGGGGACGTCGTCGGCGTCGACTGCGGCGCGATACTGGACGGCTGGGCGGCCGACGCCGCCGTCACGTTCATCGTGGGCACGCCGCGGCCCGGCGACCTGGAGCTCGTCGACACCACGCGCCGGGCACTGGAGGCCGGGATCGCCGCCGCGACCGTGGGCAACCGCATCGGGGACATCTCGGCGGCGATCGGCGGGGTCGCCGAGCAGGCCGGATACGGCATGCCCAGAGACTTCGGCGGCCACGGCATCGGCCGCCGCATGCACGAGGACCCGTCGGTGCCGAACCACGGCCGGCCCGGCCGGGGCTACCCCCTGCGGCACGGCCTCGCGCTGGCCATCGAGCCGATGTTCATCGCCGGAGGCCGGGACGGTTACCGCACGGCGGCCGACGGCTGGACGCTGCACACCGTGGACGGCAGCCGGGCCGCCCACATGGAGCACACCATCGCGATCACGGAGGACGGCCCCCGCGTGCTGACCGCGCTCTAAATTCACATGCCGGAATGGCGCGGTGTCCGTACCATCCGAGCCATGCCGACTCTGCCCACGCTCGCCCTGTTCGCGGCCGCCACGCTGGCGCTGCTCCTGGTCCCCGGACCCGCCGTGCTCTACATCGTCACCCGCAGCGTGGCCCAGGGCCGTACGGCGGGCCTGGTGTCGGTCCTCGGCGTCCACGCCGGTTCGCTGGTCCACATCGCCGCCGCGGCGTTCGGGATCACCGCGCTGCTCGCCGCCTCGGCCACGGCGTTCGCCGTCGTGAAGTACCTGGGCGCGGCCTACCTCGTCTACCTGGGCGTCCGCAAGCTCGTGCGGCGGACCGAGGCGGCGGACGCCCAGGTCAAGGTGGCCTCGCCCCGACGGCTGTTCGGCGAGGGGTTCGTGGTCAACGTGCTGAACCCCAAGACGGCCATGTTCTTCCTCGCGTTCCTGCCGCAGTTCGTCGATCCGGCACGCGGTCCCGTGGCGCCCCAGGTGCTGGTGCTCGGGGCCGTGTGGGTCACGCTCGGCATGGCCAGCGACGGCACGTACGCGCTGCTGGCCTCGGTCCTGGCCGGGCGGCTGCGCTCCTCGGCGCGGGCCCGGCGGCGGCTCGACCGGGGCAGCGGCGTCGTCTACCTCGGCCTCGGCGCCGTGGCGGCCCTGGCGACCGAGGGCGCCAAGAAGCTCTGACGGCGACCGGGACATTTGTACTGCCGCAACCGGGATCGCTGAATCTACCCGGCTCCTCCGGCTTTCGAGACGCTTGATGCGCACACCGAGACGCGCCGGAGGAGCCGATGACGCAGACCCTGACCGCCCCGGCGAGAGCCGCGCAGCCCCAGCGGGGCAACCTCCGCAAGATGCTCATGCCGCTGGCGCTCGACGTCGCCGCGCCGATGGCGTGCTACTACCTCCTGCACGGCGCGTTCGGCATGAGCGAGGTCACCGCGCTGGCCGTGAGCGGCGTGATCCCGGCCGTCCGGGTGGTCGCCGGGATCGTCAGGGACCGCACCCTCAACGGGCTCGCCGGGCTGACGCTGGCGGTGAACGTGGCGGGCATCGCGCTGAGCTTCGTCACCGGCGACGCCCGCATGATGATCGCCAAGGACTCGGCCCTCAGCGGCGTGATCAGCCTGTTCATGATGCTCACGGCGTTCACCGCGCGCCCGGTGATGACCCCGGGCATGCGCGCGTTCATCACCCGGGGGAACGCGGTGCGGGAGGCCGCCTGGGAACGGCTCGCGAGCTCCGCCCGGTTCCGCCGCGCCGAGCGCCGCTTCACCGGCATCTGGGGCGGGGCGATGCTCGCCGATTGCGTGGCCCGGCTGATCGGCGCGTTCACGTTGCCGGTGTCCACCATGGTCTGGCTGTCCAACGTGCTGCTGATCGCCGCCCTCGTGGTGGGGCTCCTGGTAGCGGGCGCGTTCGGCTCCGGGCCGATCATGATGATGGTCAGCATCGAGGCGAAGGACGCCCGATGAGAGGCAGGGGCATCGACTACGACACCCTCGCCGCCGCCTACTCCGGCTGAGGCGCGCCGGCGGCGACCTGGCCGGCCCACCGGTAGTCGGCCTTGCCCGCCGGGGAGCGGAGGATCTCCTCCACGAACGCGTAGGTCCGCGGCACCTTGTAGCCCGACAGGCGGGTGCGGCAGTGGGCGTCGAGCTGCTGCGCCGTCGGCGCGGTCCCGTCGTAGGGCTGGACGACGGCCGCGACCCGTGAGCCCCAGCGTTCGTCGGGCACGCCGGTGACCACGGCGTCGAACACGGCGGGATGCCCCTTGAGCACCGCCTCGACCTCCTCGGGGAAGACCTTCTCCCCACCGGTGTTGATGCACTGGGATCCGCGGCCGAGGATGCGGATCGTGCCGTCCTCCTCGACCGTGGCGAGGTCGCCGGTGAGCAGCCACCGGACGCCGTGGGCGTCGGTGACGAAGGTGCGGGCGGTCTTGGCCGGGTCGTTGTGGTAGCCGGACGCGATCCGGCCGGTCCTGGCCACCGTGCCGATCCGCCCCGAGCCCGGTTCGACCGGGGTCAACGTCTCGTCGAGTACGGCCACGGCGGCGTTGGCGTTGGGCCGGTAGCGCAGGCCCGACTCGGGCGACGACCCGTCGACGGCGGACGCCGTGTAGCCGGACTCGGTCGAGCCGAAGTTGTCCAGGATCATCCTGCCGGGCAGCAGTTCCTCCAGCCGGGCGCGTACGGCCCCGCTGAGGATCGCCCCGGTCGAGCTGAGCGCGAACAGCGACGACAGGTCGTAGGAGCCGGCGGCGATCTCGTCGGCGAGGGGGCGGGCCATCGCGTCGCCGGTGATGTTCAGGCTGACGACCTTCTCCCGCTCGATCGCGCGCAGCACGGCGGCCGCGTCGAACCTGCGGACGTACACCATCGTGCCGCCCATCCACCAGGCGATGAAGGTGCCCACCTGCGCGGCGCCGTGCATCAGCGGGGCCGCCGTCATCATGACGATCGGCGACGCCGCGCCGCGCGCCTGCTCGATCACCGCCTCGGGCGTCTTCAGCGGCTCGCCGTACGGGTTGCCGCCGCCGAAGGCGTAGAACAGGTCCTCCGATCGCCACATCACGCCCTTGGGCATGCCGGTCGTGCCGCCGGTGTAGATGACGTACACGTCGTCGCCGGACCGGGGCGGGAACCCCCGGCTCTCTGGCTGCCCCGCCACCGCCTCCTCGTACGGCACCGCGCCCGGCACGGCGGTGGGACCCCCGACGGCGATAAGGTGACGCAGCCCGGGGACCTGCGCGGCCACGGCCGCGACCCGGTCGTCGAACTCCACGTCGAACACCAGGGCCGCGACGCCGGAGTCCCGGTAGAGGTAGAGCAGTTCCGACTCGACGTACCGGTAGTTGACGTTGACCGGCACGGCCCGCAGCTTCAGCGTCGCCAGCAGCGCCGCGACGTACTCCACCCCGTTGTAGAGCTGCATGCCCACGTGCGTGCCGTGGCCGACGCCGTGCGCGGCCAGATGGTGGGCGAGCCGGTTGGCGCGGGCGTCGAGCTCGGCGTAGGTCAGGCGGTCGTCGCCGCAGACCACCGCCACGCGGTCCCCGATGGCGTCGGCGAGCCCCTCGAAAAGATCGGCGTGGTTGAACTCCATCCGGCGGACCTCCCGCGCTCAGGGTTTACTGCTGCCCACGATCCACATCGCGAAGAACTGGGCGCCTCCGCCGTACGCGTGGCCGAGCGCGAGGCGCGCCCCCTCGACCTGGTGCTCCGCCGCCATGCCCCGCACCTGGAGCGCCGCCTCGGCGAAGCGGATGAGGCCGGAGGCCCCGATCGGGTTGGACGACAGCACGCCGCCGGAGGCGTTCCACGGGGTGTCGCCGCCGAGGGCCGTGCATCCGGCCTCGGTGAGCTTCCAGCCCTCCCCCTCGGCGGCGAAGCCGAGGTTCTCCAGCCACATCGGCTCATACCAGGAGAACGGGACGTACACCTCGGCGACGTCGATCTCCCGGCGCGGGTCGGTGACGCCGGCCTGACGGTAGACGTCGGCGGCACAGTCACGCCCGGCCCGCGGGCTGACGACGTCGCGGCCCGCCAGCATGATGGGCTCCGAGCGCATCGCCGTGCCGTGGATCCAGGCGGGTGTGCCGGTCACCTTGTCCTCGGCCGCGAGCACGATCGCGCAGGCGCCGTCCGACGACGGGCAGGTCTCCAGGTAGCGAATCGGCTCCCACAGCATCGGGGTCGACTCGACCATCTCCCGGTTGATCCCGGGGATGCGCAGGTGGGCGTACGGGTTCTTCAGCGCGTTCAGCCGGTCCTTGACCGCGACCAGCGTGCCGATGTGGTCGGGCGCGCCCGACCTGCGCATGTACTCCCTGATGTGCGGCGCGAAGTAGCCGCCCGCGCCCACGACCAGGGAGGCGTTGAAAGGCAGGTGCGTGGACAGGGCCCAGGTGGCGTTCGACTCCGACTGCTTCTCGAAGGCGACCACCAGCACCCGCCCGTGCACGCCGCCCTGGACCAGCGAGGCGCCGACCAGCGCGGTCGAGCCGCCGACCGAGCCCGCCGTGTGCACGCGCATCACCGGCTTGCCGGCCGCGCCGAGCGCGTCGGCGAGGTACGCCTCCGGCATCATCACGCCCTCGAACAGGTCGGGGGCCTTGCCGATGACGACGGCGTCGATGTCGGCGAACGTCAGGCCGGCGTCCTCCAGCGCCCGCAGGGCGGCCTCACGGACCAGCCCGGCGAGCGACACGTCCCGCCGTCTGGTCTGGTAGCGGGTCTGGCCCACGCCGATGACGGCACAGCGGTTTCCCACGGCGACTCCCTACGCGGACGTTTCGAGCACGGCGACGAGGTTCTGCTGCAGGCACGGTCCTGAGGTGGCGTGCGCCACCGTGCGCCCCGCCGAACCGTCGAGGATCCGCCGGGCCGCCTCGCCGATCCGGATCAGGCCGGTGGCCATCACCGGGTTGGCCGCGAGCGGCCCGCCCGACGGGTTGACCGTCACGTCGGCGGACAGGCCGAGCGCCTCGCGCAGGATCGGCTCCTCGTGGCTGAACTGGGTGTGCAGTTCGGCCACGTCGACCGCGCCATTGCCCACCCCGGCCGCCCGGCCCGCCTCGGCCGTGGACACCGACCGGGACAGGTCGCGCATACCCAGGTAGTGGGGCTCGGCGCGGTGCGCGATGCCGCTGATCCAGGCGGGCCGCCCGGCCAGCTCACGGGCGCGGTCCCCGGCGGCCAGCACCACGGCCGCCGCCCCGTCCGTGACCGGCGCGACGTCGTACGGCCGCAGCGGCTCGACCTCGAACTCCTGCCCTGACGGGTCGGGCAGGTCGAGGGCGTACGGGTTGGCCCGGCCGTCCGCCCGGCTGCGCCGTACGATCTCGTCCAGCACCGCTCTGTCCGCGTTCACCGCGGAGGCCTGCAGCGCGGCGTACGACACCTGGTCGAGCCCGAGCGGCGCCAGATAGTACGGATCGAGCTGGAGCGTCATGATCTCCCGGATGTCCGACATCGACGACTTGCCGAAGCCGTAGACCAGGGCGGTGTCGATGTCGCCGTGCTGGAGCCGCACCCACGCCTCGTACAGCGCGAAGGCGCCGTCCATCTCGACGTGGCTCTCGCTGATGGGCGGCCAGGCGCCGACCGCGTCGAGCGCCGAGACGAACGAGAACGGCGCCCCGGCCAGGTAGTCGCACGAGCCGGAACACGTGAAGCCGAACCTCTTCAGCCCGGTCGCCCGCTTGACCTCGTCGATGACCGGCAGCAGCAGCTCCGGCTCGGCCAGCCCGGTGTCGTGACCGGTGTGGACGGTCTGGGCGAAGGCGACGACCGCGATGTCCCGCGCGGGCCCACTCATTGGGCACCTCCGGTGGAGTCGTCGAGGTCGGCGTCCGGCTCCCCGGTCGGCTCGAACCACTTCACGTTGGTCATCGACAGCGTCCGTTCCTCGGGCGGCACCCACACAGCGCGCACCCGCATGCCCTGCCGCACCTCGCGCGCCGGCACCCCGCCGATCAGCGCGATCATCGGGGTGTCCGCGCCGTCCAGCAGCACGTACGCGGAGACGAACGGCACCTCGGGGGCCCGGGGGTCGGGCAGGTTGTTGATCGCGAAGGTGGTGACCGTGCCGGTGTCGGCGACCTCCACCTCCTCCTCGACGACCGAGCCGCACGCGGGGCACGACTCGCGGTAGGGCACGTAGACGGCGGAGCACTCGGCGCACCGGCCGCCGACGAACCTCCCGTCGCGCACGCCCTCGAGGAACCGGGTGAGCGCCCGGCCCGGCGTGACGCGATACTCGGCGCGCACGGGCGCGACGAGCGAGGTGACCTCGGGCAGGAAGCACTCGATGTCCGTGATGTGCCCGGCGGTGGCGGCCCGCCAGCGCGGGCGCACCCGCAGCCCCGGCCGCAGCGCCTTCGGGCTCCCGGCGTCCACCGCGTGGACGAGGGCGGTGTCGGCGCCGTCGAGTTCGATCAGCGCCCAGGCGAAAGGCCGGTCGAGCGGGTGGCCGGGGCGCGGGGAGCCGACCCAGGCCCACGCCTGGACGGTCCCGGCCGGGCCCACCTCCACGTACTCCTCGGTGACCGGCTCGCCCGTGTCCGGGTCGTACTCCAGCGGCGGCACCAGCACCCGTCCCCCGGCCGTACGGACCCCCACCAGCCGCCGGTCGCGCAGTTCGGTGAGAAACCGCCCGATGACGGGCCCGGTCGTCCGGGTGTAGCCGCCGGGGAACTCCAGGACGTGCGTCGCGACCAGGTCCTCGGACATGTCAGATGGCACGGTCCCTTCAGATGGCACGGTCCCTTCAGATGGCACGGTCCCTGCCTTCCCAGTAGGGGGCGCGGAGCTTGCGCTTGAGCAGCTTGCCGTTCGGCTCGCGGGGCATCTCGTCGATGAACTGGATCATGCTCGGCCACTTCATGTGGGCCAGGCGGCCCTGCAGCGAAAGGACGATCTCCGCGGCCAGTTCCTGCCCGGGGACGGCGCCGGGCGCGGGCTCGATGACGGCCATGATGCGCTCGCCCCACTCGTCGTCCGGGATGCCGAACACGGCCACGTCGGCCACCTTCGGGTGGACCATGAGCTCCTTTTCGATCTCGGCCGGATAGATGTTGGCCCCACCGGAGATGATCATGTCGGCCTTGCGGTCGCAGAGGAACAGGAAGCCGTCCTCGTCCAGGTAGCCGATGTCGCCGACGGTGAAGTAATCGCGCAACCGGTTGGCCGCGGTCTTCTCCGGGTCGCCCTTGTACTCGAACGAGATGCCCATCTTCATGTAGACGGTGCCGGGCGTGCCCGGGGGCACCGGGGAGAGCTCGTCGTCCACGATCAGCAGCTCGCTGCCCGGCCAGGCCTTCCCGACCGTGCCCGGCCGCTTCTTCCAGTCCTCGGGAGTGGCGATCGTGCCGCCGCCCTCGGTGGCGGCGTAGTACTCGTAGATCACGTCGCCCCACCACTCCAGCATCTGCCACTTGACCGGCACCGGGCAGGGCGCGGCGGCGTGGATCATCCAGCGCAGCGACGACAGGTCGTAGGAGCGCCGCGTCTCCTCGGGCAGCGACAGCAGCCGCTTGAAGTGCGTCGGCACCAGGTGGGAGTTCGTCACGCGGTGGCGCTCGCACAGGCGCAGGGTCTCCTCCGCGTCCCACTTGTCCATGAAGACGAGCGTGTGCCCCATGTGCAGCGCCGTACCGGCGAACTGGGTGACCGCCGTGTGGTAGCTCGGCGAGGTGACCAGGTGGGCGTTCGGCCGGCCCGGCGTCACGCCGAACAGCCGCAGCAGCCCCGTCATCAGCTCGGCGGAGTCGTCGGGGTCGAGGCCGGTGAGCGCGCGCCGCACACCCTTCGGTCTGCCGGTGGTGCCCGAGGTGTAGTGCATGGTGGCCCCGGCCGTACGGTCGGGGGGCGTGGTGTCCGGCCTGCCCTCGGTCAGTTCGGCCACGGGCCGGAAGCCCTCGACCTCGCCGTACGCGAAGCACCGGTCGGCGGCGATTCCGGCCTCCTGTGCGCCCCTGACGGCCTCCGCGGCGTACCGCTCGTGGGCGAAGAACGCGGCGGCCTCGCTGTCGGCGACGATGTAGCCGATCTCGGGCCCGGTGAGGTGCCAGTTGACCGGCGTGTAGTACCACCCCGCCTGCAGGGCGGCGAGGTAGAGCACGAGGCCGTCCGCGCCGTTGGGCAGCAGGCCGCAGATGCCGTCGCCGGGCCGCAGGCCCAGCTCACGCAGGCCGTGGACCATGCGGTTGGCCCTGGCGAGCAGTTCGCCCGCGGGATGTTCCGTTCCGTCTGGATCGACCGCGGCGATCCACGCCGGGTCGGCCTGCGCCAGCCTCCAGAAACCGAGTGAGCCCATATGCCAGCTCCTTCAAGGCTCCGCGACCGGGCGTCCGCGGCGTGAGCGGCCCCGGAGTGAAGCACGCCGGCACGACGCTGACAAGACCTGGCAATGCGGAGCGACTCAGATGAGAATCGGTTCTAGTTCTTGCGGGCAGACTAACCCCACGCGCCATGTCTAACAAGCGCTTGATTGAATCACTGATGCCACCCAGCTGGAGGACACCTGTGGAGCTCCTGCCCATCAGCACCCCGCACTGCCGGATCGAGCGCGACGGCCACGTGGTGATCGTCACGATGGACCGGCCGGAGGCCAGGAACGCGCTCTCACAGGACATGCTGGTGGGACTCGCCGAGGCCTGGCGGTACATCTCGGACGAGCCGGAGGTGCGGGTCGGCATCCTCACCGGCGCGGGAGGCACGTTCTGCGCCGGGGCCGACCTCAAGGCCATGGGCACGCCGTCCGAGGACGAGCGGGTGCGCCGCAGGGCCGCCGAGATCCCCGACTACCACTGGAAGGGCCTGCTGCGCGATCCCGAGGCGCTGCCCGCCAAGCCCATCGTGTGCGCGGTCGAGGGGTACGCCGTGGCGGGCGGCACCGAACTGCTCGTCGGCACCGACCTGCGCGTCGTCGCCGAGAGCGCCACGCTCGGGCTGTTCGAGGCCCGGCGGGCGCTGTTCCCGATGGGCGGCAGCGCCGTACGGCTGCCGCGCCAGATCCCGTACGCCTTCGCCATGGACGTGCTGCTCACCGGCCGGGCGATCACGGCGGCGGAGGCGCTCGCGATGGGCATGGTCAACCGGGTCGTGCCGGACGGTCAGGCGCTCACGGCGGCCCGCGAGATCGCCGGCCAGGTGGCCGCCTGCGGGCCGCTGGCCGTCCAGGCGATCCTGCGCGCCTACCGCGAGACGCTGGGCATGCCGGAGGCCGAGGCGTTCAAGGTCTCCGACGCGATCGGCTGGCCCGTCATCGGCTCCGAGGACGCCAAAGAGGGCTCCCGCGCCTTCCGCGACAAGCGCCCGCCCGTCTACCAGGGGCGTTGACGCGCTCCCCTGCGGGCGCCCACGCCGCCTCTTGACCTTGCCCCAAGGTCAAGGTTCGACGATGCTCCGCATGAACGACAACGCGCTGCACACCGTCGAAGCCCAGATCCGCGAGCGGGTCGCCGCCTACTGCGAGTCCAACAACGTCCCCGGGTTCGTCGCCGGCGTCCACCACGCCGGCGAGCAGGTCGTCGTCGCCCACGGCACCGCGAACGCCGCCACAGGCGCCCCGATGCTCGAGGACACCGGATTCCTCTTCGGCTCTGTCACCAAGGTCCTGACCACCACGCTGGTCCTGCAGCAGGTCGACCGGGGACTGCTGGACCTCGACACGCCGGTGGTGAAGCACCTCCCCGACTTCGCCCTGACCGCGCAGGGCGCGGCGGACAAGATCCTGGTCCGGCACCTCATCTCACACACCAACGGCATCGACGCGGACCTGTTCTTCCCCGACGCCAAGGGTCGCGACGCTCTGAAGACCTACGTCCACCGCCTCGCGAGCGGCTGCGGCGCCCTGTTCGAACCCGGCGAGCGGCTCAGCTACTCCAACGGCGGCATGATCGTCGCGGGCCGCCTGCTGGAAGTGGTGACCGGCATGCCCTTCCCCGAGCTGCTCGAGCGCGACATCTACGCACCCGTCGGCATGAAGAACTCCAGCACCTCGGCCGAGCAGGCGATCCTTCGCAGCACAGCCATCGGTCACTTCCCCGGCCCCCGGACCATGGCGGCAAGGCCCACGGGCATGTTCATGCTGCCCGACACCTGGGGGCCGGCCGGCGGCACACCGATCGGCACCATCGCCGACCTGCTCGCCTTCGGGCGCACCCACCTCGCGGGCGGTCGGTCCCCATCGGGCGCACGTGTCCTGTCGGCCGAGTCGACCGCGCTGATGCAGCAGGTCTCGTACGACATGGCGACCCCGAACGTCCCGCCGATGGGCCTGGGCTGGGTGCGGTATCCGTTCGGCGACACGACCGTGCTCGCCATGTCGGGCGCGTCGCCCGGCGGTGTGTCCATCCTGTGCGTCGTACCCGAACACGACCTGGTCTTCGCCGCCTTCGGCAACACTCCGGGGGCGATCGTGCTGCACGACCAGATCCTGCAGCGGCTCCTGAGCGAGCATCTCGGCGTCCGGATCCCCACTCTGATCAGCGAATCGGTACAGGACGTCGACCTCACCCCCTATGTGGGCACCTACCGCTCCAATCAGCTCCGCATCGACGTCCGCATCGTCGAGGGTCAGCTCGAGGAGCGGACGACGTACGAACCGGCGGACGAATCACAGAAGCGGATCTTCACGGAGTTCGCCGGCGGCATGACCTCCGCCCCGCCGCAGCGCTACGTGCCGATCCGGCCCGGCCTTTTCGCACCCGCCGGATACCCACTGGAGACGTTCGACGGATACCTGCGACTGCTGCTCGTCTCCTACCATGACGTCCGCGACGGCCGAGCGCGTTTCCGCAACGGCGGCGGCCGCCTGACCCGACGGGCGTGACAGCCCGGTGGAAGGATGTCCAGCGTGATCACGATTGGCAGGCTCGCGGACTACGCCGGAGTGACTATCAAAGCCATCCGCCACTATCACGAGCGCGGTCTGCTCCCCGAGCCCGGCCGCGACTCGTCCGGCTACCGGCGCTACACCGCCGAAGACGCCGTCAACCTCCTCAAGATCAGAACTCTGGCTCAGGCGGGCGTGCCGCTGGCCCGCATCAAGGACCTCCTCGACGCCGACCCCGATGCGCTCACGGCGGCCATCGCCGAGATCGACCGCGACCTCCGAGGCCGCATCGCGCAGCTGCGGCAAGTCCGCGATCAACTCGCTCAGCTGCGCGGCGGTGACGGGCTCTTCGTTTCCCCCGAAGTCGCCGACTATCTCGACGACCTGCGCCGACTCGGCGTCAGCGAGCGTCAGATCCACCTGGAACGCGACGGCTGGATCCTCATGCAGACGGCCTCACTCGAGGACGCCGCCCTGTGGATCGCCGAGAAGCGCGAGCTCATGACCGACCCAGAGTTCCGCGCACTCTACCTCGAACACGACGCCGCCTACGACTGGCCGCCGAGCGATCCCCGCCTCCCCGCCCTCGCGGACCGTACACGGAACTGGTTCGCCAGGCATCGCAGCCGATCCGAGACCCGCCCCGTCCGCAACCCGGATATCGCCCGGTTGGCCGTGCGAACCCAGCCCGGAGCCTCATCCCCGGCCTGGGACCGGCTGACACAACTCATGGAAGGCTAGGCGCGTGTCCTGAGCCGGCGCCGGCGGATGGGAGGGCCGGAGCACGCGGACGGATCCGGCAGCCGTTCAGGAGCGGGCCTGGACCATGGCGTGGGTGCCGCCAGTACGCCAGGAGCTCGTGCGCGAGGGACGGCCGGTCGCGTCCAGTTCCGCCAGCGTCCGCTCGGGCACGCCGACGAGCGCGTCCGACTTCAGCGTGCGCAGCGCGACGACCGGCCCGGGGAAGTAGGCGGTGACCGCGGCGAACGGCGTGGTCGCCGGCCACATCCGGTCGCCGACGAGCCGCCGGTAGTTCAGGTCGCCCTTCATGAGGGTCAGGGAGGCCGACGCGAACTCCTCCCGCAGGTCGTCCGGCATGTCCGCGTAGGGCAGCGGAGCGCAGGCGAAGGGATGAGCCCGAAGCGTGAGACGTCCCTCCTCCATCGCGCCCCAGAGGCGGACGCCCGCCTCTCCGGCCCGGCCGGGGGCCGCGGCGAGCCGTCGCAGGCACGCGAGCACGTCGGCCGGGGTGGCGTCGGACACGAAGTACGGAAAGGGCTTCACGTGCAGGACGACCTCACCCGCGAGCCCGCGGGCGAGGAGATGGTCGGCCAGCACCAGATCGGGCAGCAGTTCCCGCCCCGCGTTGTCGGCGACCAGGCAGATCCTTCCCGGCGCGGCGGCCTGGAGCAGCGACCACAGCAGCGGGCGGTCGTCCACCACCAGGTCCGCCGCCCTCTCGTGGTCGCCCTTGAGGGTGACGCCGAAGGACAGGTCGGCGCGGTTGCCCCAGAGCGAGCCGAGCAGCAGCGCCTCGGCCCGCTCCCCCGGGGGAAGCGTCGCCGTCTCGTCGAGCGCCGCCAGCTCCCCGTCCACGACCGGGCCGTCGAGTTCGGCCTGCTTCATGGGGCCGAACGGATCGACCCCGCGCCACGGGCCGTCCCCGAAGTATCCGGTGGCCTCGAGCAGCTTCCGGTAGAAGTAGCTCTCACCCCACAGGAACGGCACGTCGACATAGCGGCCGCCGATCTTGCCGCGTCCCCACTCGGCCCAGGCCGCGCCGTCGTGCGCCGACGGCTCCAGCGGCTCCATGACGTCGCGTACGACCTCGTCGAGCAGCCGGTCGAGCGCGCGCCGCCGGTCAGGCGGGTACGGCAGCGCCCGCGCGACCCGGCGGACGAGAACGGGGTGTCGCTCCCTGAAGACGCTCAGGGCGTACGAGCCGGGGACGTTCCCCATGATCGGCGGGGCGTCCGCCACGGTCTCGTCACGGGCACCACTCATCCCCGGCATCCTCCCTCGGCTCGCAGGACCGCACCGCCAGTAAACCGCAGCGGCCGAGCGACCGAGGGAGGAGGGGCTGGGCGGGCGGCGACCGCGGCCTTACTCGTCCCGGGTGATGCGGCCGAGGCGCTCCATGGCCTCGATGTACTCCTCCACCATCTCGAAGACGACCTGTCTGGCCGGCTTGACCTGGTTCATCGCGCCGATGATCTGACCGGCGGGGAACGTGGCCAGCTCGGTCGCGTCCGACCTGCCGATCCGCCGCAGCGCGTCGGAGATCAGCATGAACTGCAGCGGCATCGGCAGCGTGCCGGGCGACTCGGCCGACTCCCACGCGTCGGTCCACTCGTTCTTCAGCAGGCGGGCGGGCTTTCCGGTCCAGCTCCGCGACCTGACCGTGTCGCGGGAGGTGGCCGCGATGATGCGCTGCCGCACGGTCTCGGAGGTGTCGGCCTCCTCCACGGCCAGCCAGATCGAGCCGGTCCAGACGCCTTCGGCGCCGAGCGCCATCCCCGCGGCCATCTGGCGGCCGGAGCCGATGCCGCCCGCGGCCAGGACCGGCACGTCCACCGCGTCCACCACCTGGGGGATCAGCACCATCGTGGAGATCTCACCGGTGTGGCCGCCCGCCTCGGTGCCCTGCGCCACGACGACGTCCACGCCGACCTCGACCTGCTTGATGGCGTGCCGAGGCGTGGAGGCGAGCGCGGCCACCTTCACGCCCTTCGCGTGCGCCTGCTGCACGACGTCGGCGGGCGGCGGGCCGAGGGCGTTGGCGAGCAGCGCGATGGGGTGCCGCAGCGCGACCTCGACCTGCGGCCGGGCCGTCGCGTCGGTCCAGCCGAGCAGCACCTTGCCGGAGTCGGAGCCGTCCAGCGGCGGCACGCCGTGGCGGGCCAGCAGGTCCTCCACGAAGGCCCGGTGCCCCTGCGGGATCATCCCCTGCAGCCGCGCCACCAGTTCGGCCGGGGAGTCCACGTCGAGGTCCGCGCCCTCGTAGGAGGCGGGCATCACCACGTCCACGCCGTACGGACGGCCGTCCACGTGGTCGTCGATCCACTTCAGCTCGATCTCGAGCTCTTCGGGGGTGAAGTACAGGGCGCCGAGCACCCCCATGCCACCGGCGCGGCTGACCGCGGCGACGACGTCCCGGCAGTGGCTGAAGGCGAAGATGGGGAACTCGATACCGAACATGTCGGTGACACGTGTCCGCATGCCTCGAACGTACGACGCCCTTCATCGAACTGCAACGCGTTCTAGTAAGCCGCCCTGGACAGCTTCCTACCAGCCGGTAACTAGTCGGCCGAGGAGGCGGCCGAGACCCATGCGAGAACACGTTCCACGCGGCCGTAGCCTCCCTGCGACGCAGCTCACGGACATCAATGCGTCACAGCGGTGGCGAGAGCTCACGGTTAAAGTCAGATTTCATGACAATGCGGGATTGCGGCCATACCACGGGGGTCGTACCTTCCCCCTATGGATCTGGAGATCCGCCACCTCAGAATCGTGCACGCGGTCGCCGAAGCCGGAAGCGTCACGAAAGCGGCCACCCGGCTCGGCCTCGCCCAACCGTCGCTCACCGCTCAGCTCAAGCGCATCGAGCGCTCACTCGGGGGTCCGCTGTTCGAACGCGACCGCAACGGCGCCCGTCCCACTCCTCTCGGCGAGATGGTGCTGTCCCGTGCCCGGGTGCTGCTGCCCGCCGTACGGGACCTCCAAGAGGACGCGGTGCGGTTCGCCAACACCTCCGTCAAACTGCCCGGCTATCGCATCGGCGCGACGAACGGGCCCATACTCGGCGGGCTCGTCGAGCGTCTGACCGCCGACCAGCCGGGCATTCCGGTCACCACCCGCACCTCATGGTCGGCCGGTGAGCTGACCGCGCTCGCGGTGGCCGGCCGGCTCGACTTCGTGCTGCTCGGGACGTGCGGTGACAGCCCGCCTCCCCCGGCCGAGGCGATGAACTGGACCACGGTCGGCACCGACCCGGTCTTCGTGCTCCTGTCCGAGGACCACCCCCTCGCGGGGGAGAAGGAACTCGAGCTGTCCAGCCTCGCCGACGAACACTGGACGGTCGCCCCCGGCGACGGCTGTTTCGCCGACTGCTTCGCCGCCGCCTGCGCGCGGGCCGGGTTCGTCCCCGAGTCCATCTACGAGACGGACGTGGGGACCTGCCTGCACCTGGTCGGGGTGGGCAAGGCGGTCGCCCTGTGCCAGGCCACCTTCCGGCTCACCGCCGGGCTCGTCATGATGCCGCTGGCCGGGGCGCCGCTGCGGTGGCGGCACCTGCTCGGCTGGCACGCCGACTCGATCGGCGCGCGGGCCGCCGCCCCCGTCGTCGCCGCCCACGCCCGGGCCGCGTACGCCGACGCGGTGCGGCGCAGCGCCCGTTACGCCGACTGGCTCGTCACCAACCCCGAATACGGCACCGTTCCCTGACATCGCGACGGCGGCGGGCCACCCCACCCGCCGCCGCGGCATGGTTTCCTTCCTTGGCGTCCACGATGAGCCGTCGCCGGTCCCGGCAGCTGCCTGTGCTCGCCGAGGCCCGGCAGAGGTGATCAATCCTGCTCCTGCGGGTCGCCGACGATGACGCGCAGGGCCGCGACATGTGCGTGATAGGCAGCGCGCCCCGCCTTCGTCAGGGACAACCACACCCGCTGGCGGGTGTCGCGCACGGCCTTGGTCTGCTCGACGTACCCGGCCTCCATCAACACGCCGACGTGCTTGCTCAGCACCGAGGCACTGACCTGCAGCCACTGTTGCACCATGCCGAACTCGACCTTCTCCGCCGGCTCCAGCAGGGCGCAGATCCGCAAGCGGTTGGGCGCGTGGATGATGGCGTCGAAGCCGTCGTCGGCCCCGCCTGTGGCCTTCATGCCGATGCCCGCGCCCGCCGGTTGTGGAGGATGCCGTAGACGATCGTCCAGCATGCGCCTGTCACGGCGGCGATCAGCCAGGCTGTCGAGCCCCACCGTTCGTCAAGGAGCTCGCCGGCGAGCCAGAGCACGGCCAGCGGCGCCGCGAGGACCAGTTGCTGGCCTAGCGTGAGTTCCCTCGGCGCGACGCCGGACCGGTCGACCTGCCTGTTGTAGATGCGCTCGGTCACCAGATAGCCGACAACCAGGGCGGCGATCAACGCCAGGCCGACGATCTCATGCAGCGCCTGGAGGAGCAGGACTCCCCCCACCAGCAGACCGAGCGTGGGGAAGAACCATGCGGGAATTGGCGTGTATCCGGCGGAACGGGCCTGCTGGGCGGTCTTCAGCGCGGCAGCGGCCTCGACGGGGGAGGGACGCGGGGAGTCCTTTGGTGTTTCCATGTTGGAAAGAATCGCCCAGACTTTCCAACCTGTCAACAGTAGACTTTCCGGGATGGAAACCCTGAGGGCGTTCGCCGGTCGCGGGCGTCCGGCTCCCCGCTCACACCTGATGCGCCTCTCGGTCGCCGCGCTCGCGCGCCCGGAGGTTCGGGGGCGGTTATTTCCGGGCCAGCGAATCCCCAGACGAGGGCGGTTCCATAACTCGGTGGTAGGGGCGAATTGATAGATCCACCTGAAAGCGGAGGTCGGTTACGTTGACGGCACCCCCCAAAGACAAGGAGAGCCCCACATGCTCCACAGACGCACCGTACTCGCCGGATGCGCTCTGGCCGTCACGGCCCTCGCCACGGTCGCCACCCCCGCCATGGCCGAGCCGAACAACTCTCCCGCCTCCTCCGCCGTCAAGCCCCCGCCCGCGATGGTGGACGCCATGCAGCGCGACCTCGGGCTCACCCCCGCCCAGGTCGACGCCCGCCTGGCCAACGAGGCGAAGGCCATGTCCACCGACGCCAAGGTTCGCGCCGCGATCGGTGACGCCTACGCCGGCTCCTGGGTCTCCGGCGCCACCTCCGAGAGCTTCATCGTCGCCACCTCCGACGCCTCGAAGGCAGGCGCGGTGCTGGCCGCCGGCGCGCAGCCGAAGATCGTCAGCCGCAACCTCGCCGCGCTCGACTCCGCCGAGGCCGCGCTGGACCGGGCCGCCGCCAACGCGCCCGCGTCCACGTCCGTCTGGTACGTGGACGTGCGCAGCAACAGCGTCGTCGTGCTGTCCTCCAACACGGCCGAGGCCGAGGCGTTCGTGGCCGCGAGCGGCGCCGACAAGTCGGCCGTACGCGTCGAGCAGTCCAACGAGCAGCCGCAGACCTTCTACAACCTCCAGGGCGGCGACGCGTACTACATCAACAGCTCCGCCCGCTGCTCCATCGGCTTCTCGGTGCGCAGGGGCAGCACGCCCGGCTTCGTCAGCGCCGGCCACTGCGGCCGCGCCGGCAACACCACGACCGGCTACAACCGGGTCGCGCAGGGCACCTTCCAGGGCTCCTCGTTCCCCGGCAACGACTACTCCTGGGTCGCGGTCAACAGCAACTGGACGCCCACGAACATCGTGTCGTACGGCAACGCGAGGGTGAGCGGCTCCAGCGTCGCCGCCGTCGGCTCCTCGATCTGCCGGGCCGGCTCGACCACCGGCTGGCACTGCGGCACCGTCCAGCAGCTCAACGCCAGCGTCCGCTACTCGCAGGGCACGGTCAGCGGCCTGACTCGGACCAACGTCTGCGCCGAGCCCGGCGACTCCGGCGGCTCGTTCATCTCGGGCAGCCAGGCCCAGGGCATGACCTCCGGCGGCACCACCTACTTCCAGCCCGTCAACGAGGCCCTGTCGGTCTACGGACTGACGCTCGTCACCAGCTGATCCCAGCCGATCGCGGGAGGCTCCCCCGCCGGCCCGTCACCGGGTCAGCGGGGGAGCCTTCGCCATACGGGCCGGGGCAGCAGGCGCATGACGGCGAACGCGAGCCGCAGCCGCGCGGGGACCCACACGGTCACCTTCCGCGTGCCCAGGGCCTCCACGACCGCGTCCGCGACCTCGGCCGCCCTCACCGACATCGGGGCGGGGGTCATCCCCCGCGTCATCCGGCCGATCACGAACCCCGGCCGGACGACCACGACCCGGGCCCCGGAACCGTGCAGCGCGTCGGCCAGCCCCTGGGCGAAGCCGTCCAGCCCGGCCTTGGCCGAGCCGTACACGAAGTTGGCCTTCCGCACCCGCACCCCGGCCACCGACGACAGCACCACGAGCGTGCCGTGACCCTGCTCGCGCAGCCGCCGTGCGGCGGCCAGGCCGATCGAGACGTGGCCGCCGAAGTTGACCGCGACGTCGCGGGCGGCGGCCACCGGGTCGGCGTCGTAGACCGCCTGGCTGCCGAGCACGCCGAACGCCGGGATCACCACGTCGAGGTCGCCGACCTTGGCGGCGGCCTCCTCGATCAGGGCGGCGTGCGTCTCCGGGCGGGCGGCGTCGAAGTCCAGCACGTGGACCTCGGCCCCGAGCCGTTCCAGACCGTCCACCGGCGCGGTCCCACCACGCACGGCGAGCACGACCCGGCGGGCGCCCCGCCGAACCAGCCGCTCCACGATCGCGAGGCCGATCTCGCTGCGCCCGCCGAGCAGCAGGACGGTGTCGACCGAGCCCAGCGCGTTTCTCATCGCCACTCCTTCAGCACAGGCGCAGCCTACGGGCGAGGTCGGAGACGAAGACGCCGTCCGGGTCGGCCCGGCGCCGGATCTCCCGCCATTCCCCCAGCCGCGGATAGGTCGCGGCCATGGTGGCGGCCGACATCCGGGAGTCCTTGGCCAGGTAGAGGCGGCCCCCGGCCTCCGCGACCCAGCCGTCGAACTCGGTCAGCATCGCGGCCAGCCCGCTCTGCCCGGCCGGGATGTCCAGGGCCAGCGTCCAGCCCGGCATCGGGAACGACAGCATGCCGGGCGTCCCCGCCCCGAACCTCTTCAGCACGGTCAGGAACGACACGACCCCCGCGCCGGACAGCCGCTCGACCACCCGGCGCAGCGTGTCCTCCGCCCCGAGCGGCACCACGAACTGGTACTGCACGAAGCCGCGCGGGCCGTACATCCGATTCCAGCCGGCCACGCCGTCGAGGGGGTGGAAGAACGGCGCGATGCCCTGGACGATCCGGCGCGGGGTGGCGGGAGCCTTGCCGTACCAGGCGGCGTTGAAGGCCCGCACCGTGGCCCGGTTGAGCAGGCCGCCGGGCGCCCAGGGCGGGGCGGATAGCAGGGGGCGCGGCGCGAAGGCGAGCGGGTTCCCGCGCGCGCGGGCGGGCAGGTCGCCGGGCGCGGCGTGGTCGCCGCGGGTGAGCACGCCTCGGCCCATCCGCCCGCCCCGCGCGAGCAGGTCGATCCACGCGACCGTGTAGCGGTGGCCGTCGTCGGTCGCGGCCATCGTCTCCAGGGTCTGGTCGAGGTCGCGGGTGCGCTGGACGTCCACCCGCATCCACGCCGACTCGATCGGCACGCACTGGAACGTCGCCTCGACGATGACGCCGGTCAGCCCCATGCCGCCCACGGTGGCCCAGAACAGGTCGTCGCCCGGTTCGAGCGTACGCACGCTTCCGTCGGCGGTGAGCAGGCGCAGCGAGCGCAGGTGGGCACCGAAGGAGGAGTCCACGTGGTGGTTCTTGCCGTGCACGTCGGCCGCGACGGCCCCGCCGACCGTGACGTACCGGGTGCCGGGGGTCACCGGCACGAACCAGCCGCGCGGGACGAGCGCGGCCATGAGGTCGTGCAGGCTGACCCCCGCCGACGCGGTGACGAGCCCCCCGGAGTCCAAGCGCCACGGGCCCAGGCTCCACGACGGTTCCAGCGCCGTGCAGTCGAGCACGAGTCCGCCCGCGTTCTGCGCGGCGTCGCCGTACGCGCGGCCGAGACCGCGGGCCACGGCCCCTCGACTGCCCGCCTTCGCCAGCAGCGCGGCGGCCTCCTCGGCGGTGCGCGGGCGGGCCAGCGTCGCGCGCGTGGGCGCGGTGCGCCCCCATCCCGTCAGCAGTGTCATGCCAGTTGGATACCGCACGCCAGCAGGATCAGCATCAGCGCGAGGAAGACCTGGAGCGGCCGGTCGCGCAGCACCAGCTCCTCGGGCTCCTCCCCCACCCCGCGGTCGACCAGCAGCGCGTGCCGCAGCACGACCAGCACGAACGGCACGATGCTGAGCGCGCAGAACGCCTTGGCAGGCCCGGTGTGCTCCTGGAGCGCCCACAGGCAGTAGGTGACGATCATCGCCCCCGAGGCCATGACGCGCACGTGGCCGAGGTAGCTCGCCGTGTACGTCTCCAGCGTGGCCCGGGCGAACTCGCCGTCCCCGGGCCTGGCCCGGAGTTCGGCCTCCCGCTTGCCGGCCACCAGCAGCAGCGAGCCGAGCGAGACGACGACCAGGAACCAGCTCGTCACCGGCACGGACACGGCGACCGCCCCCGCGTACGCGCGCACGACGTGGCAGCCGGCCACGGCGACCAGGTCCACCACGGGCTGATGCTTGAGCCAGAGGGTGTAGGAGAAGGTGAGCGCCAGATAGGCGGCGACGACGGCGGCGAGCGGCCACCCGCCCGCGAGCCCGGCGAGCAGGCCGGCCGCCAGCAGCACCGCGCCCGCGGTTCGCGCGAGCCGTACGGACACGATGCCCGCCGCGATCGGGCGCAGCCGCTTGCGGGGGTGGCGCCGGTCGGCGGCCACGTCGGCCGCGTCGTTGAAGAGGTAAGCTCCCCCGGCGGCCAGGCAGAAGGCGGCGAACGCGACGAGCGAGCCGCGCAGTCCCGCCCCGGTGGTCAGCACACCGGCGGCGGCCGGAGCGGCGAAGACGAGCGCGTTCTTGAGCCACTGCCGAGGCCGGCAGGCCCGCAGCAGCCCCGCCGCGCGCGAGCGCCGGGAGGGCGTGCCCGCCGGAGGCGTCGCCACCGGCGGGCGCATCGGCGGGTTCAGCGCGCTGTCCCGCTTCACGAGTCGGCCGGCTTTCCCTGGTCAGTCCACGCGGCCCGGCCGCAGCAGCAGCCACACCCCGACGACGGCGAACGCGAGCCCGAGGATGAGCGCCACCAGCGGCAGCGTCGTCTTGATCAGCGTGATCTGGGCCATGTTGTCGCGGGCCGTCTGGACGAGCTCGCCGACGGTCTGCGGCGTGAACGAGGCGGTGGCGATGAGGGCGGGCATGCGCTCGACGCCGTCGGCCGTCTTCAGCACCTCGTGGCGCTGCTGCTCCTGCTTGACCGGGACGCCGGTGGTCGGCTCGACCCAGAAGGTGTTCACGCCGTCGTAGACGCGGTCGACCTGGATGTCGCCCTTGCCTTTCATGCCGAGCACGGAGGCGGGCGCGCTGAGCTTCTCGATGGGCGTCGGCGGGATCTTCTGCACGAACCGGTAGACCGGCAGGCCGTTGACCGTGTCCTCGCCGTCGAACGTCGCGTCGTACGCCTTACGGGTGTCGGTGTTGAACACCTGGTAGGTCTTCTTCTCGACGCCGAACGGGAACAGGAAGATCTGACCCTGCAACTGCACCGGCTGCGCTCCGGACCCGCTGTTCACGCTCGTGCCGCAGCAGGTGACGCCCTGGCCGTTGAATTTGTTGAACGCGCTGCGGAACTGCGTCATGGAGATCTGCGGATTGTTGTTGGTCACGTCGTTGGCGTTGGTGAACTGGTCCCACACGACGTGGTCGTCCTTGGCCTCCTTGACGTCACCCCTGGTCGTGACCGTGATGTCGAGGGTGCCGGTGAGGACTTTCAGATCCCGCTTGCTGAAGTACTGCGCGTTCTCGGCGGTCAGCCGCGTGATGCTGTACTGGTTCGCCGGCGCCTGCACGAGTTTGTCCGCGACCTGGAACCTCAGCAGCGGCGCGAGAACGACAAGGAACGCCCCGAGTCCTACGAGGACCACTCCCAATCCGCGGCGCATCGCTCCTCCTGGGGCAGGCCAGTTACTGCCTATTTGTCCTGAAACACGTTCCTATTTCGCTGTATGTTAGACGGGGCAGTGACCGACGTCACGAGGGATGCGGAAAAGTGACCGAAACAGGTTCTAGCTCGACGGCGACTCGTGACATGTTACCGGCCGGTTCGCAACCCGTTCGTGACACACCCGTGCTTTCCGGTCACGTCCCCTCCGGACATGTGGACGCCCTCGACGGCGTGCGGGCGCTGGCGGCCGTCGCCGTCCTCGTCTTCCACGTCGCGATCGAGTCCGCGGCGGCGCTGCGGGACAACTTCTTCAGCAGTCTGCTCGCCCGGGGGGACGTCGCGGTCCCCATCTTCTTCGCGCTGTCCGGGCTGCTCCTCTACCGGCCCTACGCGCGCGCCGCGTTGCTCGGGGAGCGTGCCCCGGACACCCGCGTCTACCTGATCAAGCGCGCCCTGCGCATCCTCCCGGCGTACTGGCTGGTCGTGATCGTGGCCATGGTGCTGTGGGCCGGACCGCACCTCGGCGACGTCAAGACGTGGCTGCAACTGCTGCTGCTCGGCCAGACCTACGAGATCCACCCCTGGTGGTTCGGCCTCGGGCCGCGCGGGCTCGCCCAGATGTGGAGCCTGTGCGTCGAGGCCGCCTTCTACGTGCTGCTGCCGCTGGTCGCCGCCGCGCTCGCGGCGTACGCCCGGCGCGGCGACCCCGGTCTCGACATCCGCGCGCGGCGGCTGCTGGCCGGCGTCGCCGTGCTCGCCGCCTCGTCGTTCGCGTGGGCGCTGCTCACCTACTTCCCCGTCTACCGGCCCTACCTGAACACCTGGCTCCCCCGGGCCTGGGTGTTCTTCGCGGTCGGCATGGCGCTGGCCGTCGTCTCCGAGTGGGCGCGGGAGGAACGCGATCCCGAGGGCCCGGCGCACCGGTTCGTCCGGGCCGTGGGCGCGTCGGCGGGCTCGTTCCTGCTCGTCGCCGCCCTCGCGTACGCCGTGGCGGCCTCGCCGCTGACCGGCACGCGCTTCAGCGGCGTGGACGGCGTCTGGGCCGACCTGTCGGAGCTGGCCCTGTACGCCACCGTGGCGGCCGGGCTGGTGACCCCGGCCGCGCTGCTGCCGGCCGAGGGCTCGCCGTACGGCCGCTTCCTGAGCAGCCGGGTGATGCGCTTCCTCGGCCGGGTGTCCTACGGCGTGTTCCTGTGGCAGTTCGTGGCCCTCTATCTCTGGTACGACTTCACCGAGCAGCAGGCGTGGAGCGGCAACTTCGCCGGCAACCTGGTCGTGGTCGGCGCGCTCACGCTGCTGCTCGCCACGCTCACCCACCGCTTCGTCGAGGAGCCGGCGAGGCGCCTCGCCCGCTTGGCGACCTCTTCGCGGAAGGGGACGCCGAAGGCGAGGGCGACGGAGACGGGGACGCAGACGGAGACGGAGACGGCGGCGGTGTCGCCGCGGCCGTAGGGGCGGGCGCACCGGGCACGGGGTCGCCGTAGGCGAAGCCCTTCAGGCAGACCGCCGCCGGGTCGTCCAGCCGGATCAGCAGCCCCTTGCCGATGGCCGTGACGGGAAACTGCACCAGCGCGCCGCCGGATCCGGTGGCGTGGAACCGCAGTTGCCCCCGCTGCCCGCTCATCTCGTAGCTGCCGGTGCCGGCGCGCTTGGCGGTGTAGGCCAGCCCGGCGACCGGCCCCGGCCCGCCGAAGGACACGACGTCGGGAAAGAAGATCGCGTCGCCGAGGAGCGGGAAGCACGGGCGGTCCCCCGGCGGCACCACCCCGATCGACGCCTTCACCTCGGCCGGAGCGAGCCTGCCCTTGTCGTCGAAGACGAGCGCGTGCTCCGACGGTTCGGGCACGCGCATCCGGGCACGCAGCGCAGGGCGCGCGAGCGGGGCCAGCAGATGGTGGCTGAGCCTGCGGTTGCCGTTCCACGGCAGCACGATGTCCTCGGGGAGCGGGCTGGAGTAGATCACGGCCGTGTCGGGCGCCGTGGCGAGGGAGGCCCGTACGGCGGCCAGGTAGGCCCGCACCCGGTCCCCCGACAGCGTGTCACGGTAGTTCTGGATCGACACGATCGACATCGCGAGGTAGGCGCCCGCGAGGAGCCCCGCCGCCGTCGGCAGCCCGCTCCCGGCGGGCACCGGCCGCCGGTAGGGCTCGGTCTCGTCCCGCAGGGGCAGCAGCGCGAGCCCCAGGCAGACCGCGAGCACGATCGCGGCGTCCGCGACGTAGCGGGTCTCGGAACCGACGACCTGGGTGAGCCCGGTGCCCCGCGCGATCGCCGTGGGCACGCCGTCCGCGGCCACCAGATAGCCCGCCAGGATCAGCCAGGCGCGCGCGGCCCGCCGCCGCCACAGCACGGTGGCGACCACGAGGGCGGCGAGCACGGCCCATCCGGCGGCCACCAGCAGCGGGCTGGGATCGGCCAGCCCGCCGTTGGGCAGCACCGGGCCCCACGACAGCGGCCCGCCCACCACCCCGGCCGGGAAGACCTGACCGAGCAGGCGGCCCAGCAGGTCCGCCGCGTTGCCCGGCGCCGGGACGGCCGCGCCCTCGCCCGGCGCGGTGCCGCGGCGGGCCAGGTACAGCGCCGCGTATCCGCCCATCAGCAGCACGTACGAGCCCCACAGGCGCCAGTGGGAGCGCAGTTCGCGCAGCATGAGCGCGATCCACGAGCCCGCCCACGGCCGCAGGTGCGACGTGGTGAGCGCGAACAGCAGGAACGGGACGAAGACCCCCTTCGTGCTGAAGGCCATGCCGGCCAGGACCCAGTAGAAGGCCCGCCGGGCGTGCCGCGCCCCGCCCTCCCCGGCCCACCTCACCTGGGCCGCCAGGGCCATGACCATCGTGAGCTGGAGCGGCACCGCGTTGACGGCGGCCGACCACCAGCCGAAGGCCGGGACCGTCAGCGGCGAGAACAGGGCGAAGGTGAGCGGCAGCAGGATGCCCGGCCGCGTGCCGAACAGCCGCACGAGCAGCCGCAGCAGCATGACCGCCACGGCCGCCTGGACCGCGAACGTGACCGCCGAGACCAGCAGCCAGTCGTACGGCGACAGCCGCGACAGCACCCAGGTGAGCCCGAGGGCCCCCGGCATCAGGTGGCCCTTGTGGACGCGGAACAGGAAGTCGAACGTGAGGGAGTGCTCGTAGGCGTCGCCCACGAACAGGAAATCGTCCTCGACGAAGGAGGAGGACGTCAGGACGGGGATCCGGACCGCCAGCGACGCCACGACCAGCAGGACCGCCGCGATCATGACAGGGTTCGCCAGGCTCGCTCGCCATGCCGGCAGCACGATGCCGGGCCGTCCGGTACGCACGATCTGAGTCATCGGGATTCTCCCAGCGCCGTGGGACAAAAGGGGGTGTTATGCTCCGGCGCACCCGACAGGAGAGGGACGTCGTGCACGCCGAGCCGTTCCGCGCCGACCTGGCCCGTTCGATTCGCCTGTTCAGCGCCTTCCGCAAGGAGCAGACCGACCCCGACTTCTTCTACGGCCTGCTCGCCCGTGACACCGTCGCCCAGCTCGCGGCGTACGCCGACCTCGACGGCGCGCTCGTCGCGGACGTCGGCGGCGGGCCCGGCTACTTCACCGACGCACTGCGCGCCGTGGGCGCGCGGCCGGTGTGCGTCGACTGCGACGCCGGGGAGATGAGCGCGCGCACCGGCGCCGTCCCCGACGGCGCGGTGCTCGGCAGCGCCCTCGACCTGCCGATGAAGACCGGCTCTGTCGACGTCTGCTTCTCCTCCAACGTGCTGGAGCACGTGCCCGACCCGTGGCGGATGGGCGACGAGATGGTGCGGGTGACGAAGCCGGGCGGCATCGTCTACCTGTCGTTCACCAACTGGCTGTCGCCCTGGGGCGGCCACGAGACCTCGCCGTGGCACTACCTGGGCGGGCACCACGCCGCGCGCCGCTACGCGCGCCGCCACGGCCGCTCCCCCAAGAACGTGTACGGCACGAGCCTGTACGCCGTCTCGGTGGCCCGGGCGCTCGCGTGGGCCAGGCGGCATCCCGGCGCCGACCTCGTCGACGCCCTGCCGCGCTACCACCCTCGCTGGGCGACCCCGGTGATCCATCTACCCGGCGTTCGCGAGATCGTGACCTGGAACCTGCTGCTGGTGTTGCGCCGCCGTTGACCTCCTCGGCCGGGTCGCGATCCGGAAGACGGCGGCGAGCACGGCGGCGAGCAGGCCGCACGCCAGCGGGATCCACTCGCGCGTCAGCAGGATCCATCGGCGGAACCTGGCCGCCTCGTCCGCGAAGGCGCGCACCTCGGCGCTGCTCGTCGTCAGGTCGGCGTCGAAGGCGACCAGCCGCTCGACCTGGTCGGGTGTGCGCAGGGTGTCGCGCCGCCGCTCCTGGGTGCGCACGGTCAGTCCGCTCTCCGGCTCGACCCAGATCGTGCGGGTGACCTCGGTGTACCTCGCCACGGCGACCCGCTCCTCGTCCGGCATTCCGACCGTCGTGCCGGGCACCGGGCCGGGCAGGTCGGCCGTCTTCACCGGCCCGGCCGAGTAGGTGTAGCGGTAGGCCGGCACGCCCTCGACGGTCTCCTCGCGCTCGAACCGCATCGGCGCCTCCCGCCGCAGCACCGGGTCGAACATGGTGTACGAGCGCGGCTCGGCCCCGGCGGGCAGGCGGAAGGCCAGCCCGGTCTGCCGTACGCCGGGGTCGTCGTCGACGTACTCCCCGCAGCACTCGACGGCCAGGCCGGTCCGCCGGTCGAAGGCCGTGCGGCGCTCGTGGTAGTCGACGCGCTCGCCGTCCCGGGTGTCGAGCGAGGAGAACTCCACCCAGACGGCCGTACGGTCGTCACCCGCCTGCGGGTCCCCGTATATGGCCACCGTGTTCTGCACCGGCACGTTCCTGTGCAGGCGGAAGGTGGCGGTGTCGAGGTAGGTGGCCGAGGGCGAGACGAGCCGCTGGACGCGGGTCTGCTCCAACGGCAGGACCGTGGTCCGCGGATAGACGTAGAAGTGGAACAGCGCCCCCACGGTGATCAGGAAGGCGATGCCCGCCAGGAGGAGCGGGCGCCGAAGCCGCACGAACGCGTCCGTCATCGGGCTACCTCCCCCTGCTCACGTATGGCACCGTCGCGTACGGCGGCCAGCAGACGGGCGAGCACGACGAGACAGAGCACGTCGGCGGCCAGGCCCTGCCCCACGGCCTGGGCGAGCCCGGCGAGGCCGAGCGCGACGACCGCCACCCACGCGGAGGCGGCGTGGCGGGCGAAGGCCCGCAGGCGGCTCGGACCCGCGTGCTGGGCGCCGGCGATCCCGCGCAGCCACAGGAACGCCGCCAGCGCGGCGGCGACGACGACCGCGCCCGCCACGCCCCCGGCCCACAGTCCGGCGAGCGGCGCCGCGATCCACACCCACAGCGCGCGGACGCGGCCCGGCGCCACGGCGCGCAGCCGCGACCGGCCGCGCACCAGCGCCAGGGCCACCACCACGAGGGCCAGGCCCAGCCCGGCGAGCAGCGCGATGCGGTAGGCCGGGTCGGGCTCGTAGCGCAGCACCACCTCGCCGCCGCCGGCCGGCAACTCCCAGGCCTGCCGCCAGCCGTCGAGCCGTGCCGGGGTCAGCCGTGCGCCGTCGAGGTACGCCTGCCAGCCGGCGTTGTAGTTCTCGTTGACCACCAGGTAGGAGGGCGCGGCGGCGGCGACCCGGAGGCGGCGCTCCTGCGGCCCCCACGACGTCACCGTGGCGGGAGTCGCCGTCACCGCCGCGCGGTCCTCTCCGGCTCCGTCGTCCAGCACCACCGAGCGCACGCGGAAGGCGTCGCTCGGCGCCACACTGACCCGGCTGCGGCCCTCGGTCAGGTGCACGGGCGCGCACCCCGAATAGGTCAGCGGACGACCGTTGAGCACGTCGTCGAGCGTGCCGCCGACCACCCGGGTCGGCACGTCGTCGCCGTCCACCCGCAGCGTCGGGCCATAGCCGCAGGGCAGCCGCAGCGGGATGGCGCCGAGGCCGCCGAGGGGCTTCACCCCGGGGATGGCGATCTCGGCCACCTCGATCGCGCGGGAGGCGGGCGCGGTGAACTCGATGGTGAACTTCCGCGTCTTCAGCGCGGGGAACGTGAACACGCCGTCGCGGTCCACCCACCCCTGCACCGCTCGCTCTCCCGCGCGCAGCGTGAGCTTCACCGGCGGGATGCCCTGCGCCGAGTCGGGGAACAGCACCCGGATCCGGGAGAACGTCCGGGTCCTGCCCAGGTCGATCGACAGCGTCGGATGCCGGTCGAACGGCTGGGCGTACCACAGCGTCGAGGGGTCGCCGTCCATCGCCTGGCGGCCCAGCACGGCCCCGTGCTCGGCCGCCGTGGACGACGCGCTGACGTGCGGATACTGGTTCGGCAGCGTGGTGATCAGATCCGCCGCCTTCGGATCGGTGAGCACGGCCTGCCCGCGCACCGTGCGCACGCCGTCGCGTGCCACCGGGATGAGCCGGTCGAACCCGTAGCCGTCCTCGCCGATGATCTGCAGCCGGGAGGAGCAGGTCCAGGTGACCGACCCCCGCATGCACGCGTCGGCGTCCCCCCGCTTGGTGAGCAGCACGGCGCCCGGGTCGCCCGTGCCGGTGTCCGTGGTGGATGTGTCCGGCACCGAGATCGTCCGTACCGCCCGCACGCCGGGGATGCGCAGGTCGGTGATGCCGACCCGGCTGCCGAGCGCGGTTTTCGGCTCGTACGCGAGTCCGGTCACCCGGACCCGCAACCACGAGCTCTTCCCCGGCACCGGGCGCAGCGGCTGGAGCGCGTCGGTCCGCGCCACCGCCGCTCGGCGGACGCCGCGCTCGGTCTCCAGCGCGACCTCGGCCACCGGCGGCCCGATCGCCCCCTGTTCGAAGGCCGCCGAGATCTCGGTCAGGTCCACCTGGCCGGTGAAGCGGACCTCCAGCCACTCGCCGACCGCGCCGTTCCAGCCGTCCGACCGCCACCCCGTGCGCGGGTCCTCGTCGAGCGCGGCGTACGGCTGCCGCCCCGGGTCGCGCTGGCCCACGGCGGCCGTGACGGCGGAGTCCGCCGACGAGGCGGTGACGTCCTTCACGTCGAGGTAGCGGGCGGTCGAGGTGGCCGCCGACCAGGCCGGATCGGTGAGATCGGTGGTGACAGGCACCCGGTTGTCCGGCAGCGTGGCCGACGCGATGCGCCGTACGTCACCGAACACGATGTCCCGTTTCCGCAGGGTGTCGGTGAGGATCGTGTCGCGGGCGGGGATCGCCGCCGCGCCCGGCTCGTCGCCCACGAGCACCGGGCGGTCGCCGGTGAGCAGCCCCTCCTCGGCCAGGTCGAGCACGGCCTCCGGAGCGCCCTCCACGTGCAGCGTGCCCGCACGGGGCACGGTCGAGGCGAGCGGGGCCGTCCCGGGGATCTTGTAGACCTCCAGCGCCGGGTAGGGCTGGTCGAGCCAGCCCGAGGCGGTGCCGTTCGCGGTCAGGCCGACCAGCGGCCCGAACTCGGCGGTCCTGGACAGCCCGGAGTCCTGCAGGGTCTGGTGCACCCGGGCGGGCCAGGCGGTCCCGAGCGTCTCCCTGACCAGGTCGTTGCGGATGAGCAGGTAGGTCACGCCGGCGCGGCGCAGGGCCTCGGTCAGGCCGGGCGAGCCGTGCCCGGTGGCGAAGCGCTCGTCCACCGCCTGCACGAGCCGGGCCAGGCCGGGCGATCCCCACGGCACGTTCGCGTGGGTGGCCCAGCGCACGGTCAGCAGCGACTGCATGGGCTCGTCGAGCGGGCGGCCCCACAGGTATTCGCCGCGCGCCGAGCCGGGCATGGCGAGCACCATGCCGTCGCCCGCGTTGCGGTTCAGCCAGTCCGCCGCCTGCCGCCAATAGGCGGGAAGGTCCGCGAAGGAGCCGCGGGCGGTCACCCCGGCGGTCCCGACCGGCACGAGCGTGAGCGCGAGCAGCCCCGCCGCCACCGCGGTGACCGGCCTGCGCAGGCGCACCGATCCGGTGACAGGCAGCGCGGCCAGGCCGAGCGCCAGCGGCAGCCGGATCAGCGCGTCGAACTTGTGCAGGTTGCGGAAGGGCGCGAGCGGCCCGTCGAGCAGGTCCCTCACCTGGCCGGTCCAGGGGTGGGCGAGGTCGCCCGCATGGCCCGCGGTGACGATCAGCAGGCCCGCGATCACGCTCAGGACCAGGAACGTCCGCTCGGGGGTCGCCCTGCGGACGACGCCGGTCAGCCCGAGCCCCGCCACCAGCGCCGTCGCGGCGACCAGCCACGGCGCGGTCGCCTGGTCGTAGGCCGCGGGCAGCCACGGCTGCCCGTCCACCGGCAGGAACGAGATCCAGCTCGACGTGCCGCGCAGCGCGTTCACCAGTGAGGTGACGCTGGTTGTCGCCGACGCCGTCTCGATGAACGGCAGGAACGAGAAGATGTAGCGCCCAAGCAGCAGCAGCGGGACGAGCCACCACATCGACACGAGGCCGACGAACAGCAGCCACCAGCCGAGCAGGGCCCACATGCGCCCGTCGTGGCGGCGGGTGAGCAGGTAGACGAGCGGCACGACGAGCACGGCCAGCTCCGCCGCCGCGTTGACGCCGCCCGCGAACAGGAACGCGGCGGCCGACAGCGCGGCGGCCCGGCGCGGGCTCGTCCCCTGCCGCGTGCCACTCACCAGCGGCAGCAGCACCCACGGCAGCACGGCGCTCGGCTGGAACTCCGAGGAGTTGATCCCGATCAGGGCCAGCGCGTGCGGGGCCAGGGCGTAGGCGAGCGCGCCGAGGATCCGGGTGCCGGGCGAGCCGATGCCCATCGCGCGGGCCAGCCGCTCTGTCCCGAGGAACGCCGCGCACAGCACGAGCGACATCCAGAGCCGCTGGATGTCCCAGGCGGGCATGTCCATGGCCCGGAAGAGCACGTAGAACGGCCCCATCGGGAAGAGATAGCCGTACGCCTGGTTCTGCAGGTGGCCGAAGTAGGCCGGATCCCACAGGTGCAGCGCGCGCGAGAGGAACCCCAGGGGGTTCACCGCCATGTCGAGCTTGGTCTCGGAGATCACCGCGCCGGGCGCGGTGTTGAAGGCGACGGCCGCAAGCAGCAGGCAGCCCGCCAGCAGCCGGAGCCGGTGCCGCAGCCCCCGGCCCGGCGGCGCGGGAGGAGCGGCGGGGGCCGTCTCCGGGGCCCCGGCGGTCTCCCCTGGCCTGCGGGTCGCCCCCTCCCGGGTGGGACCGGGCTCCCGCGGCTGGACCGAGACGTCAACGGACACGGGCGCGCTCAGGACTTCTCAGGGCCGTCGCCGGAGGTTCGCGCGGGGAGCCGGCCGAGCTCGCCCGCCACCAGTCTGGTCATGGCCGCCCCCGTCTTCCCCCAGGTGAACTCGCCCGCCCAGCGACGGCACGCCCGGGCCATCCGCGCCCTCGTCAGGGGATCGTCCAGCTCCCGCAGCGCCTGGCCGACCACGTCGGCGAGCCGTTCGCCGTCGCGCACCAGCCACCCCGTCACGCCGTGCCGTACGGAGTCGCGCAGGCCGGCCACGTCGTAGGCGACGGTGGGCACGCCGAGCGCCGCCGCCTCGATCACGGTCAGCCCCCAGCCCTCGAACTCCGAGGCCGTGACGTTCAGCCTGGCGCCGCTCAGCACCGCGTTCTTCTCCGCCTCCGGCAGGAATCCGTGCAGGTGGACCCGCCCCGCCACGTCGGGCCTGCCCGCCCGCGCGGCCAGCCGGTCGTGCTCGGGGCCCCGCCCGACGACGTGCACGTGCAGGCCGGGACGGCAGGGCGCCAGCTCCGCGGCGAGCTCGACCACCCGCTCGACGCGCTTGTGGCCGACCAGGCGGCCCAGGTAGACGACGGCCGGGCTGCCCGGCACCGGCTCCCTCGCGACGGGCCTGGCGGTCGGGCTGCCGTTGGGCACCACCTCGATCGGGGCCAGCCAGCGGAGGCGGTCACGCAGTTCGTCCCGGGAGGACTCGGAGACCGTCACCGTGGTGCATCGCCGGTAGAGCAGCCGCGCCACCGGCCCCTCGATGAAGCAGCCGACCCGCGCGAGCCACCGGGGGAAGAAGGCGTAGAACTGCCGGTCGTGCACGTGGTGGACCACGCAGATCACCCGCGTACGGCGGCGTGCCACGACCGGCGAGAAGAACGGGATGCCGTTCATGCAGTCGATGATGACGTCGAACCGGCGGCGGCGCAGCAGCAGCCAGAGCGGGACGAGAAGGTAGACCAGATATTTGTTGCCCATCCTGCGCAGTTCGATGCCGTCACGCGACTCGCCGCGGGTCTGGTATCGCTCCCGGCTGGTGACGAAGTGGACGCGCGCCCCCTGGCCGACGAGGTAGGCGGCGACCCGCCAGGCGTACTCCTCCGCGCCGCCCGCGACGGTCTGGCTCGGCTCGCGGAAGTTCAGCACGGCCACGCGCACGCCGTCGAGCAGGGGAACGGCGGCCGGAGCCGCACGTGTGCCGGTGGCCGCCAGATGCGGCCTGTCGGGCGGCTCGGGAAGGGGGGCCGGGTGCCCCGAGGACTTCGCCTTCGCACCCTGTGCGACCACGACCACTCCTTCGGGTGACGCGTCTCGGCGGCGAGTTCGGGGGGCACCGCGGGACGCGGCCGCCGGCACGGGTGGTCCCGGTACGCGGCGGGTGAGGCGGTGCGGGGCGAATCGGGGCACGGACGCATGAGGGCATGGCGAAACCACGCCCCTGACGAACTGGGTCTTCGCGGGGAGTCCTTTTCGAGGGAGTCCTTATGAAACGGACGTCAGGTCTGGTGCGCTCACCTGTCGCCGTAGTTGTAGAGCGGCTTGTTCGGCGGTTCAGCGGTGGGCGCGGCCACGTTGACGACCGCCACGGAGGCGACGCCGGCGAGCACGGCCCCGACCGCGAGAGCAGCCAGCACCTTCAACACGGATGCTTCCTCCTCCACAGTTCGAACGCGCGGGTGCGCCGAGACTAGAACGTGATACAGCTCCTACACCATAGCCTTGGTCAAACCGTGATAAAAAGACTTACCGTCCAGTATGCCGCGAGTCGCGGATCTTGGCTGCTCACAGGCGCACCAGGAGTAGTTCACGGCCCCTGTAGACGGGGGTCGCCCCCGGCAGCCGGGATAAGAACGTGTTCTCGTCAACTCCGCCGGCGAGCACGTACCGCACCCCCTCCCGGGTCAGCGCCCCGGTGAGCGGACTCGTCGCGGGCCCGGCCAGCAGCGCGCCGATCCGCCGCGCGCGCGGGCTCTCGGGGGCCACCCGGATCTGTCTCCCGCCGCCCGTGCCGACGACGAGCGCGTCGTTCCACACCACCGGCCGGGCGAACATCTTGGTGGCGGGATCGAGGACCACCCGGCCGCCGTTCCAGGAGAACGCGCGGTAGGCGCTCCAGGGCAGCGACAGCAGCGCGCCCGGGGCCGGATCCCCGTTGACGACGGCCTGGACGCGGCGCCACTCCTCGGGATATCCGGCCGTCCCGAGCCTGCCGAACGCACCCAGCGCGAACGTCGGCAGGACCAGCACCGGCACCGCCACCGCGGCCGCCGCGACCGGCGCCGGCATGGCGGCGCGGAGGGCCGTCACCGCCATCGCGACCCCCACGGCCAGCGCAAGCGCGAACGGCGCGACGTACACCTGGCCATCGCGGAGCGGGCCGAACCCCGCCCACCAGCCGATCAGGGCGCGTGGCACGCCCGGCGCGAAGGCCCCGGCGCACGCGATCAGGACACCGGCGCACGCCGCCGCGGCCAGGCCGGGCCACCACGCGGGCCGCCGTACGAACCCGAGCCGTACGAACCCGGTGACCGCGACGAGGGTGAGGGCGAGGCGGACGGCGGCGAGCGCGGGCATGTCCTGTCCGGGCACCACCGCGTGGGAGTTCCAGATGCCGCCGAGCGTGAGCAGGCTGCCGAGCGTCCCGAACGGCCCGTCCGCCCGGGGCGCGAAGGCGGCCACCCCGGCGGGATCGGCCGCGGCGTCCGCCCTGAGCACCAGAACGAGCGCCGGGACGAGCCACGGCAGGCTGAGCACGACGACGACGCCCAGCGACGGCACCGCCGATGACAGCGCCGATGACAGCACGGCCCGCCGACACCCGCGGGCGCGCGCGCTCCTCGCTGCTCCCGGCTCGACGGGCCGCTCTTTCGCGTGATCCGGCGGCTCCGGCCGGTGTGCGGGGAGTCGCCGCAGCGCGGCCACCGGGAGCACGGTCAGGGCGCTGACGAGCATGGCCTGGAACCCGCCCACAGCGGCGGGCAGGAGGGCCGCCGCGAGCCGCACGGTCCCGCCGCGCGCCGCGGCGCGCACGGCCCAGGGCAGCCCGGCGTATCCGAGCAGCAGCGCCCACTGCCCGATGAGCAGGCGCTGGGCCAGATAGGCGTTCCAGGCGTAGAACGCCGCCGCGGCCAGGCTGGGCACGAGCACCCCCATCTCACGCCTCGCCCCGGCTTCGCCCGCGCCTGGCCCGACCGCGAACCCCGCACCCGCTCCAGCCACTGCGCGCACGTCCGGGCCCCTCGCCGCGTCATCTCCGGGGGCCCGCGGAGCCAGGGCGTCGCGCGCGAGAGCCCCGGCCCCCGACGCGGCCAGCGCGAACAGCCCGAGCAGGATCGCCTTCTGCACGATCTCCGCGGGCAGCAGGGCCGACAGCAGCGCCACGACCTGGTCGCTCGGCACGGCCCGGGGGAAGCCGTCACCGAGGCGCAGCGGCGGCTCCGGGACGAACACCATGTCGTAGCGCAGCGCGAACCCCGGCCCGAGAGCGGGCCCGAGCGCCAGCACCCCGAGAGCCAGGCCGAGCAGGGCCGGCCCACCCCGCGCGAGCACGGCCCGCAGGCGGGCGGCGGCGCCCAGCCGCACCCGGCCACGCTGTGCACAACGGGAAGGCGGCCACATGCCGACCAGGCTAACGGCCCGGCTTGCCGGCGTTCGATCGCGTCAACGTCCGCTCCGCGGCCTGTGCCTGGCAAGGCCGAAAGTGGACGGCAAGGCCGCTGCAAGCGCTCGGCCGTACCACGGGGACACGGCCGCCGCGACTCCCCGGCGGCGCCCACGCCCTGCCCGCCCGGTCGTCACGGCCCGCCCCAGGAGCACCGGAGGATCAACATGCCCCGCTCGACCCGCCACCTGGCCGGTCTCGCCGTCCTCGCCGTCGTCGCGGGCGGCCTGGCCGCGCTCAGCGTCCCGGCCCAGGCCGCGCCCACCGCCCCCACCGCGGCCGCTCCCAACACCGCCCCGACTCCCAAAGCCGCCCCGACCGCCGGGCCCGGCGAAGTCACCGCCTCCAGCTACATCGGCCTGGACGCCGACTGGGGGCCCTTCTACTCGGCGTACCGGAACGGCGCGCAGGCCATGGTCCGCGGCCGGGTGTGGGAGGACGAGGACAATGGCAGCTTCAACTTCGAGGCGCGGCTGTATGACCGGAACTCCTCGGCCAGGCTGTGCGCCTACCTGCGCGTGAAGGTCCGCACCGAGGACAGCACGTGGAGCAGGACGCTGAAGAAGTGCGGGCCGGACGGCTACGCCCGCTCGTACTTCCACGACTGGGAGGAGGACGTTCCCGAGGACGTCCGGGTCCAGGTCTGCTACCGGGACACGGTCACCCGCGCAATCACCTCCTGCGGCGGATGGTGGCACGCCTACCGCCGGATCACGCCGTGACCGGCGCCTTCCGAGCTACTTGCCCGGCTCCGGGTCGCGGGGCAGGCCGAGCATGCGCTCGCCGATGATGTTGAGCTGCACCTCCGTGGTGCCGCCGTAGATCGTCATCGCGCGGGTGGCGAGCACGGCGCGGTTCCAGTAGCCGGCGTCGCCGAGCTTCCAGTCGGCGGCGGTGACGGCGGCCGCGCCGAGCAGCGAGACCGCCACCTCGGAGACGTGCTGCGCGTGCGCGGTGGACAGCAGCTTGCGCACCGACGCGTCGGCACCCGGCTCGCTGCCGGCGAGCTGCTTGAGGGTCACCCGCAGCGACAGCGCGTTGATCGAGTGCGCCTCGCAGACGACGCGGGCGAGGTCCTGCCGCTCGGCGGCGGTGAGCTCGCGGCCCAGCCGGCCGGCCAGGCCGAGCAGGTCGGGCACCGAGGCGCCGGTGCCGCCCGAGCCGGACGACAGCGAGACCCGCTCGTTCGACAGCGTGTTCCTGGCGACCCGCCAGCCCTCGTCGACCTCGCCGACGACCATCTCGTCCGGCACGAAGACGTCGTCGAGGAACACCTCGTTGAACAGGTTCTCCCCGGTCATCTCGGTCAGCGGCCGCACGGTGACGCCGGCCGCCTTCATGTCCACCAGGAAGTAGGTGATGCCGTCGTGCTTCGGCTTGGAGGTGTCGGACCTGGCGATGCAGATGGCCCACTCGGCGACGTGGGCCACCGATGTCCAGATCTTCTGACCGTTGAGCTTCCAGCCGCCCTCGACCTTCTCCGCCTTCATCTGCAGCGACGCGAGGTCGGAACCCGCCCCCGGCTCGGAGAAGAGCTGGCACCAGATCAGCTCGCCGCTCAGCGTCGGCGGCAGGAACCGCTCCTGCTGCTCCGGCGTGCCGTACGTGACCAGCGACGGCACCACCCACGCACCGATGATCATCTGGGGCGGCTTGATCTTGGCCGCCCTGACCTCCTGGTGGATGAGCACCTGCTCCAGCGGGGAGGCCGCGCGGCCCCAGGGCTTGGGCAGGTGCGGCATGACGAAGCCGGCCTTGGCCAGGGCCCGCTTCTGCTCGACGCCCTCCAGGGCGGCGATCCCGGCGAGCTCCGCCCGGATGGACTCGCGCAACGGCTCCGACTCCTCCGGCAGGTCGATCTCCATTTCCCTGGCGACGCCCTGGAGCGCGAGCGCGGCCACCCGGTCGGACCATTCGGAGGAGGAGCCGAGCAGCGCGCGGATGGTCAGCGCCCGGCGGTAGTACAGGTGCGCGTCGTGCTCGAAGGTGTAGCCGATGCCGCCGAACGTCTGGATCGCGTCCTTGGCGCACTGCACGGCCGCGTCGGGCGCCATGACGGCGGCGATCGCGGCGGCGTAGTCGCGCTCGGCGCCCTCCGCCCGGGTGGCGTCCCACACCGTGGCCCGGGCCTGCTCCAGCGCCACCAGCATCCGCGAGATCTTGTGCTTGATGCCCTGGAACTGGCCGATCGGGCGGCCGAACTGCACCCGGACCTTGGCGTAGTCGGCGGCGGCGGACACGCACCAGGCGGCCACTCCGGCCGCGTCCGCGCCGAGGACGATCGCGGCCAGGTTGCGCACCTCGGCGCCGGTCAGGCCGGTCAGCACCCGCTCGGCGGGCACCCGTACACCGTCCAGCCCGACCTTGGCCACGCCGCGGGTGAGGTCGAGCGACTTGACCGCGGTGACCGTCGCCTGAGCGGCGTCGATGGCCACCCACTCCTCGCCGCCGTCCACGGACACCGGCAGGACCAGCACGTCGGCGACCACCGCGCCGAGGACGTGCCCGGCCGCGCCGCTGATCGTCAGCACGTCGCCGTCGCGTACGCCGGTGATCTCGGCCTCGAGTGCCACCGCGCCGGTCAGCGATCCGTCCGCGAGGCCGGGCAGCAGGTCGGCCTGGGCCTTGCCCTCGGCGGCGAGGATCGCGGCGCCGGCGAGCACGGTCGGCACCATCGGCCCGGGCGCCACCCGCTCCGACAGCGCCTCGATCGCCACGGCCGCCTCCAGGAGGCCGTAGCCGGAGCCGCCGAACTCCTCCGGAATGTGCAGCCCGAGCAGCCCCTGGCCGGCGAGAGCGGGCCAGAAGGCCGGACGCTCCTCCGTTCCCGGATCGGCGAGGACACCCACCGTGCTTCGCACGAGGTCGGCGGGCACGGCCCGCTCGGCCCATCCGGTCACCGACTCGCGAAGCGCCTCGTGCTCCTCGCTCAGCCCGATCGCCATAAGATCCTCCAGCGCTAGGTCCTTGTAGAACCATATTCTAGAGGAATATTCGCTGGCTAGGCCGTGGCCCGGAGCGCCGGGGGTACTCGGAGCGCCCGGGTATCGGCTGTCCCGGCCGCCCGTCATGAGCTGCGCTTGTCCCGGCGTGCCGCCTTGCGGCGACTGTTCGCGCAGGTAGACAGGGGACTATGCAGCTCTCACGGAAGGTCCTCCGTACGGTCGCCGCCCCGGCCGTGGCCGCGCTGGTCGCGGGGGGATGCGCGCCGGGAACCGCCCCGGGCGAGACCGCCTCGCCGACGGCGCCTCCGAAGACGGGGACGGCCGCGCCCGTGCCATCCCGCCCGATCGAGCTCGAGTCGACCTACGAGCAGGTCATCAAGAGGGTCCTTCCGTCGATCGTGCAGATCACCACCGGACAGGCGCTGGGCTCGGGCATCGTCTACGACACCGACGGCCACATCCTGACGAACGCCCATGTCGTCGGTGCCGCCAGGGAGTTCCAGGTCACGCTGGCGACCGGCGGCAAGCCGAGGAAGGCCAGGCTGGTGAGCTCCTATCCCCCCGGCGACCTGGCGATCATCCAGGTCGAGAACAGGAACGGGCTGACGCCGGCGACCTTCGGCCGTTCCGCGAACCTCAAGGTCGGGCAGATCGTGCTCGCGATGGGCAACCCGCTCGGCTTCTCCGGCAGCGTCACCCAGGGCATCGTGTCGGCCCTGGGCCGCACCGTGACGGGCGAAAGGCACGCCGGGGGCGGGGCCGCGACCATCGCCAACGCCATCCAGACCTCCGCGCCCATCAACCCCGGCAACAGCGGCGGCGCGCTGGTGGACCTGTCCGGCCAGGTCATCGGCATCCCGACGCTGGCCGCCGTCGATCCCAACCTGGGCGCCGCGCCCGGCCTCGGGTTCGCGATCCCGAGCGACACCGCGACCGACATCGCCCGCCAGATCATCCAGTACGGCCGGGTCGTCAACAGCCATCGGGCGGCCCTCGGCGTACGGGTCGGCACGGCGGTCGACCCGGACGGCAACCCCATCGGCGTGGCGGTCGGCTCGGTGTCCCCCGGCGGTGGCGCGGGCAAGGCCGGCATCCGCCCCGGCGACGTGATCGTGAAGGTCAACGGCACGTCCACGCCCACCGCCAGCGCCCTGTCGCAGGTCCTGGTGACGCTCAAACCGGGCGACAAGGCCCGGGTCGAGCTGATGCAACCGGACGGCACCAGGAGGACGGTGACCGTCGTGCTCAGCGAGCTGCCGGCCCGAGGATGAGCCCGATCCTGACAAAGTGGTGTGAGATACCGCGGAATCGCTTGGTGGCGGCTCCTACCTGGTTGTTACGTTCTGTCCGTGATCTCCCCGCAACTCACCCGGTTCATCGCCGGGCTGCCCAAGGCGGAACTGCACGTGCACCACATCGGTGCGGCGTCACCGCACATCGTCGCCGAACTCGCCGCGCGCTACGAGGGAGCGACGGCCGTGCCCGCCGACCCCGCGCTGGTCGAGGCGTTCTACGACTTCCGCGACTTCTCCCATTTCCTCCGGGTCTACCCGCAGATCGTGGACCTGGTGAGGACGCCCGAGGACCTGTGGACGCTGATCCACGGCGTGGGCGGCGACCTGTCCGCCCAGCAGGTGCGGTACGCCGAGCTCACCGTCACGCCGCAGCCCCACCTGGCCCGGGGCTTCGCCCCGCAGGAGTTCTGCGAGGTGATCGAGGACGCCCGGCGTAGGGTCGAGGCGGACTTCGGGACCATCCTGCGCTGGTGCTTCGACATCCCCGGCATCCCGGGCCCACCCGCCGAGCAGACGCTGTCCATCGCGCTCGACCAAGCGCCGGACGGCCTGGTCAGCCTGGGTCTCGGCGGCGCAGAGGCCGGGGTGCCCCGGTCGCAGTTCGCCCCGTACTTCGCCGCGGCCCGCGCCGCCGGGCTCCACTCGGTGCCGCACGCCGGTGAGGTCACCGACGCCGAGTACGTCTGGCAGGCCGTACGCGATCTCGGCGCCGAGCGGATCGCGCACGGCATCCGCGGCGTGCAGGACCCGGCGCTGCTGGAGCACCTGGCCGAGCACAGGATCACGCTGGAGGTCTGCCCCACCTCCAACGTCTGCACCAGGGCCGTGCCCAGCCTGGCCGAGCACCCGCTGCCCGCGCTCGTCGCGGCCGGGGTGCCGATCACGGTGAACACCGACGACCCGCCGATGTTCGGCACCGACCTCAACCGGGAGTACGCCGTGGCGGCCGAACTGCTCTCCCTCGACGAGAAGGGCGTCGCCGACCTGGCCCGCGCCGCGGTGGAGGCGTCCTTCCTCGGTGCCGAGGGCAAGGCGGCCCTGCTCGCGGAGATCGACGCCTACGCCGGTCAGAACTCGTCGGCCCCGCTCACCTGAACGATGTCGAAGACGTGCCGGGAGGCGGCGCAGACCGTCTCCAGCACGTGGATCGGCAGGTCCTCAGCCGAGTAGGAGGCCCGCACGATCTGGACCACCCACTCGCCGCGGTCTACTTCGAGCGTGGCCGCCTCGTCGCCCCGGGGCGGCCGGGCGACCAGGTGCTCCTCCGCCCGCCCGAACCGGTGGCCCAGCTCTTCGATTCGCGTCTGCAGGCTCGGCGCCAGGAAGCCCGGCTCGCACAGCGAAGTGTCCGCGAAGAGATCGAGCCGCAGGAAACTGGTGGCCACCCGCACCGGCACGTCGCCGGCGAGCAGCAGCTTGCGCCGGGCCAGCACCGGCGTGCCGGGCTCGACCCGCAGCCCGGCGGCCACGTGCTCGGGCGCGGGCTCCGGGCCGACGTACAGCATCCTGCGCCCGGCCCGCACCCCCTGCCGCTCCGCCTCCGTCAGGAACAACGAGGCCGATCCCCGTACGGCCGGCTCCGACGGCAACGACCGCCGCACCACCACTCTCGGCTCCCCCATGACTTTCGGCTGCCCCACGGCGCCCCCTCCCACGTACCGCCCCGACTCTAGGTACTCGTCCTGCCTGAGAGCCACTCCAGGGGTGGGCTCCACGGGGTGACGCGCAGGCGTGCTACCAGGTGGCACGCCGTAGCGCCCCTGTCTAGAGTGGGTGTATGAGCACTCCTCAGCCTGACCGCGATCACCAGATCTCCCAGCGCGACCTGCGCAACCGGTCGGCGGAGATCATGGATGGCCTGGAGCGCGGCGAAAGCTACGCCGTCACCCGCAACGGCCACCACATCGGTGACCTGGTCCCCATAAGGAGGCGGCGGCGGGCCGTCTCCCGCGCCGAGTTCGCCGCCGTCTCCCGCGGCATGCCGCGACTCGACGACCGCAAGTACCGCGAGGACGCGGACCGCCACGCCGACGACGGCCTCTACGATCCCTACGACCGCGCCTACGGCAGAGGCGAGTTCGCCGAGGACGCCGTGGACGACGGGGAGCAGGGATGACTCACGCCCAGGGGCTGCTCGACACCAACATCCTCATCCTGCGGGCCGGCATCGACCCCACGGAACTGCCCGACGAGATGATGATCAGCGCTATCACCACCGCCGAGTTGTCGGTCGGCGTGCTCACCGCCTCCGGCCCTCAGGAACTCGCCCAGCGCATGAAGATCCTGCAGACCGTCGAGGCGGAGTTCGATCCACTCCCCTTCGACGACACCGCGGCGCGCGAGTATGGTCAGCTCTGGACCGCCGTCATCACCGCAGGGCGCAAACCCCGCCCCCGCACCGCCGACCTGATGATCGCCTGCGTCGCCATCGCCAACCGGCTCCCGCTCTACACGTGCAACCCCAAAGACTTCACGGGCCTCGACCACCTGCTCACCGTCGTCCCTGTGACACGTCCGATCTGAAGTCGATCGTCCCTGCCATGGCGGGATCGGAGGGTCGCCTCCCGGGCAAACAGCGGAAGGGCGGGGAGGAAGCGTTCGCTTCCTCCCCGCCCTTCCGCGGAGATGTGGAGGTGGCGGGAATCGAACCCGCGTCCTTCAACACCAAGACAGGGCTTCTCCGGGTGCAGCCTGTTGCGATTTTCTCGGCCCCGGCGATCTCACAGGCGAGTCGCCGACGGGCCCAGTCACTGTTTGGTTTCCCGTACGGCCCCGTGACCGGGCCGGACGGTTGAGCCTTCTAGCGATGTCAGTTCCGGGCCGAAGGCACTCCCGGGCTGACAGAGGTTTCTCGCTGCTTAGGCGGCGAGAGCCAGGGAAGCCTGGCTGACCTCAGTGCTCTTCTTATTGGCACTTATTGTTCGCGGTCACAGTGTTAACGGGGTTATGTCCGCAGTCCCCGACCCGCTTCCCCTGACTTGCAATGTCGAAGTCGAAACCGGTCACCCCCATGTGCAGTTGTCAATCCAGACCCGAGGGCCTGGCATCACAAGCTTACTCATGACAACACCGGCGACGCGACTCGAATTCCGGCCCCCCGATGCACCCGGGGGCCGACGGGACGCCGAAGCCCCCGGGAACGCGGCCTCTGGCGCACGCCCCGGGGGCTGACCGGCAGGGTCGAGCCGGTCCAGACGGGCAGGGCTCCCCCCGAGATGGAGCCCTGTCCTCATCACGGCGACTGGGCCCGCAACCCCCCAAGCGGGTCCCAGTCACCTAGAAAGACGCCGGTCGCCGCCCTGATGGTTGCTCGCCTCCCGAGCATTTTTCAGGTCTGGGGCTGGGCGTCCCGGAAGAAGCTCCCGGCGATCGCCGAAGCGGCCGCCGTGTCGCCGCTCTGCGCCAGCACGGCGACCGCGACGTCCCCCTGCCAGCCCACGAACCACGAGAGCCTGGTGCGCTCCTTCTTCTCCGTCTGGGTGACCTCGGCGGCCACGCCGTACACGGGGTCGCCGGGCGCGGAGGCGGCGGCGGCCGCGCCGGACGTCACACCGGCCCGCATGAGCGTGCGCAGCTTCGCGGTGATCGCGGGATCGAGCGTCACCGGCTGGACGCCGGCCGGCGTGGCGCCTTCCCCGACCGCCGGGTCGGGAGCGCTGGGCGAGGTCACCAGCACCGGCGGCCGCCACGTGCCGGACTTGACGGCCGCGGCGACGAGGGCCAGCGCCAGCGGGCTCACGCGGGCGCCCTGCCCGGCCATGATCTTCGCGATGGCGGCGTCGCCGCTGGGGGCGTCCATCGACCCGCTGAACGTCTTCAGCGGCAGTTTCCAGTCGCCGCCGATGCCGAACTGGCTCGCGCTGGCGGACAGCCGCTGCCCGCTCATCCGCCGGGCCAGCGACGCCAGGGCGGTCACACAGCCCTGCGCGAAGTCGGTCTGGAAGGTGGGCACCGTCACGCCGTTGACGCCGGGCTGCTGGAATCGGGCTCCGCCCACGGTGCGGTCGGCGCTGCACGGCACCTTCTGCTTCGGGTCGAGGCCCGACTGGAGCAGTCCTTCCGCGGCGATGACGGAGAAGGCGGTGCCGGCCGCGAACCTGCCCGCCAGTGCGTCCTTCTCCTGGTGGAGCTGGTTGGTGGAGACGGCGAGCAACTGGCCGGTGGAGGCCTGCACCGCGACGAGCGCGGCCGGCCGGGACCCCGCCACCGCGGCGTCCCCCACGCTCTGGAGGCGGCTGTCGATCGTGGTCTGGACCGACGAGTTCTCTCGCCCCGGCCACGCCTTGAGCTCCTTGACCAGCCGCCCGGTGGCGTTGTCGAGGATGACGACCCGGGTCTCGGTCGAGCCGGTGAGCTGGTCCTGGTAGGCCTTCTGCAGGCCGTCCCTGCCGAGCGTGTCGCCGGCCCGCTGCGGCCCGCCGAGGCGCTGCTCCGCCTCCGGGGTGATGGCCGTGACCACCCCGACGATCTGGGTGGGCGACTTGGGGGCGACCGGCGGGTTGTCGATCTGGAACTCCAGGCCTTGGATGGCCTCCAGCTTGACCCTGATCTGGGCGAACTTCGTCCGCCCGAACGTCGCGAGGGGGACGAAGTCCTGCGGGGGCGACGACAGGATGCGGCTCAGCAGGCGGTCCTGGGCGAAGCCGGTGACCTTCGACAGCTGGTCGCAGAGCCGGCCGGGGTCCTTGACCTTGGCGGGGAAGACCCCGGCGACGTGCAGGACGGTCTCGTCCTGCAATGAGTTGCCGTTCCGGTCGAGGATCGGCTTGCGGCCCTTGGGGACGGTGGCGACCGCGAGCCGCTGCCCGGGGTGGAGGTCGGGGTGGATGACGCTCGGCGACCACCGCACCTTCCACTGGCCGCCGACCAGGTGCAGGGGCAGGTTCCCGTCGTACTGCCAGAGGGGGTTGTTCTCACCGAGGTCCACCTCGGCGTGGTAGCCGGCCTGCGCGGCGTCGCCGTCCTGGCTGATCCCCCGCAGGGAGAAGCGGATCGAGGCGGCGTCCAGTTGCAGCCGGGCGTCCTCCAGCGCCTTGCGCACCGCCGCCTGGTCGCCGTCGGCCCGCCGGGCGGCGGCCGCGTAGTCCCCCGTCTGCCAGCCGACGAGGAAGTCGCGCACCGCGTCGTGCGGCGACGGCTCCTCGAAGCAGCCGGTCAGCAGGGGCGCGGCCAAGCCCAGCGCGAGCGCGGCCCGTACGGCTTTCGCCCGGACGACCCCGAATGATCGGAAGGACACGGCCTAACGGCCCCCCCGGCGGCGGACCGCGTTCGACATGGCCCGTGCCATCTCCCGGCTGGCCTGCTTCTCCATGAGCGTCTGCCGCTTGTCGTAGTCCTTCTTACCCCTGGCGATCCCGATTTCGATCTTCGCCCGGCCGTCCTTGAAGTACATCGACAGCGGGATCAGCGTGAGGCCCTTCTCCTTCAGCGTCGCGTCGAGCTTGCCGATCTCCTTGCGGTTCAGCAGCAGCTTGCGGGTGCGCCGGGCGGCGTGGTTGGTCCAGGTGCCCTGGCTGTACTCCGGGATGTACACGTTGATCAGCCAGACCTCGCCGCCCTCGACCGAGGCGTAGCCGTCGGTCAGGTTGGCCTTTCCCGCCCGCAGGGACTTGACCTCGGTGCCGGTCAGGACGAGCCCGGCCTCGTAGGTGTCCTCGATGAAGAAGTCGTGCCTGGCACGCTTGTTCTGGGCGATCAGCTTGCGCCCGGTCTCACGTGGCATAAAGGGAGCCTACCGTCGCCGCGAAGGGCGGAAACGAACTGCGCGGCCGGTGCGGGATCACACCCGCAGGTAGCGGCGCAGGGTGACGAACGAGGCGAGCACACAGATCAGCACGCCGATGGCCATGGTGCCGGTGATCACGCCGGCGACCGTGTCCCAGCCGAGGGGCGCGGCCATGTAGGTCTGGATCGACTCGAAGATGAAGACCTTGACGATGATCAGGATCACGCCGGACAGCACGCCGCCGATGAGGCCCGCGATCAGGCCCTCCAGCACGAACGGAAGCTGGATGTAGATGTTGGAGGCGCCGACCAGCCGCATGATGCCGGTCTCCCTTCGGCGGTTGTACGCCGACAGCCGGACCGTGTTGCCGATCAGCAGGGTGGCCGCGATCACCATGAGGATCGCGATGCCGAGCGCCACGTTGCGCAGCGTGTCCATGAAGCCGAAGACCGACTGGAGCAGGTCGCGCTCGTTGACGACGTTGGAGACGCCTGGCTGCCCCTTGAGGCTGCTCGCCACGGCGGCCGCCTTCTCCGGGTCCTTCAGCTTGACCCGGAACGACTCCGGCATGTCCTCGGGCTTGGTCACCGAGAGCAGCAGTGTGTTGTTCTCGGTGCTCTGGAAGTTCTTGAACGCCTGGGCCTGGTTCTCGAACTGCACCCGCTCGACATCCGGGAGCGCCTTGATCGTCTGCTCCAGGGTGCCCTTCTCCTCCTGTGTGACCGCGCCCCTGTTCTTACAGGGTTCGAAGGGCGAGCCCTTGGTGCACAGGTAGACCGAAAGCTCGACCTTGTCACTCCAGAAGCCGGTCAGCTTCGAGACCTGGGAGTTGATCATCAGTCCGACGCCGAGCAGCGCCATGCCGACCGCCACGGTCACGATCACCGCGATGGTCATCGTGAGGTTGCGCCGAAGGCCGATCCAGACCTCGGAGAAGATGAAGTTGGCCCGCATGGTCCCAGTTACTCCTAATACGCCTGGCCGTACACGCCGCGCGACTGGTCGCGGACGATCTTGCCGTCCTCGAGCTCGACCACCCGCTTGCGCATGGAGTCGACGATCGCGGCGTCGTGTGTCGCCATGAGGACGGTCGTGCCAGTCCTGTTGATTCGGTCGAGCACCTTCATGATGCCGATGCTCGTGGCAGGGTCGATGTTTCCCGTGGGCTCGTCGGCGAGAAGGATCATCGGCCGGTTGACGAACGCGCGGGCCATGGCGACCCGCTGCTGCTCACCACCGGACAGCTCCTCCGGCATGCGGTGCGCCTTGCCCTCGAGGCCCACGAGCTCGATGACCTCGGGCACGACCTTGCGGATGAAGCGGCGCGGCTTGCCGATGACCTCCAGGGCGAACGCCACGTTCTCGTAGACGTTCTTGTTCGGCAGCAGCCGGAAGTCCTGGAACACGCAGCCGATGCGGCGGCGCAGGTGCGGCACCTTGAAGTTGGACAGCTTCGACAGGTCCTTGCCGGCCACGTGGATGGAGCCGCTGTTGGGCCGCTCCTCCTTCAGCACCAGCCGGAGGAAGGTGGACTTCCCCGACCCTGACGGACCGACCAGGAACACGAACTCGCCCTTGTCGACATCCACGCTCACGTGGTCGAGGGCGGGCCGGTTTTGGTTCGCGTAGACCTTGGTGACATTATCGAAATGGATCACGGGCGCATCACGGCTAGCCAGTCTAGGGGGTGGGACGGCCGGTCCGGGGGTCGCCGGTCACTTTGCTCTGGATCGACGTTCCGTTTGGCCAGAGGCCAGTCTAGGGGTAACACTGGCATGGAACGTCCATAACGGAAACAAAACGATTAGCCCTTGGGCGATGGGGCGGTAAAGCTGCTATGAGCTGCGAACATCTGATCTGCGCCGCGTGCGCGGGCCCCGTGGTGGAGGGGCGCTGCCCCGTCTGCCGCGAGGGCCGCGCCAAGGTTCACCACCACGGGTTCATGGGGCTGCCGCCCCTGGTCATCGCGCTGATCGTGCTACTGGTCGTGGCACTGGTCGCGCTCACCCACGTCAGCGGTTACTGACCGTCACCCGACTCCTGGCGCCGCGCCCAGCGGATCTCGCCCTCGATGAACTCGTCGAGGTCGCCGTCCAGCACGGCGGAGGGGTTGCCCGCCTCCACACCCGTACGCAGGTCCTTGACGATCTGATAGGGGTGCAGCACGTAGTTGCGGATCTGCGTGCCCCATGACGTCGTCGCCTCGCCGCGCAGCTCGTTCATCGCCGCGGCCTCCTCCTGGCGCTTGCGCTCGAGCAGCTTGGCCTGGAGGACGGCCATCGCCGTCGCGCGGTTCTGCAGCTGCGACCGCTCGTTCTGGCAGGAGACCACGATGCCGGTCGGGAGGTGGGTGATCCGCACGGCCGAGTCGGTCGTGTTCACGCCCTGGCCGCCCGGCCCGGACGACCGGTAGACGTCGATGCGCAGGTCGTCCTCGTTGATGTCGATGTGGTCGGTCTGCTCGACCACGGGCACCACGTCCACGCCCGCGAACGAGGTCTGCCGGCGGCCCTGGTTGTCGAACGGGCTGATCCGCACCAGCCGGTGGGTGCCGTGCTCGCCCCTGAGCGTGCCGTACGCGTAAGGGGCCTTGACCGCGAAGGTGGCCGACTTGATGCCGGCCTCCTCGGCGTAGGAGGTCTCGTAGACCTCCGCCGGGTAGCCCTTGCGCTCGGCCCACCGCAGGTACATGCGCAGCAGCATCTGGGCCCAGTCGGCCGCGTCGACGCCGCCCGCCTGCGAGTTGATGGTCACCAGGGCCTCGCGGGCGTCGTACTCGCCCGACAGGAGCGTGCGGACCTCGAGCGCGCCGACCTCGGACCTGAGCGCGGAGAGCTCCCTTTCCGCCTCGGCCAGCGCGTCCTCGTCGCCCTCCTCGGACGCCAGCTCGAACAGGACCGGAAGGTCCTCGAGGCGGCGGCCCAGACCGTCCACCCGGTTGACCTCGGCCTGCAGGTGGGAGAGTCGGCTGGTGACGCGCTGCGCCTGCTCGGGGTCGTTCCACAGGTCGGGCGCGGCAGCCTGCTCCTCCAACTCGGCGATCTGCTTGCGCAGGGCGTCGAGGTCGAGCACGTCCTGAATGCCCTTCAGCGTGCCGCTAAGCTCGTTGATCTCTTCGGCTGGATCGATGACTGCCACGTCTGTAAAGGGTACGCGAATCGGGGACCCGGTCAGGCAGCGCGCCTCGGTAGCATGTGGATCGATTGCATGGGGAGGCTGGCGTGAACGGGGTCGTTCGGAGTGCGCTGGCCCTTGCCCTCGTCACCTGTACGGCCGTCGCCTGCTCGGGCGGGGAGCCGGCCCGGCCGACGGCCAGCCCTGCGGCGGCCACCTCCGCCCTGCCGAGTCCCGGCGAGAGCCCGTCACCGTCGCCCAGTCCCCCGGCGGTGACGCTGGAGGAGGCGTCCCGGGCGCTCGACGCGTTCCTGGACACCGACGACGTGCTGCGGCTGGCCGGGGCCGACCGGTGGGAGCTCCTGCTCACCCAGGACGGCCAGCGGCCCATCACGATCGCCGGCATCCACTCCCAGGAGGGCGAGCCCGCCCGCTACACCTGGGATCGCCGTACGGTGCTCGTGCCCCGGCAGAGCGGCCGCTCGACCGTCTGGTTCGCGGCCACCGCCCGGCGGCGCGACGCGTCCGGCGAGGTCCGCACGGGAGTGTTCACGTTCGTACGGCAGGGCCAGGACGGGCGGTGGCTCAACAGCTTCGCGTCCTTGCTCTATCCCGGCGAGAAGCCGCCCTCGGTCGCCCTCGACGCGGACGGGTACGCCACGGCGCTGGAGTCGCGCGACGCCTCGGTGGCCATCAGCCCCAACCTGATGGGCCCCCTGCACGCCACGGTCGCCGAGGAGGGCCCCAAGGGCTACGCCTCCGGGCTGATCGCCCCCGGCCCGCAGACGACGGGCTTCTACGACGAGATCGTCAAGACCAAGGTGACGGCGAAGGCCGACGACTGCATGGTCTACGAGTCGATCTTCGCCTCGGCTCCCAACTACCCGACCTTCGCCCTGCGCACCCGCGACGGCGGCGCGATGATGCTGTACACGCTGATCCGCACGTCCTCGTGGACCGCCAGCGCCCAGCCGCAGGGCCAGCCCCAGGGGCTGAAGTGCGCCGAGGGCCGTCCGGTGGCGATCCCCGCCGAAGCCCGCTGGCTGCTGAATCCCGCCAAGAACCTGTTCATCCGGCAGAAGCGGCAGATCGTCGAGACCCAGCAGTACGTGAGCGCGGTGCCGCCCAAGGCGTCCACCGCGCCCGCGCACGTCGTCGGCTACGAGGGCTTCGTCACCGGCGGCTCCAACCGCTGATCGCCAGGCATGGTCACGCCTCCGCGTGGGGGAGGTTGCTGGTGGAGACCAGCGTCCGCACCGCACGCAGCGCGACCGACAGCGTCGCCAGGTCGAAGGTGTCGCTCTCCCAGATCTCCGACAGCGTCTGCCGCGACCGCGTCACCGCGGCCTGGTTGGCCTCCGTCCAGCTCGCCAGCCGCTCCTCCGGCGACAGGCCCGGCCGGCTGTGGATCAGCACGTCCCTGGTCAGCGTCGCGTGGGCGGCGTACAGGTCATCGCGCAGCGCCGACCTGGCCATCGAGTTCCACCGGCTGTCGCGCGGCAGCGCGATCACCCGCTCGCGCAACCGGGCGAGCTGGAGCCGGTCGGCCAGGTCGAAGTAGACCTCGGCCACCTCGCTCACCGGCCGGCCCGTGTACGCCGCGATCTCCACGAGGTCGAACGTGGAGTAGGCCGGCACCATCGCCGCGACCCGCTCGGCCAGCTCGCCGGGCACGCCCCTGGCCACGAAGGAGTCCCGGCGCTCCTCATACGCCGCCAGGTCGGGGCCGGTCAGCAGCTTGGGCAGGTGGGGCAGCAGGCCACCGGCGCCCTCGATGAAGTAGCGGGCCGTGGAGGCGAGGTCGAGCGGGGGGCGGCGGTTGCCGAGCAGCCAGCGGGTGCCGCGCTCGGACAGCTTGCGGCCCTCCAGCAGCATGGCGAGCTGGGTCCCGGTGTCCACCTCGTTGTCCAGCTCCTCGATCTGGCGCACGAACGAGGGCAGGTCGAAGACCTCCCGCGTCACCAGGTAGGCCCGCACGATGTCGGCCGTCGAGGCGCCGGTCTCCTCACCGAAGCGGTAGACGAAGCTCGTGCCGCCGAAGTTCACCACGTCGTTCACGATCCGGGTCGTGATGATCTCCCGGCGCAGCGGGTGGGAGTCCATGTACGTCCGGAAGCGCTCGCGCAGGGCCGAGGGGAAGTAGGACACCAGCCACGACGCCAGCGACGGGTCGTCGGGGATGTCCGACTGCAGCAGTTCCGCGTCCACCACGAGCTTGGTGTAGGCGAGCAGCACCGCGAACTCGGGGTTGCTGAGCCCGAGCCCGGCCTGGCGCCGCTCGGCGAGCACCTTGTCCGAGGGCAGGAACTCCAGCTCCCGGTTGACCAGCCCCTCGCGCTCCAGCCTCCGCAGGTAGCGGGCGTGGATGTGCAGCATCTCCGGCGCCTGCGCGCGGGCCGCCGCGAGCACGACGTTCTGGGCGTAGTTGTCCTCCAGCACCAGCCTGCCCACCTCGTCGGTCATGTCGAGGAAGAGCTGGTTGCGCTGCTTGTCGGTCATGTCGCCGTCGCGGACGACCTGGTCGAGCAGGATCTTGATGTTCACCTCGTGGTCGGAGGTGTCCACACCGGCCGAGTTGTCGATGAAGTCGGTGTTGATCAGCCCGCCGTTCAGCGCGAACTCGATCCGGGCGCGCTGGGTGAAGCCGAGGTTGCCGCCCTCGCCCACGACCTTGCAGCGCAGGTCGGCCGCGTTGATCCGCAGTGCGTCGTTGGCCTTGTCCCCCACGTCGGCGTGGGTCTCCGACGACGCCTTGACGTACGTGCCGATGCCGCCGTTCCACAGCAGGTCGACGGGGGCCCGCAGGATCGCGCTGATCAGGTCGTTCGGCGCGAGCGCGGTGACGCCGTGCGGGAGGCCGAGCGCGGCGCGCGTCTGCGGCGAGACCGGGATCGACTTCGCGGTGCGCGGCCACACGCCGCCGCCCGCCGAGATGAGCGACCTGTCGTAGTCGTCCCAGGAGCTTCTGGGCAGCTCGAACAGCCGTCGCCGCTCGGCGAAGCTCCGCGCGGCGTCCGGGTCGGGGTCGACGAACACGTGCCGGTGGTCGAAGGCCGCCACGAGCCGGATGTGCTCCGACAGGAGCATGCCGTTGCCGAACACGTCGCCGGACATGTCGCCGACGCCGACCACGGTGAAGTCGGTGCTCTGCACGTCCACGCCGAGCGTGCGGAAGTGGTACTTGACCGACTCCCAGGCGCCCCTGGCGGTGATGCCCATGGCCTTGTGGTCGTAGCCGACCGACCCGCCGGAGGCGAAGGCGTCGCCGAGCCAGTAGCCGTACTCCTTGGCCACCTCGTTCGCGATGTCGGAGAACGTCGCGGTGCCCTTGTCGGCGGCCACCACGAGGTAGGTGTCGTCGCCGTCGTGCCGCACGACGTCGGGCGGCGGCACGACCTCCCCCGCGGCCAGGTTGTCGGTGAGGTCGAGCAGGCCGGAGATGAACTGGCGGTAGCAGGCCACGCCCTCGGCCAGGAACTCGTCGCGCCCGCCCGCGGGGGGACGCTTGACGACGAAGCCGCCCTTCGAGCCGGTCGGCACGATGACGGTGTTCTTGACCATCTGCGCCTTGACCAGGCCGAGGATCTCCGTGCGGAAGTCCTCCATGCGGTCCGACCAGCGCAGGCCGCCGCGGGCGACCTTGCCGAAGCGCAGGTGCACGCCCTCGACCCGCGGCGAGTACACGAAGATCTCGTACTTCGGCCGGGGCAGCGGCAGCACGCTGATCGCCTGCGAATCGACCTTCAGGGAGATGTACGGCTTGCGCCTGCCGGTGACGAACTGGCTGCCCGCGTCCCCGGCGTCGCGCCCGTCGTCGCGCGCGGCCTGGAAGACGTTGGTGCGCAGCGTCGCCTGGATCATCTCCAGGTAGGCCCGCAGGATGCGGTCCTCGTCGAGCGAGGCCACCTCGTCCAGCGAGGCGAGGATCTCCTCGGTCAGCGCGTCGCAGACCTCCGGCCTGCCGTCGTCGGGCCGGCGCGGGTCGAGCCTGGCCTCGAACAGCCGCACCAGCAGCCGGGCCAGCCGCACGTTGCCGCGCAGCACCTTCTCGATGTACGACTGGCTGAACGTGGTCCCGGCCTGCCGCAGATACTTGGCGTACGCCCGGAGGATCTCGGCCTGCTCCCAGGTGAGCCCGCCGGCCAGCACGAGCGCGTTGAAGCCGTCGTTCTCCACCTCGCCGCGCCACAGCACGCCGAACGCGTCCTGGAACAGCCGCTTGAACTCGTCGCGGTGCACCTCCTCGGAGGGGGTGTACCGCAGGCCGAAGTCGTAGATCCAGGCGTCCCTGGTGTCGGGGTCGTGGTCGCGGTCGACCTCGTACGGCCGCTCGTCCACCACCTCGACGCCCATCCGCGTGAGCAGCGGGAGCACCCGCGACAGCGAGATCGGCGCGCCCAGCCGGTAGAGCTTGAAGCGCCGCTCCCCCTCGGCCGCGCCGTACGGCTCGTAGAGGTTCATGCCGATGGCGTTCGGGTCCTCGCCGAGCGCCTCCAGCCGCTTGAGGTCGGCGACGGCCGTACGCGCGGGGAAATCGGCCTTGTAGCCCTCGGGGAAGGCGGTGCCGTAGCGGCGCAGGAGCCGGGGCGCGTCCTCCTCCGGGCACAGCTCGTTGATCGCGGCGGCGAGGTCGTCCTCCCACGTGCGGGTGGTGGCGGCAAGCCGCGCCTCCAGCTCCTCGACGTCGACCGGCGTCTCGGCGAGCGGTGTGCCGCGCTCACCGCGGATCACGACATGCAGCCGGGCCAGCGCCGACTCGCCGATCATCGTACTGTAGTCGAGCGAGGTGCCGCCGAGCGCCTTCATCAGGATCCGCTGCATGTGCAGGCGGACCTTGGTGGTGTAGCGGTCACGCGGCAGGAAGATCAGGCAGGAGATGTAGCGGCCGTAGTCGTCGCGGCGCAGGAACAGCTTGACCTGCTTGCGCTCGCGCAGCCGCAGCACGCCGAGCGCGATGGGCAGCAGCTCGCCCACGGACATCTGGAAGAGCTCGGTGCGCGGGTAGGTCTCCAGGATCTCCATCAGATCCTTGCCGTCGTGGCTGTCGGGCGACAGCCCGGCACGTTCCAGCACCTCGGCGAGCTTGCGCCGCAGGACCGGGATGCGGGAGATCGACTCGTTGTACGCCACGTGGGTGAACAACCCGAGGAACCGCCGCTCGCCGATGACCTCGCCCTCGGGCGAGAAGACCTTGACCCCGACGTAGTCGAGGTAGTGGGGCTTGTAGACGGTGGCCCGGCTGTTGGCCTTGGTGACGATCAGCAGCTGCTTCTCCCGCGCCTTCGCCCGCACCTTCGGCGGCAGGGCCGCGAAGCTGGCCGATCCGGCCTTGTCGGCCCGCAGGATGCCGAGCCCGGTGCCGGGCAGGGCGCGCAGGGCGATGCCGCCGTCGGTGTCCTCCAGCCGATACTCCCGGTAGCCCAGGAACGTGAAGTGGCCGTCGGCGAGCCAGCGCAGCAGCTCCATGCCGTCCTCGACCTGCGCGGGCTCGAGCGGCGGCGGGTTGACCGCCAGGTCCTCGGCGGTCTGCACCGCCAGCGCCCGCATCTTGGCGAAGTCCTCGACCGCGCAGCGCACGTCGAGCAGCACCCGCTTCAGGTCGCTCTCCAGCTCCTTGAGCACGGCGTGGTCGGCCTGCCGGTCGATCTCGATGTGCATCCACGACTCGCGGACGACCTGCCCGGTCATGTTCTCCTGGTCCGGGCCGAGCAGCTCGCCGGTCATGTCCCTGCGCACCCGCATCTGGGGGTGGACGATCAGGTGGGTGCCGATCTCGTGCCGGTCCAGCTCGGTCGTCACCGAGTCGACGAGGAACGGCATGTCGTCGGTGACGATCTGGACCACCGTGCGGCCCGGGTCCCAGCCGCACTCCTCAAGGGTGGGGGTGTAGACGCGGACCAGCGCGCGTCCCTGCGGCCGGTGCTGGGCCAGGTGGCGGTGGGCCATCGCGGGGCCGTACACGTCCACCGGGTCGCGGTCGGCCAGGTCCTCGACCGGGACGTTGCGGTAGTACCGCCTCAGGAAGGCCAGGACGTCCTCGCCCTCCACCTGCAGCGCTCCCGGCGCGTGCGCGCACCTCTCGGCGGCGATGCGGAGAAGCTCGTCCAGCGCTTCATCCGATTCCTGCCGATTCAGCGCCATTTCGAGCGGCATGTCGCTACTCACTCCCTTGTGAGGATTCAAAGCCAGGCCCGGAGTTCCCAGAGCAGGGGAAAGAAGTGCAAACGCGCCCTTCCCCTCAAGTACGGTGCCCCGGACGAGCCTCCCGTACCGGATTTCGTGCCGATCTGGCGCTCCACCATCTGCACGTGCCTCATCCGCCAGAGCGCGGTCGTCTCGTCGTGGGTGAGGAGATCTTCGGCCAGGTCCCACAGGTCGTCGTACGATCCCCGGTCACGGGCCACGGCCAGCAGGGATTCCATGATCTCTTCGTCGGAGACCGGCAGGCCGCGCTGGGAGAGGGCGGTGAGGTAAGCATCCCACAGCGTCGGCTCGGCGAGCCGCCGCCGGAGCCTGGCGAGCTCCTCCTCGCTCGCGTCCCTCAGCCGGCCGAGGTACGACGGGTCCTTGACGCCCGAGAGGAACTCGAGCTCACGGAACTGCACCGACTGGAAACCGCTCGCGGGGGCGAGGACCGACCGGAACTCCAGGAAGTCCTGCGGCGTCATGGTCTCCAGCACCTGGACCTGGTCGACCAGGACCTTCTCCACCGCGTGCACCCGGCGGAACAGATGCCTGGCGCGCCACAGCGCACCCTCGATCATCGCGTCCCTGATCCGCTCCAGCTCGTGCAGGAGGAGCTTGAACCACAGCTCGTAGACCTGGTGGACGGTGATGAACAGCAGCTCGTCACTGGCCCCGGACCGCTGCTCCTGCTGGGCGAGCAGCTCGGGCAGGCGGAGATAGCCGCCGTAGGACAGGCGCCCGCCCTCCTCGCCGAAGCTGCGCGGCGGGGGCAGGACATCCCCGGACCCGGCCCGGCCGTACGGCGTCGCAGGCATGCGCCACTCCTCCACGATGGACGCGTCCCTTCCGATCCCCATTGATCGAAAGCCCGGCACCACCGCCCCCGATACCACCCCATAACGGCACAAACGTCAACTTCGTCCGGTGCGCGCGACCAGGGGATTGACCGTGCCCCATTTAACCAGCCCCGCCCCCGCCGGGGGCTCTCATGCGCAAGCCACCCCCGGAGACGCCGCTCACCGGCGGGAGGTCCTCGCGCCGGACATCGGGAAATCCTGAATGCCTGATCACAAAACGGTGTGAACTTCTCGAAGCTGCTTTCGACTCGCGTACGATCATGCGTCGTGGAAGATCATCGTCCGGAGCGTACGGCCGTCTTCGTGGACCAGAGCGGACGCCGGGCCAAGATCTTGACAGCCGCCGCTGTCGGCGGGGCGATCGTCGTCCTCGCGCTGACTCTCACCCTGGTGAGCGGAGCACTGGCCGGCCCCGAGCTGCCCCCGATGGGATGGCCGGGCACGCAGGGACAGCAGGTCGTGGAACGCTCCCCCGCGGGCTCTCCCACCCCGTCCCGGAGGTCCGAGCGCAGGAGTGTCCCCCCGGCGAGCGGCACGCCGCGCGCGACGGCGGCTTCCGCGCGGCGGTCGCCCTCCGCTCGCGGACTGCGGAGCAGGGCGCCCTCCGCCGCTCCTTCGAGGCAGAAGAGCCTCAAGCCGAGCACGACGCCCTCCGCGGTCCCGGAGCCGGATGTGGAGATCTCCGCGTCCGGTGAGTCCACGCCCGCGCCGCCGGCTCCCGAGGCCGCGCAGACCACGGCGCCGGCCGAGGAGGCGACGCGGACCCCGGCACCGGAGCCCAGCAGCACCGTCCAGACGCCTCCCCAGCAGCCCGGGCAGACGGCCGGGGCCTCCCAGTGACGCGTCGATGAGACGACAGCGCAGACCGGCCGAGCGGAGACCTGCCGAGCCGCGTGGCCACTGGTTCCTCGTCGCGATCGCCGCGCTGCTCATGGCCGGAGCGCTGCTGCTCAACGCGTACGCGCACAACGTCATCGGCGAGACCGAGGCGCCCCCGGCGGACTACGGCGACTCCGCCGAGCTGGAGCAGATCCGCTCCGGCGGCCCGCTGGTCAACGTCTCGGGGGCCCGGCCGCTCAGCGCGCGGCCCAAGCCCCGACGGGTGGCGCTCACCTTCGACGACGGTCCCGACCCGCGCTGGACGCCCCGGCTGCTCGACCTGCTCCGCAAGCACCACGCGAAGGCGACCTTCTTCGTCCTGGGGGCCCACGTCGCCGAGCATCCCGAGCTCACCCGCCGCGTGGTCGCCGAAGGGCACGAGATCGGCAACCACACCTACACTCACGCCGACCTGGGCGCGGTGCCGGCCTGGCGGGTCCGCGTGGAGATGTCCCTGACGCAGAAGACGCTGGCCGCGGCGGCCGGGATCCACACCCGCCTCGCCCGCATTCCGTACTCCTCGGGCCCGGGAGCGGTCGGGTACGGGCAGCTCGCCGCGATGCGCCTGCTCGGCGACGAGGGATACCTCGTGACGTTCACCGACGTGGACACCCAGGACTGGAGCCGCCCGCCCGCGGACGAGATGGTCCTCGCATCCCTCGCGCGCACGGTCGAGGGCGAGGGCGCGGTGGTCATGTTCCACGACTCGGGAGGCGACCGCACCCGGACGCTGGCCGCCGTCGACCGGCTGCTCACCCGGCTGGAGAGGAAGGGATACACCGCCACCACGCTCACGGAGGCCGTCGGGCTGCCCACGGCGCACACCGCCGCCTCCCCCGACGAGCGCGTCCTCGGCACGGTCCTGGGGTTCGCCCAGCGGGCCTCCTTCGCCTTCGTCGAGGCGCTCGGCTGGTTCCTCGCCGCGGCCGGCGTGCTCACCGTGCTCCGGATGACCTTTTTCGTCGCACTGGCGTGGGCGCACGCCCGCAGGACGCGCGGGAGGTCCGCGAACACCGGCATGCCCCACTGGGCGGCCCCGCCGCCGGTCTCGGTGATCGTCCCCGCCTACAACGAGGCCGCGGGGATCGAGGCGACGGTGCGGTCCCTGGTCAGGACCGACTACACGGGCCCGGTCGAGATCGTCGTCGTGGACGACGGCTCCGCCGACGACACGGGGCGGATCGCCGCCTCGCTCGGCCTGCCCGGGGTCCGGGTGATCCGGCAGCCGAACGCGGGGAAACCCGCCGCGCTCGCCACCGGCATCGCCCACGCCGCCCATGACATCCTGGTCATGGTGGACGGTGACACCGTCTTCGAACCCTCGACCATCCGCAACCTCGTACGGCCGCTCGCCGACCGCACCGTCGGCGCGGTCAGCGGCAACACCAAGGTCGGCAACCGGCGTGGGCTGATCGGCCGCTGGCAGCACATCGAGTACGTCGTCGGGTTCAACCTGGACCGCCGCGCGTTCGACCTGCTCGGCTGCATGGCGACGGTGCCGGGGGCGATCGGCGCGTTCCGCCGCGAGGCGGTGGCGTCGGCCGGAGGCGTCAGCGGGGACACGCTCGCCGAGGACACCGACCTGACCATGGCCGTCAACCGCAGGGGCTGGCGGGTGGTCTACGAGGAGCGGGCCCGCGCGTGGACCGAGGCGCCCGCCTCACTCGGCCAGCTGTGGCGGCAGCGATACCGGTGGTGCTACGGCACGCTGCAGGCGATCTGGAAGCATCGCGGGGCGGTCGTGGAGCGCCGTCCGTTCGGCCGTCGATGCCTCGGATATCTCACGCTGTTCCAGGTGATCCTGCCGTTGCTGGCCCCCGTCGTCGACGTCATGGCCCTCTACGGGCTGTTCATCGGCGATCCCCTTCCCGTGGTCGCGGTGTGGGCCGGCTTCGTCGCGGTGCAGGCGCTCACCGGCTGGTACGCGTTGCGCCTGGACGGCGAACGCGCCTCGGTGCTGTGGGTGCTGCCGCTGCAGCAGTTCGTCTACCGGCAGCTGATGTACCTGGTCGTCATCCAGTCGGTGGCCACCGCGGTTCTGGGGGCCCGGCTGCGCTGGCACACGGTGCGCAGGGAGGGCACGTTCCACCTGGCGGCGGGACCGTCCGTCCGGCAACCGTCCCTCGCGGGCCGCCGACGCCGGCCGGTCAGGGGTGGGAACGCTCCGAGGAGACGGAGCCGTCCTTGATGGCGTCGAGCATGCCGGGCAGTTCCTGGGTCTCCAGCAGTTCCGCCCGGCATGGCGCGCATCCGTCGAGGTGCCGCTCGAATGCCTCGGCGTCGTCGTCGTCCAGCACTCCCAGGGCGTACGCTGCCACGTCGAAGTGCGGCGACGACGCGGACATCAGCTGGCCACCCCCCTCTCCTTCAGGGCCGTGCGAAGCGCGCGCAGGGCGTAAAAGAGCCTGGATTTCACGGTACCCGGTGGGATGCCCAGAACCTCGGCCGCTTGGCTTACCGTCCGGTCGCGTAAGTATGTCTCTTCGATAACTTCCCGGTGCTGACTCGACAGGTGCCGGAGCGCGTCCGCGACCACGATGGCCGCCAGCGTCCGGTCCGAGCCGTCCGGTACGGCGATGCTGTCCTCTTCGGGAGCCTCTACCTCCCTCGGCCGTACGCCGCGCCTGCGGCGCCCGTCGATCACGATGCGGCGGGCGACGGTGAGGAGCCACGCCCACAGCAGGGGCGGCTCCCACGTCAGCTTCGCCGAGTTACGCCAGGCACGCACCAGCGTCTCCTGGACGACGTCCTCAGCCCATTGCAGGTCGTTGCCGGTCGTCTTGCGCACGTGACGCAGCAGCGGACCGCCGAACTCGCGGTACAGCTCCCGGATCAGGCGTTCGTCCCGATCGGGATCGTCGTTGTCAGCGTCGTAGTCAGGGGGGTCAAGACGCACGAACCGGCTGTCGAGTTGTCGACGCACGGCCACATATTTGCACCAGGGTTACTTGTTCGTACACCACATCCGTAACTCCAGTCATTTCTGACTATTTCCTGAACCGCGCCTGCGGGGACCGCGTACCTCCGACCGAAGGTCACGAAAGGAGGCACGATGCGGTTCCGGTTCGGGGAACTCCTGGTGCTCGGCGTCTTCCTCTTCGCGGCGGCCGTCACGGTGATCGTGGTCGTCCCCCGGAGCGCCTCGTCCCAGTCGGATTGGACGGGGCCGGACTGGACGCAGACCCCCTACGGCCCGCTGGGCCCGGCCGACCGCGACCTGCTGGTCCGGGTGCGCTGGGCGGGGCTCTGGGAGATCCCCGCCGGCCGCTGGGCCCAGGACCGGGCCGGCAGCGACAAGGTCAAGGACGTCGGCAGGCACCTCGTGGAGGACCACACCAAGCTCGACGCGGCGGTCAGGGAACTCGCCGCCAAGCTCGCCGTTCCGCTGCCGGACCAGCCGAACCCGGACCAGCGCCGGTGGCTGGACGAGATGGCCGCCGCACGCGGCGCCGACTTCGACCGCGTCTTCGCCGCCCGCCTGCGCGACGCGCACGGCAAGGTCTTCACCTTCGTCTCCGCCGTACGCGCGGGCACCCGCAACAGCCTGATCCGCGACTTCGCCGGGCAGGCGGTCGACGTCGTGATGAAGCACATGACGCTGCTCGAAGGCACGGGTCTCGTCGACTACTCCACGCTGCCCACCCCCACGGTCTAGAAGGCACTGTCTAAGGAGCATCCATGCGAAAACGGCTCGTGCTCGCGATGGCGGGCGTACTGATCGCAGGCTCGCTGACCGGTGTGGGCCGGCCCGCGTTCGCCGACCACTGCGACCCCTCCGTCCAGGGCGCGGAGTGCGAGGACGTCGGCCCGGCCCTGGAGGACTTCGTCGACATCCGGCAGGTCCCGCCGGGCGACACCGCCGTACGCGCCGGGCGCGGCTCGTTCACCTCACGCTGCGGACGCAACGAGAACGGCCACCGCAACTCCGACAACCACATCGTCACGCCCGGGGTGTCGAACGGCGCGCACCACGTGCACGACTACGTCGGCAACCTCACCACCAACGGCTTCTCCACCGACGAGAGCCTCGCCGCGGGCGGCACCACCTGCCGGTTCGGCGACAGGTCGGCGTACTTCTGGCCCGTCCTGCGCGCCCGGACCGGCGCCGGCGCCCAGGCGACCGCCTCCCCCTCGTCCTCCCCGGACGACATCGAGCGGTTCCGGGCCGGGCAGAACGGTGGCCGGGGCATGGGGACGGGCGCGGTGACGGACGAGCCGGGCGGCGCGTCCGAGGGCAACGTCGGCAGGATCCTCCTGGCCCGGTCGGTCACGCTGCAGTTCCGCGGCAACCCGGTCAGCAGGGTCGTGGCGATGCCGCGCTTCCTCCGGATGATCACCGGCGACGCGAAGGCGGCCACCAACGGCGGCGCCAACGCCCGGGCGCAGTGGACCTGCACCGGCTTCACCAACCGGCTGACGAGCAGATATCCGCTCTGCCCCCGGGGCAGCCTGGTGCTGCGGGTGCTCGACTTCCCCAGTTGCTGGGACGGCCAGAACACCGACAGCGCCAACCACAGGACGCACGTCGTGTTCCCCGGCGCGAACGGCGCCTGCCCCACGGGCACCCGGGCGATCCCGCAGCTGCGCATGACCCTGGCCTACTCGGTGCCGAACGGGCCGTCGTTCGCGGTGGACAGCTTCCCCGAGCAGCAGCACAACCCGATCACCGACCACGCCGACTTCGAGAACGTCATGCCCGACCGGCTGATGAGCTCGGTCGTCTCCTGCGTCAACCGCGGCCTGCGCTGCTGAACCGCCCTGCACCGCCCTGCACCGCCGAACCGGCCCCGCTCGTGCCGTTCCCCGTCCGGTCCTTCGCAGACCACCCCCGCCTGAGGACGGGGAACGGCGCCCCACTCCGAGCCGCATTGACCAGACGGAGGAATCATTGCCCAGCAGACGGGCTCCCCGGCACACCCGGCCGGATTCCGGCCTCGACCTCGAAAGGCGCGGCGTACGGATCGGCCTCGGCGCCCTGGTCACCCTGGCCCTCACCGGGGGGCTCGCCGCCGCCCTGACCAGCGGCGGCGCCGTGTTCCTGGCCGACGCCCAGTCGTTCCTCACGTTCTACGCCGGGGTCTTCTCGCTCGTCGGCCTCACGACGACGGTCGCCCTCGGCCTGGCGGCGACCGACCGCGTCGTCCTGCCGATCTCGCAGCGGGTGCGCGTCCAGCTCGTGCACCGCGCCATGGCGCTGCTCGGCATCGGCTTCCTGATCGTCCACATCGGCATGAAGATCGCCGCCGGGCTGGTGCCGCCGTACGGGTCGGTGATCCCCTCCACCGACGTCTACGTGTCGCTGGGAGCCGTGGCCTCGGACCTGTTCGTCGTCATCGTGGCGACCGGCGTGATGCGCGGCAGGTTCGCCCAGGCGGAGCGGCCCTGGCTGTGGCGGGGGCTGCACGACCTGGCCTACCTCGCCTGGCCGGTGGCGATCCTGCACGGCCTGACCGCCGGCCGGGCCGCCGCCCCCTGGGTGACCTTCAGCTACGTGGCCTGCCTGGCGGCGGTCGGCGCCGCCCTGCTGATCCGGCTCGCCGCCGCCACCCGGCCCGCCCGGCAGGCCCCAACAGGCGACTGGAGCACCGAGCGGAGCGCCGACCGTACGGTGCGCGAGGACCTCGCGACGCCGCGGCCCGCCGTACGGCGGCGGGCGCCGCGCGAGGCCGCCGTCCTCGGCCGCACCGGCACCGATCCCTTCGACGTCCTCGAAGCGCCTCCCACCCCCCAGGAACCCCGCCTCCGGAGGATCGTGTGATTCCCTACCGCGTCTCCCACGTACGGCGGCTCGGCCCGGCCCGGCTCACCGCGGGTCTGGACGACCACCGCAGGCTCGACCTGAACGCGCACTACAAGTTCCACGACCGGCTGCCGAGCCAGACCGTGGACACGCTGATCTCCATGGCCGAGGAGGTGGACCTGCGGGGCCGGGGCGGGGCCGCGTTCCCGTTCGCGCGCAAGCTGCGCGCCGTGGCCTCCCGCGCCCGCGACAGCGAGACGGCCGTGCTGGTGAACGCCGCCGAGGGCGAGCCCGCCAGCCTCAAGGACAAGACCCTGCTCACCCGGGCGCCCCACCTGGTCCTGGAGGGCGCCCTGCTCGCGGCCAGCGCGCTCGGCTCGCGGGAGGTCGTGATCGCGGTCGGCGCCGGCGAGCTGGCCGAGGCCTCGGTCACCGCGGCCGTGGCCGAGCGCGGCCTGACCGGACTGGTCCGCGTCGCGGGCGTACAGGAGCGGTTCATCTCCGGCGAGGGTGGCGCGCTCGTCCGCGCCGTCAACGGCGAGGCGGGCCTGCCGCCGGGCCGGAAGGTCCGTTCCAGCGACAGCGGGGTGCGCGGGCTGCCCACACTGCTGTCGAACACCGAGACCTTCGCCCAGCTCGCCGTGCTCGCCGAGCTGGGGCCGGAGGAGTACGCCGCGGTGGGCACCGTGCAGGAGCCGGGGACGATCCTGCTCACGGTCGGCGGCTCGGTGACCACCCCCGCGGTCGTGGAGGTCACGCCGGGCGTGCCGCTGGCCGACGTGCTGAACCTGTGCGAGGCGAAGATCGGCGACGGGCTGCTGCTCGGCGGCTACCACGGCACGTGGATGTCCGCCGAGGACGCGTACGGCGCGATCCTGTCGCGGCGCGGCGCGAAGGAGGTGGGCGGCGAGCTGGGCGCGGGCATCGTGGTGGTGCTGGGCGAGGACACCTGCCCGCTCGGCGAGACGGCGCGGGTGGCGGGCTATCTCGCGGCGCAGTCGGCCGGGCAGTGCGGGCCGTGCCGCCTGGGCCTGCCGGACCTCGCGCGGGCCTGCCGCCGGCTCCAGGACGGCGACCCGGACGGCCCCGACCTCGTCCTCCGCGCCGCCGCCGCCGTGAAGGGCCGGGGCGCCTGCTTCCATCCGGACGGCTCGGCCAGGTTCGTGCTGTCGGCGCTGGACGCGTTCGCCGACGACGTGGAGGAGCACCGCTTCCACGGCGGTTGCGGGCGGACGGCGAAGGGCGTGCTGCCGCTGCCGATCGAGGACGCGCAGGACGCGCGGCTCGTCGTCGACTGGACCCGCTGCCAGGGCCACGGCCTGTGCGCGCACCTCGTGCCCGAGCTGGTCAAGCTCGACCATCACGGCTTTCCGGTGTTCATGGACACCGGAGTGCCCTCGTGGCTGCTGGGCGAGGCGCAGAAGGCCGTGGAGATGTGCCCGGCGCTGGCCCTGCGTATAGGAACGAAGTGATGGGCTTGTAACCAACCGGACCGGTTCCATGAGCGTCTCAACGAGGTAGATCACCACCTCGGGAGTACGACCATGATCGACAGACGGAGTTTCCTTCGCGTCTCGGCCCTGGCGGGGGCCGCCGCTGTTTCCGGCACGGCTTTCGCCGCCGCGGGTCCCCGTCCCGCCGACTGGTCCGCGCTCGGGCGTGGGCTGGACGGCAAACTGATCCGCCCCGGCGACGCGTCGTACGACAACGCGCGCCACGTGTTCAACTCGGCCTTCGACTCCGTACGGCCGGCCGGGGTGGCCTACTGCAAGACGGCGGCGGACGTGTCGGAGTGCCTGGCGTTCGCCCGGCGATACGGCGTGCCGGTGACCTCCCGGTCGGGCGGCCACAGCTACGCGGGCTGGTCCACGGGCAGCGGGCTCGTCATCGACGTGTCGCCGATGAGCGGCGTGTCCTACTCGGGCGGCCACGCCACGGTCGGCGCGGGGGCGCGCCTGGTCGACGTGTACGCCAAGCTGGCCGCGCACGGCGTCAGCATCCCGGCGGGTTCCTGCCCGACGGTCGGGGTGGCCGGGCTCACGCTGGGCGGCGGCATCGGCGTGGTGTCGCGGCAGTACGGCCTGACCTGCGACGTGCTGGAGTCCCTGAAGGTCGTGACGGCGGACGGGAAGGTGCTGACCTGCTCGCCGAGCTCGCACCCGGACCTCTACTGGGCGTCCAGGGGCGGCGGCGGCGGCAACTTCGGTGTGGCGACGTCGTTCACGTTCCGGACTCATCCGACGCGCACGGTGACCCTGTTCTTCCTGCACTGGCCCTGGGCGAAGGCGGCGGCGGTGCTGAAGGCATGGCAGGCGTGGGCGCCCTCCGCGCCCGACGCGATGTGGTCGAACTGCCATCTCGACCGTGACCCGTCGCTCGACGTGATGGTCGGCGGCCTCTACCTCGGCGGCAGGACGGCGTGCGAGAACCTGCTGCAGAAGCTCGTCGACCGGGTCGGCTCGGGGCCTTCGACCCGCTACGTCGCGACCTCCGCGTACGACCACGCGATGATGGTGGAGGCGGGCTGCGCGTCGATGTCGGTGGCCCAGTGCCACCGTCCCGGCACGCTTCCCGGGCAGAATCCGAGCGGCAAGCTCGTGCGCGACTCGTTCTCGGCCAAGTCGCACTTCGCCTACACGCCGCTGTCGTCCGCCGGGATCAAGGCGCTGCTGGCCCAGGTCGCCGCCCCGGGACGGCACTCGGTGATGCTCGACGCGCTCGGCGGCGCCATCGCCAGAGTCCGCCCCGACGCCACCGCCTTCCCGCACCGCAAGGCGCTGTTCAGCGTGCAGTACTACTCCCACTTCTCCGGCGCCGCCGGCTGGGCCCGGGCCGCCCACGCCGCCATGCGGCCGTACTTCGGCGACCACGCGTACGTGAACTACATCGACCCCGAGCTCAAGGACTGGCGGCAGGAGTACTACGGCGCCAACGCCGCCCGGTTGGCCCAGGTCAAGGCGGCGTACGACCCCGGCCGCCTGTTCCGCCTCCCCCAGGGCGTCTAGGGCGCGGCAGCGAGTATCGGCCGTCGGATACGCCTTGCCATCCCTTATCGATTATCGATAGATTTCTATTGAGAACCGATCGATGGAGGGATGATGAGAAAGCTGACGGTGATGGCGCTACGCGCCGTGCTCGTGGCACTGCTCGCCGGCTCGGTGTTCGTGCAGACGGTGATGGTGCCGCTGCTGGCCGCCGACCTGCGGGAGCTCGACCCGGAGTACGCGTACCTACGCTCCCCGATCCTCGCGATCACGGTCCTGGGCTTCGTGGCGGTGGAGGTCGTCCTGGTCTGCGTGTGGCGCTTGGTGACCATGGTGCGGCGCGGCACGGTGTTCACCCACGCCGCCTTCCGATGGGTGGACGTCGTGATCGGCGCTTTCGTGGCGGCCGCCCTCCTGATCTTCGCGCTCGGGGCCGTCCTGGCGCCGGGCGAGCCCGTCCCCCCTGGCGTGGTCCTCCTGATAGGCGGGGCCGGCGTGGCGGCCCTGGGGGTCGCGCTCATCGTGCTCGTGCTGCGCATGCTGCTCGCCCAGGCCGTCGCGCGCGACATCGAGGCGGCGCGAATGCAGGCCGAGCTGGACGAGGTGATCTGATGCCGATCGTCGTCGAGATCGACGTCATGCTGGCCAAGCGGAAGATGTCCGTGGGCGAGCTCGCGGACCGCGTCGGGATCACGCCCGCCAACCTGGCGGTGCTCAAGAACGGCCGCGCCAAGGCGGTGCGCTTCTCGACACTCGCCGCGCTCTGCGAGGCGCTCGAGTGCCAGCCGGGAGACCTGCTGCGCTGGGAGGCCGAGGACGACGACGCGTGACCTCGACCGGTTGCCGAGCGAGGCGGGGTGCGCGAACCTCACGGTATGACCGAGGAGCGGCGGACAATGCTCGGGGCCGACGGCGTCCCGGTGTTCAGCTACCTGGAGGGCGTCCGCGACGGCAGCCCGTGGGCGTACGCGATCGAGGACATCGGTCCGGGGGCCGCCGACGCGATCACGTCGGGGATGCCCGGTTGGGCGGTCTCCGCGCCGGTCGGGCTCGGTCGAGCGCTGCTCGACCGGGGCGCGCGGCTGCTGCGGCACATGAACGTCATGCTGTGCGATCTGCCGATCGCACGGCCGGTCGCGGACGCCGCTCCGGACGGCTTCCGGCTGGTCCCCTGCGACCGGTCACCCGCCGAGATCTTCCCCGCGTGGTTCGCGGCCTACCCGCCCGGCCATCCCGACTACCGTCCCCGTGACGGCGAGAAGGCCCTGAAGGAGGAGCTCGTTCCGCTCCTCAGCGGCGAGGAGATCGGCCCTCTGCTTCCCTGCAGCGTCCTCGCCGTACGAGATGAGGGCGAGGTCGTGGGGGGAGTTCTCGTCACCGACTCGAACCGGGGACCGTGGATCGCGGACGTCTTCCGGCACCCGGACCGGTCGCCGAGGGGTCTCGGCGCGCTCATGCTGTCGACCGTCCTGGTCCGCGCCGGTGCGGACGGTCTGACCGGCGTCGGCCTGGTGGTCACCGAGGGCAACCCCGCCCGCCGCCTGTACGAGAGGCTCGGTTTCCGGGTGGTCGACAGCGCGATGACGGTCAAGGTCTGACAGCAGCTCCCTCGGCCACCACGGACGTGATCTCATCATTGGTGACCGGCTCGCCGCCGCCCTCGAAGGCCGGCCAGTCGAGCGGCTCATCCCGCACACGCGGTCGCCATCGCACCCGAGTAGATCCCCTCGATCGATGAGGGGGCGCGGCGCGTGACCCGTCTCGAGTCACCGGCCTCCCGTTACCGATTGTGATAGATAGATTGCCGACAGCAATCATTCGGGGGGAAGTCCATGAACGTTTCTCGATCGCGCGTCTACCTGGCCTGCGGTGTCGGCGCCGCTGCGGCGGCCGTCGCGGGCCTGGCCCTGATGGTCGCCCCTACGGTGGCCCAGGGCGCGCCGGGCGGCACCGGCACGAGCACCCGGCCGGTCGCCGACCCCACGCCGAAGCAGCCGGGCGGCCACACCGTGCTGACGTGCGCGGTGAGCACCAACGGTCAGCCGATCACCGCCGACCCGGCAGTGGGCAAGGAGGCCCGCACGGTGACCGCCAAGGGCACTCTGACGCTCACCAACTGCGCCTCTCCCGACAGCAGCTTCCCCAACATCCGCTCGGGTACGGCCACCCTCCAAGGCAGCGGGCAGGCGTCCTGCACGGGCGTCCAGAACGTCAGTGGAACGGGCACCATCACCTGGAAGGACGCCCAGGGCCAGACGCTGGGCACCTCCACGGTCCGCCCCAACATGGACGCGATCAACGCGTACAACCCGGGCGACATGATGCTGGTCGGCGAGGTCACGGAAGGGAAGCTGAAGGGCAAGCGGATCGCAGGCAAGGCCGCTCCCACCTCGGACATCAGCCAGTGCTCCGACAAGGGCGTGAGCAGCGTCCAGGGCAGCGGCACCGTCGCCTTCATCGCCGTGGACACACCGAACTAACGAAATCGGATGCCGTCGGATGAGCCCGTGCTGCGGGTGCGGGACGTGCGGAAGGGCTACCGGGGTGGCCCGGTGCTGCGTGGAGTGGATCTCGATCTGCCGCCGGGCCGGGTGGTGGGGATCGTCGGGGAGAACGGCGCGGGCAAGACCACGCTGCTGCGCGTCCTCGCCGGCGACCTACGGCCGGACGGCGGGTCGGTGCGCCACGGCGGGCGCATCGGTCACTGCCCGCAGGAGACGGTGCTGCACGACGCGTTCACGGTCGAGCAGCACCTGCGGTTCTTCCAGGTCGCCTACGGCCTGGAGAGCCTGTGCAGGGCCGAGGAGCTGATGGAGGCGCTGCGGTTCTCCGGCTCCCGCCGGGCCCGCCCCGCCGCGCTGAGCGGCGGCACCCGCCAGAAGCTCAATCTCGTCCTGGCCCTGATGCACGACCCGGACGTACTCCTGCTCGACGAGCCCTACCAGGGCTTCGACTGGGAGACCTACGTGCGGTTCTGGGACCTGGCCGAGGAATTGCGCGGGCGCGGCCGCTCCGTGCTTGTGGTCTCCCATCTCGCCTATGACGCGGCCCGCCTCGACACTCTCCAACGGCTGGAGGGCGGCGTGCTGCGCGAGCAGGAACGCACAGGCGTCGGGGGCGCGGACAGGGCAGGTGCGGCATGACGCGCCGGTGGGACTGTTACACCACAGCGGTCCGCATGGTGATGGTGGAGCATCTGCGCAACCGCCTGGCACTGACCATCGTCGTGCTCTTCATCCCGGTGTGGGCGGTTCTCATCTACGCCCTGTCCCTGGAGATCGCGCTCCCGTTCCACATCCGCGCCGCCGACAGGTCCGTCACCATGCCGGCCAACGTCCTCAACCAGCTCGCCGGGGCGCTGCAGATATCGGCGCTGATCACCGGGTTCATGATGTTCGTGACCACGATGAACTCGGCGTCCTTCGACCGCCGCCTGGTGCGGTCCGGCTTCCCTCACATGTGCCTGATCGCGGCGAAGCTCACCGCCCTGGTGGTGGTCGCGCTCTGCGTCGCGCTCTACGCGACCGGCCTGATCTGCCTGACCCACCCGACCGCGCAGCCCCTGCTGCTCGCCTCCGCCCTCGCCGGCGGAGCGCTGATCTACGGAGGGATCGGCATCGCGCTCGCCGCGGTGCTGACCACCGACCTGGCCGGCCTGGTCCTCGTCACCGTGATCTGCTCGGTGGACCTGGCCCTGCAAAGCCCGCTCGCCACTCCGGCCGCGGCCAGCGTCCTTGTGCGCTACCTGCCCGATTACGGGCCCATGCAGTGGGCCGTCTCGGCCGTGGCATTGGACACGGTGCCCTGGAACGCCGCGGGTCCGGCCGTGTGCTGGGCGCTGGGCACGGCGGCCCTCGGCATCTGCGCGTTCGCCCGCCGTACCCGTGTGCACCGGCCGCTCGGCGAGCCGGCCACGGCGCGTCCATGAGTCCCTCAGGAGCATCGATGACAACCGAGAGCCCGTTTTTCCCCGCTTTAATATCCGACCTGGAACGGGTGCGGGAGGTCCTCGGCCTGGCAGGCGTGCGGGGCCGGCCCGACCTGGCCACGCTGACCAGGCAACCGCGGGGCGGCCACGGCCGCCTGATCCGGCCCACTCTGGCGCTGCTGTCGTACTACCTGTTCGCCGGCCCGGAGGGGGCCGCCGACGTTCGTGCCGTACGCGCCGCGGCGGCCGTCGAACTGCTGCACACGGCGTCGCTCTACCACGACGACGTCATCGACGACGCTAGGCAGCGCAGGGGCCGGCCGAGCGTCAACGGTGTGTGGGGCGCGCGCATGGCGGTCCTGGCCGGTGACCTCCTGGTCGTCAACGCCAGCCGGATCCTCGCCGAGCTGGGCGAGCGCGAGGCGCTGGTGGCCGCCGAGGCGGGCGAACGCGCCTGCTCGGGAGTGATCGCCGAAACGGCCGACCGCTTCCTGCTCTCCCGCACTGAGGAAGCCTACATGGAGGTGACCGGCGCCAAGACGGCCGAGCTGCTGTCCGTGGCCTGCCGGTTGGGCGCCATGCAGGCCGCACCGGGCTCGGAGGGAGAGGAGGCGCTGGCGCGGTTCGGCTGGCACCTCGGTCTGGCCTACCAGGTGCGCGACGACATCCTCGATCTGACCGCGACGGCCGGGAATCTCGGGAAACCGGCCAACTCCGACATCGTGGAGGGTGTCTACACGCTCCCGGTGATCAGGGCGCTGGCCCGCGAGCCCGTGCTCGCCCGCCTGCTGCGCCGCGGCCTGACGGCGGCCGAGGCCGAGAGCGCGCGGCGCCTGGTGCTGTCCTGCGGAGCCGTGGACGAGGCCCGCCAGGTCGTCGACGCCCACATGGAGGCGGCGCTCCGTCAGCTCGACGGCCTCGGCGACCCGCGGCCGCGGGAGGCGCTGGCCGGCTACGCCCGATCGGTCATGAGCACCGGCAAGCGTCCGGGCCCGGCTCCGGTCACCGTTCCCGCGCCCTCCCCCGCTCCGGCCGGCGTCCCCGCACGGGTCCGGGATGGCGTGCAGGAACGGGTGGACGCCTGGTTGCTGGAGACCGGGCTCGCCGCCACGCCCGAGGAGGTCCGCCACCCGCGATGGAGCGGCATGGCCTCGGCCGCCGCGCGCATGTGGCCGGGCGCCGACCCCGAGCAGGTCGAGACGCTGGCCCGGTGGATTCTGGTGTGTTATGTGCTCGACGATCTACTGGAGGACCCTGCACTGACCGACCCGGAGGAAGTCATTCAGCTGCGGCACCGGCTCACCCTCCTCATCCGCGACCTCGGCGACACCCCGAGGGCCGGTGGAGCGGTCGCCACCGCCCTGGCCCAGTCCTGGGCGCGGATCCGCCTCATTCAGCCACCCTCATGGCAGGCTCGCGCCCTCGATCATCTCGCCGAGTGGCTGGAGGCGTGCGAACGCGAGGCGTGCCATCGGCTCAGCGGGTTCGTCCCCAGCCTGCGCGACCAGCTCCCGCTGCGGCTGCGCAGCGCCGGGCCCGACCTCGCCCTGGACCTCTTCGAGGTGACGTACGGCAGGCAGATCGACCCTGTGGTACGCGACCACCCGCTCTTCCGGCGGGCGCTGGACCTCGGGCTGACCGTCGTGCTCGCGGAGAACGACCTGCGCACCCTAGAGCAGGACGAGGCCGCCGGCGCTCCCTACAACCTGGTCAGAGTGCTCTGTCATGAGACCGGCTGCACCAGGCAGGAAGCGATCGACGAGGTGACCCGGCAGGTCGAGGACGGTTACGCCCAGCTCGACGCCATGCTCGCCGCCGCGCCCGCCCTCCTGCGGGCCCCGGGCGGCGCCGCCCGCGGCACGGACATCGATCTTGTGCACCTCGTCAGGGAACGGGTGCCGAACTGGCGCTCCCTGTACGGCACCGGCCGCTACAGCCGTACGCCCACGGGAAGCGGACCGGACCTGGCCCGGCTGCGCCGGGAACTCCTGCTCGACCACGCTGAGACCGGCGTGGCGCGCTGACCCCCGGCTGATGCACCGAGAAGTCAGGCGGATCCGTCCGCGGCGAGGCGGTCGAGCCATTCGCCGAGCACGTGGCGTTCGCCCTCGGTGAGAGCCGTGGCGTCCGGTAGCGCGGCGCGCAGCGCCATCGCCGCCGCGGCCGGTCCGGGGGTTTCGACCGCGGGGGCGTCGGTGGTGATGGCGGCTATCGCCGCGTCGCGGGCCACCTCCGACAGGCGCGGGTCTCGCCGCTCCTCCGGCAGTGCGAGCAACGTGAAGACCGTGCCGCAGCCCGCGGCGTGCAGGAGGTCCGCCGCCAGGCGCTCGCCGACCTTCAACCGGCCGGCGGCGGCGATGGCGTGGATGCGCTCGCCCAGCATGCGGAAGGCGGCGATGGCTGCGGGCGACCGCCGTCCCGGCGTGGGATCGCCGTACATGAGCGAGAACAAGGCGGGGTTCGCCAGCCCGAAGCCGACGTGCAGGTCCCATCCGGCCCGCAAGGCCTCGACCGGGTCGCCGGCGGGCGGGCTCGCCTTCTTGTCCTGCAGATAGGAGCTGAAGCCGAACTCGGCGACCGCGTCGAGCAGGCCCTCCTTGTCGCCGAACAGGCGATAGATCGTCGGCGCCTGCGTCCCCGCTGCGGCGGCCACCGCTCTGGTCGAGAGGGCGTCGCGCCCGCCGCTCGCGAGCAGCCGGGCCGCGACCGACACGATGTGCGCTCGCGTCCTGTCGCGGCCGCTCGCCGCCTCGCTCTCCGCATCGCTCATGCTTCCGACGATATCAGCTTGTTGCTATCGACGATTTTCCAATGTTAGCGTTCGGGCGATATCAGCGATAGCAAGGAGTGGATCGTGATCATCATCACCGGAGCGACCGGTCAGCTCGGCCGCGGCGTCGTCGAGCACCTGCTCGCACGCCTCCCCGCCCGCCAGATCGGCGTCAGCGTCCGCGACCCCCTCAAGGCCCAGGACCTCGCGGACCTCGGCGTACGCGTCCGGCAGGGCGACTTCGACGACCCCGCGAGCCTGGCGTACGCGCTCGAGGACGCGTCACAGGTGTTGATCGTCTCCGGCCCGGCGGACGCCCGCCCGCACCGTACGGCGATCGAGGCCGCGACGGCCGCGGGCGCCGAGCGGGTCCTCTACACCAGCCACATGGGCGCGAACCCGGCCTCGCCCTTCCTGCCGATGCCTTCGCACGCCGAGACGGAGCAGGACCTGCGCGCGTCCGGGGTCGCGTTCACCGCGCTGCGCAACGGCTTCTACGCCACTACCGCGCTCCAGTTCGCCGGTCAGGCGCTCGAGTCCGGCACGCTCGTCGCACCGGAGGACGGCCCGGTCTCCTGGACCGCCCACGCCGACCTCGCCGAGGTGACCGCCGTCGCACTGGCCGAGAAGGGCCGGCTCGACGGGATCACCCCGCCGCTGACCGGTCCCGAGGCGCTCGATCTCGCGGACGTCGCCGCGATCGCCTCCGACCTGACGGGACGCGAGATCACCCGCGTCACCGTCCCGGACGACGAGTGGGTCGCGGGCATGGTGGCGCGCGGCGTGCCGGAGCAGCAGGCCCGGTTCCTGCTGGGCATGTTCGAGGCCAGCCGTAAGGGAGAGTTCGCCGAGGTCGGCCCCGCCCTCGGGGAGCTGCTCGGTCGTAAGCCGATCGCGATCCGCGAACTGCTGGCGGCCACGCTCACGAACTGATGCCCTTTTGCGCCTGATTCCGCCCGTTCGATTCCCGTGATCGTTACAGTACGTCGGACGGAGTGTGTTCCCAGGGAGTGCAGGCATGGGCAGGCGCAAGTACCGGGACGAACGTCGTCACTACAGATACATCGAGGCCGTGGTGCTCGACCGTGTTCTCGACGAGAACACGCAGTCGGTGCTGCGAATGCTGCCCGGGCAGCCGATGGTGACGGCGGACCATTTCTCCACATCCGTGGATTGGGACGACTACACGCGGGAGATGGAGAAATTCGTCGAGCAGACGTTCGACGCCTGGCTGTTCTTCGACAACTACGGTCCCCGTACGGTCGCTTTCCGGATCCCCAGCGAGGCGCTGCCGGCGCAGGCCGTCGCCCCGCATCTGCATGGCAACGCGCTTGAAGGCCTGTGCATGGAGACGCGCGACGACGACCTGCTCCTGCGGTTCAGCCTGTACGGCGAGGACGCCGAGCTGTTCAACCTGCACGAGTCGGGCACGGGATGGCTTGGGGGCATCCTTCCGGTCCGCGAGGAACTGATGTCCGGCAGGCTGGACGCGCTGGAGCTGGGGCGGGTGGTCGGCACCCACTGGGACGAGATCGACCGTGACCTGTCCGCCGAATATGGGCTGTCGAAGGCGTCTCGCGTCCTGGCGGCGTACCTGCTGGTCGCTCCCCAGGAACTGGCGCGCTTGGCGGCCGAGCGGGCGAAAGCAGGGAGCGGGGAGTTGCCCCCGGGGTGGCTGTCCACCTGCTCCGGTCTCGAACCGGTGGCCCGGTGGGAGTTCGCCGCCGCCGATCCACGCAAGTCCTTCCAGATCATCCTGGGCCGGCTGCCGAGCGGCTGCGAGTACGGCGACTGGTACGTGACGTCATCGGAGCCTCGCGGCAGGCCCCTGGCCTTTCGCACCGAGGACGACGCCCGTCGTGGTTACCACGACGAGGCGCTACGGCTGCAACGGCTCAACGACCCCGGTCGCTGGCGACAGCTGGACCACACCGTGTGAGCCACTCCGGGCTCGGGGCGAGGGCCCTGGAAACTTTCATCGGCCGAGATCGCCCACCAGCACGTCCAATGCTGCTCACGCCGTCGAGGATGGCCGCCGGGAAACGGCAAATCTACGATGACTTCGCGCCCCGAGATCACGCCCATAAGCGGGGATCAGAGCACATCCTGCACTGTCGCTATTCATCAGGCCCTCATAGGAGGCGCGAATGGCTCAGCACGATGAACCGTACGTAAAATCCCGGCGTATTTCGTTCGCCGGCCGGTTGGTGACGCTGGTGGCGCTCGTCGCGGCGGGGATCGGTCTCAGCCCGGCGGCGGCCCACGCCGACACCTGGCGGACGGCGACCGGCTCGGCATGGGGCCAGACGCAGGCCACGGCTTCGGCGGCGGCCCAGACGAACGCCCGCACCGCCCTCGCCAATCTGGCCGCCCAACTGGGGGAGGTCTGCACGAACGTGACCTCGTCGGCCACCCTCGTGTACGTCGTACCGAGCGGAGGCGGCTACCAGTACAGCGGAACCGCGACCGGCCTGTGCGCTCCCGCGCCGCCACCGCCTTCCTACACCGTGTCGCGCACCGCGACGGCTCGCGGTGAGGGCAGCACGCCCGCGGCGGCTCAGCAGAACGGCGCGGCGGCGGCCCGCGCCGCCATCCTCGGAGCCGGAGCCGACTGCACCGGCTACCAGACGACCGCCGTGAACTACGTGTACGTGACTCCTACCGGCAGCTGGTACATCTACGACGTGACCGTGTCCGCTCTCTGCGTGCAGTAGAGCCTCTCGGCGATCGCGGGGCGCGATCTGCCGACGATCCGCGGCATTATCAGGCGTAATCCCTTCAGGCGACCCTCGTTTTCCGGGCCGATTTCCATGTCGGGACATCCGGCGACCTCACCAAGGCCAGATGGCAGGCGGCACTCGACCGGCAGAACCAGCGGATGGTGACCGCGCTGGACTCCGCCTCCGCTCTGCGCGACCGGCAGTGGGCCGACTACGAGAGCCGGCGGCTCCCGCCCACCGCCCGGTTGGGAGCGGTCGTCCGCGCGGCGCTGTGGCTCGGGGCCTGGGGCTCCGCCACGAAATCGCCGTCGGCCAGAGTCCGGGCCGACGCCTACCAGGCGTACGTGCGACAGTTCACCGGCCTCGACCACGGCGGGAAGGACGACGCCGACCGGCAGAACGGCCGCCGCGACCGCTGAGCGGCCCCCGTGCTGGGCGATGGCCGCGCCCGGCGGTGGTCAATAAGATCCTTACCGATCTGTCGAGAGCATTCCAGCGGGGGCGAGCGATGTCGCATTCTGGGGCGAACGGCGGCAGCGGGGCGGGGGGCTTACGCGGTTCCAGTGACGGGCACGAGTCCGGCCCCGGACGGCCGTCCGGCCCGCCGTGGCACCCTGCCGACCTGCGTACGGGCGACCCGCACCAGGTGGGGCCGTACCGGCTGCTGCGCAGGCTGGGCGAGGGCGGGATGGGGACCGTCTATCTGGGCGAAGCACCGGACGGCACCCGCGTGGCGGTCAAGCTGCTCCATCACACGATCGCCGCCGACCCCGACTTCCGCCGCCGGTTCCGTCGCGAGGTCGAGGCCGCCAAACGAGTCGCCCGCTTCTGCACCGCCGCCGTCCTGGACGCCCAGATGGACGGCGAAGTGGACGGCGAGACCGTCTACCTGGTCACCGAATACGTCCCCGGCCCGACCCTCAGGGAGGCCGTCATGCGGGACGGGCCGCTGCGCGGTTCCAGCCTCGACGGCCTCGCCGTCAGCGTCGCGACCGCCCTGCGCGCCATCCACGCCGCCGGCATCATCCACCGCGACCTCAAACCCGGCAACGTCCTGCTCTCCCCCATCGGCCCCAAGGTCATCGACTTCGGCGTCGCCCACCTGACCGACACCGCCACACACAGCAGCGCCGTCGTCGGCACACCCTCCTTCATGTCCCCCGAACAGTTCGAGGGCGGCCCCCTCACACCCGCCTCCGACGTCTTCGCCTGGGCAAGCACGATCACCTACGCCGGCACCGGCCACGCCCCCTTCGGCAACGGGCCGCTGCCGGTCGTCATCAACCGGGTCATCAACGGCGAACCCGACCTGACCGGCCTCGACGGGCCGCTGGGCACGCTGGTCGCCCACGCCCTGGCCAAGAACCCCGCCGAACGCCCGACCGTACAGGACATCCTGGACGCCCTCACCGGCTCCCCCGCGATGTCCCCGCAGGCGTCCGGGGCAGAGATGGTGTCGCAGCCATCAGCGGCGCCGGAGTCGTGGATCACGACACTGCCCGGGGGCGACAGACGCCGCCGCAGGCTGCTCACCGGGGCCGCGGCCGGAGTCGCCGGGCTGGCGGTGATCGCGACGGTAGTCACGGCATGGCCCTCCGACAGCGACAGGCATGCCGGGGCGTCCGCGACCTCCTCCATCACCTCCACGCACTCGGCCGTGGTGGTTCCCGGGAGGCCTACGCCCACCGCCCCGGCCGCGTCGAAGGCTCCGACGGGCAGTGGCGGCAACCCGCTCCGCGAGCCCGGCGTACGGTTCGCGTACCGGCCGGATCCCGACGCGCAGCGCCAGGCGGGCGTGTGGAGCGCGCAGGGTAAGGAGACCGACGCCGCGCTGATGCGTGCCCTCGCCGCGGTGCCGCATCCCGTGAACCTGAACATGCCGGCCGCCGAGGCCGGCCGCACGGTCGCGTCCACCGTACGGGCGGCCTCCGCCCGTCACGCCGTTCCCGTGTTCGTGACCGACCACGTGCCGATGAAGGACTGCTCCCAATGGGGAGAGCCGGACGAGCAGTCCTACCGTGACTGGATCGACCGTGTGGCGAAGGGAATCGGCAAGGCGCGGACGGTGGTCGTGCTGGAACCGAACAGCCTGACCAGGCTCCCCGGCTCGAACAGTTGCTCACAGGGAAGCAAGGCGGGCGCGGCCGAGCGCTACCGCGAGCTCTCGTACGCGGTGAACCGCCTGGGGAAGCTCCCGCATACGGCCGTGTACCTCGACGGCGGCATCAAGGGCTGGCCCAGCCTCGTCGAGATCGCCGACCGGCTCGTGAAGGCCGGGGTGAAGCGAGCCGACGGCTTCTACCTGAACACGGCGGACTTCCAGGAGACCGACGAGCTTCTCAGGTATGGGGAAAGCCTCTCCCGTTGCCTCTACCTCAAGATGAACAACGGCGGGAGCACCTGCACCGGCGCCGAGATCGACGCGGTGCCGGCCGGGGCGCCCCTGACCCACTTCGTCATCGACACCAGCCGCAACGGCAAGGGCGGTTGGGAGCCACCGGAGGGCAAGTACGCCGACCCGCAGATCTGGTGCAACCCTCCGGGCCGCGGTGTCGGCCGCCGCCCGACCACTGACACAGGCAGCGAGCTGGCCGACGCCTTCCTGTGGCTCCGATCTCCCGAGCAGTCCAACGGCCAGTGCACCCGGGGCGGCAAGGGTCCCGAGGACCCCGTCTACCACCAGGTTGACCCGCAAGGCGGCACCTGGTGGTCGGTGCTCGCCCTCGACCGCGCCCGCAACGCCGTCCCCCCGCTGCGCTGACTCACTTCTCGCCCGAGTTGGCCTTACGGAGGCGGGTGCGGACGGTACGCCGGACAAGCGGGCCCATGTCCTCCAGGACGCCGACCAGACCGGCGAGCTGCTCCAGGCTGTCGAACGCGCGCTCCGCGCCGTCGCGGTCGACGCCGTCGTACAGTTCGATGCCGACGAAGGCGGCCGCGGTGGCGCGGGCGAGCCCGGCGACGTCCACGAACTCCGCGAGCGGGCTGCCGGCCAGCACACGGTTGAGGACCTCCTCGATCTCGGTGACCCACATGCCGAGGCCGGCAGCGGTGGCGGGGGCGAGTTTGTCGTCCATCTGGCTGCCCGCGAGCATCTGGGCGAGCACGGCGAGGTTTCCCGCCTCGCGCTCGTCGGCATGCAGCGAACGGCCGAGGTCGAGCAGATCCCGCAGGGAGTCCACGGCCGCGAACCGGGCCCGGTAGACGGCCACCCGCTGCTCGGACCCGTACCGAAGGGCCGCAGAGAGAAGGTCGTCGACCGTCCCGAAGTGGTAGAAGACGAGCGCCTGGTTCACCCCGGCTGCGGTGGCGATCGCCCGCGCCGAGGCCCCCGCGATGCCCTGGGTCCGCAACGTCTCCAGAGCGCCTTCGAGCAGCCGCGTACGGGTGTCGCCCATCGTCTCCCCCTTCGTTCCTCTTCGCGGCTTCACCGTAGTGGCACGTGTTCGACAATGGCCCCGCGCGGCGGCGGTCAATAAGATCCGTACTGACTGACCTTCCGGACATCCCAGCGGGGGCGGTGTGAACGGCGGCAGCGAGGCGGGGGGCTTACCCGGGCAGCATGAGTCCGGCCTGCGGGCAGGTGATCCGGCCCAGGTGGGGCCGTACCGGCTGCTGCGCAGGCTGGGCGAGGGCGGGATGGGCACCGTCTACCTGGGCGAAGCACCGGACGGCACACAGGTCGCGGTCAAACTGCTCCACCACACGATCGCCACCGACCCCGACTTCCGCCGCCGGTTCCGGCGCGAGGTCGAAGCGGCCAAACGGGTCGCCCGCTTCTGCACCGCGGCCGTGCTGGACGCCGAAGTGGACGGCGAGATTGTCTATCTGGTCACCGAGTATGTCCCCGGGCCGACCCTCAGGGAGGCCGTCATGCGGGACGGGCCGCTGCGCGGCTCCAGCCTGGACGGGCTCGCCGTCAGCGTCGCGACCGCCCTACGCGCCATCCACGCGGCCGGCATCATCCACCGCGACCTCAAACCGGGCAACGTCCTGCTCTCCCCCATCGGCCCCAAGGTCATCGACTTCGGCATTGCCCACCTGACCGACGCGGCCGGACACATGAGCAGCGCCGTCGTCGGGACACCCTCGTTCATGTCCCCGGAACAGTTCGAGGGCGGCCCCCTCACGCCCGCCTCGGACGTCTTCGCCTGGGCGAGCACGATCACCTACGCGGGCACGGGCCACGCCCCCTTCGGCCACGGATCGCTCCCCGTCGTGCTCAACCGGGTCATCAACGGCGAACCCGACCTGACCGGCCTCGACGGGCCGCTGGGCACGCTGGTCGCCCACGCCCTGGCCAAGAACCCCGCCGAACGCCCGACCGTACAGGACATCCTCGACACGCTCACCGGTTCCACGGCACCGTCCGTCGCCACTCTGCCCGGAGGTGACGGAAGACGCCGCCGCAGCCTGATGATCGGGGTCGGAGCGGGCGCGCTCGCCCTGGTCGCGGCGGCGACCGCCACCTGGCTCGGCACCTCGTCGGGATCGCCCTCGTCCGGCTCGTCCGCCACGTCGGCGGCCACCTCGGCAGCCTCCGTCCCCACCACTCTCCCGTCCGCTTCCGCCGCCGGCACCGGTGGCAATCCGCTGCGCGAGCCCGGCGTACGGTTCGCGTACAAGCAGGAGCTCGACCCGCAGCGCCAGGCAGACCTGTGGGACGCGCAGGGCCGGAAGACCGACGCCGCGCTGATGCGCGCCCTGGCCGCGGTGCCGCATGCCGTGAACCTGAACATGCCGGTCGCCGAGGTCAAGGACACGGTCACGTCCACGATGCGGCTCGCCGCGACCCACGATGCCGTGCCGGTGTTCCTCACGGATTACGTCCCGCTGCTGGACTGCTCCGATCGGGGGGCGCCGAACGAGCGGACGTACAAGGACTGGATCGACCGGATCGCGTCCGGCATCGGCGCCGGCCGCGCGGTGGTGGTGCTGGAACCCAACAGCCTGACCGAGTTGCCGGGCACCGAGGACTGCCCGTCGGGCGGGAAGGCGGAGACGGCCGAGCGCTATCGCGAGCTCGGCTACGCGGTGGACCGGCTGGGGGCGCTTCCGCACACGGCCGTCTACCTCGACGGCGGCATCGAGGGCTGGCCCGACTTCGTCGCGATGGCCGATCGGCTTGTGAACGCCGGGGTGGGGCGGGCCGACGGCTTCTATTTGAACAGCTCGGACTTCCAGCACACCGACAGCCTCCTGCGGTACGGGGACAGGCTCTCCCGCTGCGTCTACCTGCTGAGCACCAAGGGTGGCGGCACCTGTGCGGACGCCGAGATCGACGCCGTGCCGGACGACGCGCCGCTGACCCACTTCGTCATCGACACCAGCCGCAACGGCAAGGGCGTGTGGGAGGCTCCCGAGGGCAAGTACGCCGACCCCCAGTTGTGGTGCAACCCTCCGGGCCGAGGGGTCGGTCTTCGCCCGACCACCGACACCGGCAACGAACTGGCCGACGCCTTCCTGTGGATCCGCCACCCCGGAGAGTCCAACGGCCGGTGCCTCCGGGGCGGCCCCGGGCCGGAGGATCCGGTGTATCACCAGGTGGACCCCGTCGGCGGCACCTGGTGGCCCTCTCTGGCTCTCGAACGCGCCCGCAACGCCGTCCCGCCGTTGCGTTGATCTCACAGGCGTGCCTCTTCGCGCCGCGGCTTTAGGACGGCGGGCACACCGTGCTCGGTGACGTCGACGTACCGGGCTTTGAATGCGCCCCAATAGCCGAACATGGGCCCCAGCCTGGGGTGGGAGACCGTCACCCCGACGCGGAACTCCCCCGCCTCGTCGTCGTACGACTCCCTGACGACGGCCGTGCCGGTCATTAGCGCGGGGAGGCGGCACGAGAGCCAGCCCTCGTGCAGTCGAAACCCGTCGGAGCGGATGACGAGGCCCCCGCGTTCGTCCACCTGGAAGTCCAGGTCCACGGCCAGATGCTGGTGCGAGCCCAGGTAGTCGACGATGCCGTCCCTCTTGGAGTCGTACACCATCTGGGCGTCGAACCGCCTGCGGCGGCCTGCCAGATCGAAGGTGCGGACGAAGCTGACCGTCTCCCGCCCGTACGAGTCGACGTACGGATAGTTCTCAATCGTGAACGGCACCTGCCGGCCCTGCTCGGGGACCAGGATGTTGCGCGTTCCGCCGAGGGCGAGGAACGGCCGGGTGAAGCCCGCGTGCCAGATGTGCTCCATCACCCCCGTGCCGACGCAAGCCCGCCCGCCGGTGACGCTCACGCCGAAGCGGCGCCGCAGTTGCGGGTGCAGACGGGCGAAGTCAGCGCCGAGGGCACGTTCGAAGATCGAGGTCATGGCGTCTCCAAGTGGGTCAGGGGAGCTTTTGCCGCCTGCCGATCGGGCGGACGGCGCCGGCACCGGCGAGCCGCAGGGGTTGACGGGAGCGGCGGCAGGAGCACGGCCAGCGCCACGACCAGGACGGCGGCTGCGGGCGGGGTCGCCTGTATAGCGATGCCGGCGGCGAGCACGCGTGCGCACAGTTCGGCGAGGGCCTGCCACAGGGAACGCTCCGGCGTTTGGCCCGTCTCCAGCCAGAGACGAAGCCGGTCGAAGGACCAGGCCGTCGCCCAGCCGATGAGCGGCCGGAACACGAGGTCCACGGCTTTGCCCCAGCCGGGGCGATAGCCGTACCGGGTGATGAAGCGGATGCCGTCGTCGGTCGGTACGTATCGCCAGTAGCCGGAGCCCGAGCGGATCAGCGAGAGCGGATGGTCTGAGGCGAACCGCAACGCCGACGTCCTGCCGTCGGTGTCGTGACGGTCCCCGGTCGTGACACCGATGCCGGTGATGACAAGCCCCGGCAGGACCCGGAAGGCGTACCGGAACCGCTGCGGCCCATCGTCGGCACGCGGCAGGTAGTCGATCTCCGTGAACCGAAGATCCCAACGTTGATGCAGCTCAGGTCGCTGCGTCAACTTCCACAGGGCGTCCATGTCGGCCCGAATCAAGCACTCAACGTACACAAACCGACCCACGCGCACCCTCCGCCGCCTTGAGCGTTCGCTCAAAATGGAGAGTAAGCCGATTTAAGCGGTCGCTCAAGCCCGCTGGTAGATGGCGCCGGCGACTGGACCCCGTGCGGCTCTGCGTTGGGTGGGATGCCCGTGCCCGCATTGGTTACGTCTGACCTGGGCGGGTGTGCTTTGGGCCAGCGCGGAGCATCATGTGAACCGAAGGACGTGAAGATTAACGACCGAATCACAGTCACATGAAAGTCCGAGGCAGCGGAGGCACGATGTCGACCGAACTGGTGGAGGAGCGGCCTTTCGACGCGAGGCTGCACAAGGGCGAGCTCGCCGCCCAGGGCCGGTGCTCCTGGCACGGTCGTACATGCCAGGAGTCGGTCGTCGCCAGCGTCCTGACCCGGCACAAGGGCGGAGACGTCTGGCACGCCGTCTGTCGGTCCGCCCTTAACACGCTCCGCAAGGGCTAATTTGCCGGCAGTTCGGCGAACCCACTACCCCGCCGTGACCTTGGCATAGTGGAAGACGTCCGCCGGGAGCGGATAGTCCAGCCGCCAACGGATGCGCATGGGCCGCTCGCCCTCATGCTCCAGATACGTCATTGGTCCGGCATAAAGATATGGCGGAGCACTCTCTTTACTTTCGCGGATAAACAAGTGGACGGTCGATCCGCGCTGCGTGTGGGAGACGTAGCGCTGCCCGGTCTCTGACATCTCGCGGGTAGTGCTTTGAGATTCCCATTGGAATAGCGAAGGCGTTATTGCTCGGTCGTTGTACATGGTCGAGGGCTTGAAGCCCTTATCACTCTTATTGATAGTGACGAAGAAGAGGTCCGCCTGGTGCTCCGCAGCCCAGTAAACGCCAGCGACATGCGAATGAGGTTTCTCTCGTCCGTACGCGGACAGGATTTCGTCCCGCGTATAGGTAGCATGTAGACGCAGTGGCGACTCCTCGATCACTGGCGTGACCCGATAGATACGCTGGAATAAGACGTCTACGATAGCCAGCAGTTCCTCGCGGCGAGGGACGTTCTGCCAGAGGCGGCCAAGGTTCTCCGGCAATTCTCTCAGCGAGCGTTTACTGTCCAACGTCGCATGCATCATTGCGAGGAGGCGTCGCTCACGCTCGCTAGCGCCATCCCAATCGGGAGGATCCTCCTTGCTGAGAATCTCACGCAGAAACCCTAGTCGCTCCGGGTCATCGATGTGCAACATCCGCTTGATCGCCCCGGCTAGCTTAACATCACCTTCTGGAACCGCCCGCAGATCCAGGCCAGCCGCCCGCCGAAGTCCCGCCCAGCCACTACGACTTCCCGCGTATAGCTCCTCCAGTTCGAGGCCAGTTTCCTGCAGGAATTGCCATAGGGTTGCCTCAGCATGCGACCTTAACTCCGCTGCCAGCTCTTCCCAACGAAGGCGAAGAGCCTGGCGTACATTAGCAAGAACGAGGCTACTGACTTCACGATCTAAATCGATATGACAGCCCGGAGGAAGGTGCGGGAAGCCATCATTGATCTCGCCTTCCAGCTTTCGCCGAGATACGCCCGTTAGCGCCCTGTAGCGCTTATCAAAGCGAAACCTAGCGTGCTGCCGACCTACGAAGTCAAGTACCGTGAGGCATGACTTATCTTCGGCAAGTCGCAGTCCGCGGCCCAACTGCTGCAAGAAGACAGTTGCGCTCTCCGTAGGCCGCAAGAAGAGTACGGTATCGATAGCGGGTACATCGACCCCCTCGTTGAAGAGGTCGACAGTGAACACCACGTTGACCTTACGAGCGGCCAAATCCCGTAGAGCCTGTTCACGCTCGTTACGAGGTGTCGCCGAGGTAACCGCAGCAGCGGGAATGCCTCGATCCCTGAAACGCCTAGCCATAAATTCGGCATGCGCGATACTGACACAAAAGCCAACCGCTCTCATCCGCCCAACATCGGTCAGCTTGTCCTGGAGAGTTTTGACCACCAGAGCCACACGAGCATCATGTCCAGTGTACAGCTTGGTTAACTGCGTGCTGTCGTATCCGGTACGACTCCAGGCGATGGATGAGAGGTCGGTGTCGTCATGCACACCAAAGTAGTGGAACGGCACCAAGAATTGCCGTTCAATTGCTTCCCATAGCCGCAATTCGACAGTGGGCTGATGGCCGTCAAACCAGTGCAAGATATCGGCACCATCGGTGCGCTCGGGGGTCGCCGTCAAGCCTAGGAGCGTCCTTGGCGCAAGGTGGTTGAGCAGGGCGGCATAGCTAGGGGCTTCCGCGTGATGGAACTCGTCGACGATCACCATATCGAAATGATTCACAGGAAGATCGCGAGCCAAATCGAGCCGCGCAAGAGATTGAATCGAGGCGAAAACATGTCGCCAGTGCTGCGGGCGTTCGCCGTCTACGAGCAGCTCACCGAATGAGCCGTCTCGCAGCACCTGACGGAACGTCGATCGACTCTGGCGCAAAATTTCTTTGGTATGCGCAACGAAGAGCAGGGATTCATGGCCCTGATTTCTCAAACGCTTGTAGTCCAGGGCCGCGACTACCGTCTTCCCAGTCCCTGTCGCCATGACCACTAGGTTGCGATGATGGCCATGCACTTCACGAGCAGCCGCCAACGCCTCTAGGATCTCACCTTGATAGCCGAAGGGATATACGTCTATCGACGCAATCTCCAAAGTATCCGTAGCCACAGAGCCACCGCGTTCATTGCTGAGAGCCCACCGCAAACGCTCTCGATCACGCTCCGGGTCGTAGCGCTCAAAAGTCGGATCGTCCCAATACTCTTCGAACGTCGCCGAGAAAGTATCGAGAATGTGTGGCTGTTCAGCATGCGACAGCCGCACATTCCATTCCAGGCCATCCAGGAGGGCCGCGCGAGAGAGGTTGGACGATCCCACGTACGCGGTGTCCAGACCAGTACCCCGGTGAAACAGCCACGCCTTTGCATGTAGGCGGGTTCTTTGCGTTTCATAGGAAACCTTGACCTCAGCCCCCAACTCGATGAGGCGATCAATAGCCTTGATTTCGCTCGCACCTAGATAGGTGGTAGTGATTACTCTGAGCTTGCCGCCCCGAGCAATGAAGCCACGTAGCGCTTCCTCAACAAGTCGAAGGCCGTGCCACTTAATGAAGGCACAGAGTAGGTCTACACGCGTAGCGGACGCCAACTCCCGCACAATCTCTCGCCCGATTTGGGGCTGGCCTCGACCGTTAACCAGTAGCGCGCTAGACGAGAGAGGTATCTCTGGCCGGTCCGGAAAAACTACGCTGCCATCCGGCTGCCTCTGCTCAGCGATTGCAAGTAGCAGTTCGTGTGCGTCATGAACGAAATCATCGGGAACGGCTGAGTCGGGAACGATGTCGGCAATCGCCGCAGCAATCCTGTTAGCCACCCTTACCCGGCTGCTGATGGGGTCATCTGAGTCCCGAGAAGCGCGCAGTGCCCGCCTGACCAGCACAGCGAGATGTCGAACCAGTACCTCGTCAGCGTCTGCTTCGTCGAGGCTCGACCGCTGCACCAAATCAGGCGAAACCATCGCGACACGAGCCTGAAGGCCCTGTGTAATCAGGTGCTCGTAGATCCCAGCCGCCTCGTTCATGCCGAAACCTTACGCATCACTCCCAACCACTGCACAAAATTGATCATTTCGTTGCTCTCCGCACCAGGGTCACCGAGGCCGGGGAGACCACTACTCCCCTGCCCAGATGTCTCGGCCTACCGACCACAACTCCTTGACGTGGTACGCGAAGCGGTCGTAGAGGCCGTCGTCTTGGTGGCGCTTGAGGTGCAGGAGCGGCGAGTCGTGGCCGACCAGCTTGGCAAGGTGCGGGGTGACGAGCATCTCGTCGTCGAACTGGAACGCCGACAGGGCGATGTGCTCGTCACCGAACCGCGCCTCGATGCCGGGCACGTCCTTGAGATGGTCGAGTTCGGCCAGCGTGATGCGGATCCGAGTGGACACCGTGAGCGGGACCGCTTCGGTTTCCTCACGTCGACGGGTTACCTCGCTGTCGGGGTCGCCGATAAGGAAGCGGATGCGGCAGCCCTGCTCAGCTTTGCGCTTGAGCACCTTCGCGAGGTTGGGGTGCTCAAGCCAGAGGAAGTAGTTCGTGTATCCGGCCAACGTGATTGTCGACTTCGCATCGGTGATGAGTGCCCGCCATACGCTCTTCGGGCAGGCCGACCGGTACGGGTAGACCGACACGACCTCCCGATCAGGTCCAGTCTTGACCGTGTTCCTTATCGCCTCGGGCCATAACACGGACTCATCCACTCCCAACGCTTCGGCAGCGGCCCACCGATGACGCGGGTGCGGCACGCGTGCCTCGTCAGTCAGCCAGCGGGACACCGTCTTGACGTCCACCTCGCACCGCAACGCGAGGTCCCTTTCGGTAAGTCTCGCACTGGACATGGCTTGGCGTAGAGAGTCATTAGCCACTGGCGACCTCGAATCGGGAGGACGTTGAGGACGTATCCAGACGGTAACGCGAAACGTCCCGCACGTCCCGAGAACGCAGTGTAAACGCACCAGCACAACACGTGATGCTGTCCCCATGTCCACGACGACAACCTTCGAGGATCTGCAGGCCGCGTTCCCCCACTGGACGATCTGGCGGAGCTCAGCGGATCGCCTATGGGCCACGCGTAACCAGCGGCTCACTGACGCGCAGTTGAGTCACGGGCTGAGCCACACCATCGACGCTGACGACGCCGACCAACTCGTTGCGCAGCTCCGCGACCAGGAGGAGCTCGCCGCAGGGTTGTTGCCCCAGTGAGTGACGGCGTACCTGCCCTCCGAGCGTCCTCTGTCCGGGCGCTCGATGCTCTGGCCCAGGCCGACTCCGCCTGTCCTGGGCTGCATGTGGCTACGGAGCAGCCGGGACATGTCGCGATCCGGTGGATGCGCGAGACCAGGCGTACTGCCCGGGCCCGGGTCGTCGCCCACACCTGCGACTACTGCTCGCCGCTGGCGTACGAACTGTGCGCGTCCGGTGGGCTGCTGTTCGTCCGCCGTACGAGCCGAACCGACAAAAAACCGGAGGTCCGGGAGACCGAACGCCTGCCCGACCCGCAGGCGCGACGGCTGTGAATGGATCTGTTGCTCGGCAAGGTCCGATGAAGACGCCCGCCCGGCGAACCGTCCGAGGCGGGACCACCAACAGGAAAGGAACACGATGGACCTGTACGACCGCGACCTCGCCGGAGTGCGCTTCCGGCGGCTGTGCGGCGGCAACCAGCAGGAACAGGACATGGAGTCCTGCGTCGAACTGGCCCCGATTCCGGGCGAGGCCGACGCCTTCGCCCTGCGTGACAGCAAGAACCCGGATGCCGGGACTCTCCGGTTCACCGGTGCCGAGCTTCGCGCGGCCGGCCTGACCACACTGTAGGAGCACGGTGGCCCCTGCCCGGTGATAGCAGGCAGGGGCCACCCCCACTGTACGGAGCGTCATGCACCTGCACTGCTACGTGTGGAGCGGGATCGGGGAAGACCTGCGCAACGAGGCCGAGCGACGACCGCCGCTGCCGCCCGCCGACCCCGGTCCGTTCACGAGCTCCCCGCTGCCGCCGATGCGTACGTGCGACTGGCTGCTGAAGCCGGCCCGCCGGATCGACGCCTCTCCGGCCACACCCGACGACGCACTCGCCTGGCTCGCGGAGCGCTACCGGACGATGGAAAGCTCCTTCCTTCGCCCGGCCGACGAGGCCCGGATCGGGCTGGACCTCCGCCTTCGCAATGCCCGCGAGGCACTCGCCAGCGGCGTGGACGTGCAGTGGGGCATCTGGCTGACCGGCGGCCGGTTCCTCACCTGCGGCGTGGTGTGCTGCTCCCCCAATCGCCACGCCGATTACCGCTGTCCCGCCTCTTGATTCAGTTTCCTTCCACAGGCGCCACCCCGAAGGGGTTGTCGATGACGTACCGCCAGACGCCGTCCGAGGCGCGGCGGGCGACGTCTGTCGCGGTGCCCTCGATGCGCACCCGATCACCCCGGACGTCCACGCCATCGATGATCCAGTCCACCACGAGCAGCGCGAGATCGCCGGACACGTAGGTGTGCCGGGGCCGCACTGTGATCGGCACCCCGAGACCGAGGAATTCGGCGTTGGCCCGGCCGATGCCGTCCCCGGTCACTGCCGTGCCGGGACTCGGCACGAACACGGCGCCGTCCTCGTACATCTCCGACACAGCGGCCGGCACGCCGCTGTTGAATCGCGCGGCGAACACCGCGGGGACGTCCTCGGCCCGGCGTGCTATTTCTCGACTCATCGGCTTTCATCCCTCCGGTCGTACAGGAACCGCGAGGAACATTAGGAGGCGCTTTCGTGGCTAACCAAAGGGTGTGCATCGCCCGGCCGGGCCTTCCGGACGGCCCGATGGGCGAGGCCGCCGAGCCTTCCCCGTCCTGCCCTGTGGAGATCACCCTCGCGGCGCTCCGCGGCAGGTGGACGACACTGGTGATCCGTGAACTGCTCCGCGGCGACCGTACGTTCAGCGAGCTCCGCCGCATCCTGCCCCGCCTCTCGGACAAGGTCCTCTCCGAACGGCTGGCCCACCTCGCGGACGTCGGGGTCGTCGACCGTCACCGTCTCTCCGGCTGGCCGCCTCGGGTCCGGTACAGCCTGACCCCGCGTGGACGCTCCCTCGGTCCGGTCCTGCAAGCCCTCTGGGACTGGGGCACGGACAGCGGAGTTGGACCGTGAGGGTGTTGAGAGTCCGCCTACCGCTGCCCCGCCACCTGAACCGGTCATGCGCCGCCGGTCACTTTGATCGCTTGTCCGGTGATGCCGGTGTTGGCGGCCGAGCCCAGGTAGACGACGGCGCCCGCGACCTCGGCGGCGTCGAGCAGGCGGCCGATCGGGGCCCGCGCGCTGTAGTGCCCGCCTGCCTGCTCGACCATTGCGATGTTGGTCTCGGTCCTGGTGAAGCCGGGCATGACGACGTTGGACAGGATGTCTCCGTCCTTCCCGAGCCCGAACGCGACGGACCTGCTGAAACCGTGCAGTGCCGCCTTGGCCGCCCCGTAGTACTCCCCACCGGGCATGCCGTCGACCGCGATGCTGGACGAGATGTGCACCATCCGGCCCCATCCGCGCTCCCGCATGGACGGGACGACCGCCCGGCAGAGCCGCAGCGCGCCCTCGACGTTGGCCCGGATCACCTTCTGCCACCGTTCGTCGGGCACGGCCTCGAAGGGAAGGTCCGCCTCCGGCTCGGCGGCGCCCCAGTGCACGGCGTTGTTGACGAGCACGTCGATCCGGCCGGACCAGTCGAGCACGGTCTCGACCAGGCCGCGGGCCGATTCGTCGTCGTCCAACTCGTACGGGGCGACCAGCGAGCGCCCGCCGATCTCCTTGGCGAGCTGTTCCGCGCCCGCCTGTGCGTGGTGGTAGGTGAGCACCACGTCGGCCCCTTCGGCGGCGAACCCGCGGGCGATCTCGCGGCCGATGCCGCCGGAGGCTCCCGTCACGATGACCGTACGGCCGGTGAGTCCCAGATCCATTTCAACGCTCCTTACGACAGTGGAAACCTTGAGCAGGGCCAAGGATCCGGCGGCGGGGACCGCCGGAGGGAGGCCGGGCCGAGGCTGGCCCCCGCAGGGCCACGATCGGAGACGAGGTCACTCGGTAGCCTGCGAATCGTGAGCGACAACACTCTGGGCGAGTTCCTGCGGGCCCGCCGCGAGGCCGTCACCCCCACCGAGGTCGGGCTGCCCGGCGGCGGCCGGCGCCGCACCCCCGGCCTTCGCCGTTCCGAACTGGCCACGCTCGCCGGGATCAGCGTCGAATACCTCACCCGGCTCGAGCAGGGGCGTGATCGTCACCCCTCGGTGCCCGTGCTCGCCGCCCTCGCCGACGCGTTGCGCCTGTCCGCCGACGACCGCCTCCATCTGCTCCACCATTTCAAGGCGGCCGATGGTGCCGGCCGGCTTGTCGGCCCGTGCCAGGGGCCGCCCGCGCAGTCGGTGCGGCCCACCGTCCGGGCACTGCTCGACCGGCTCGAACCCGCCCCGGCATTGGTGGTCAACCGGCTCGGTGACGTGCTCGCGTACACGAACGGTTACGAGCGGCTCGCCGGCCCCATCGGGTTGCTGGACCGCCGGCCGCCCAACCTGGTGCGGTACGTCTTCGCCGATCCCCGGGCCAGAGCCGCATATCCCGAGTGGGACCGGGTCGCCGACGAGCGGCTCGCCGGGCTGAAACTGGGCGTTTCCCGCGGGGACCCGCACGTCGAGCACCTCGTCGACGAACTGACCCTCGCCGTCGGCGCCCCCTTCACCGACCGGTTGAAAACTCCGCCCGGCCCGTCCAGGCGCACCGGCCTCGAACGGCTGACGCATCCGGAGGCGGGCGAACTACGCCTGGCCTATGAGACCCTCGGCCTGTCCGACGACGACAACCAACTTCTGATCACCTATCTCCCCGCGGACGACGCCACCGCCGCCAGGCTCGACCGCCTCACCGGCCGTCACCCCGGTGCCCTTCGCGCCGTCAGCGGCGGATGATCTCAGCGCTAGTGTCGAAGTGCATCGAGGGGAGGCGGCACGGTGAGCGCGCTTGAGGTACGACTGCGGCCGGTGACAGAGGACGATCTCGCCATGTTCCGGCGTTTCGTCACGGAGCCGGGATTGATCGGCCTGGACTGGGCGGGGTTTCGCGACGCCCAGGCGCCGGCACGTCGCTTCGCCAAGGACGGCTACCTGGGCGAGGACGACAGCAGGCTCATCGTCGAGGCCGACGGCACGGCCGCGGGCCTGGTGAGCTGGTCGGCGCGAGGGTTCGGGGTCTCCCGATACTGGGAGATAGGGATCGCTCTGCTGCCCGACTGGCGTGGCCGTGGCATCGGCTGGCGCGCTCAGGCGATGCTGTGCGACTACCTGTTCACCCACACCCCGGTCGAGCGCATCCAGGCGTTCACCCATCCGGAGAACATCGCGGAACAGAAGTCGCTGGAGAAGGCCGGCTTCAGGTTGGAGGGCGTCTTACGCGCGGTGGAGTTCCTCCGCGGTCAGTGGCGCGACGGCTGGATGTACAGCAGGCTGCGAAGCGATCCTTACCCGCCGAATCCGTGAGCGGACCGGGGCTCATGCGGCGAGGCGCTCGTTCACCCGGTCGAGCCATTCGGCGATGAGCGCGGTGAGCAGCCCGGTCTGCTCGTGCGGCAGCGCGTGGCCGGCGCGGTCCAGGACGGCGTACGTGGCATGCGGATACCGCTCCACCAGATCCCATGCACCGGCGTACCCCACCGTGGCGTCCTGGCGCCCGGCGAGGATCAGAGTCGGGCCCGTGTACGGAGACGCGTCCGCGGAAGCGTTGCTCAGCCGCCACTGTTCGAACAGCCGCCCCAGGCCCTCCTGGTCGACGAGGGGAATGGCCGGAGCGACGTACTGCCGGAACCGTTCGAGAGTGGCAGGCGTCTGCACCACGAAGTAGTCCCGGAACTGGGTCTGCTCGGCCGGGCTGAGCACATCGGCCACGTCGACCGAGGCGTGCAGCACCGCGTGTGCGGGCACGTCACGCGACTCCTCGCCAAGGGGGCAGATCAGCGCCAGCCCCGCGACCTGAGCCGGACGCCGGTCCGCGATGCCCCTGGCCAGGTACGCGCCGAACGACTGGCCGGCGATCGCGAACTCCTGATCGCCGACGACGGCATCGATCAGGCCGAGCAAGAGATCGAGGACATCGTCGGAGCCGCGCAACCAGTCCGGCACCGGAGTGCGGCCCATGCCGGGCAGGTCCGGATAGACCCGCCGATAACCAGACCGGTCACGGAAGACCGGCTCCAGGGAGCCGACCATCTCGCGATGATCCACCCCCGCTCCGTGCAACGCCACCACGGAGAGTCCGCTGCCGTGCTCGACGTAATGCACCGCTGCGCCGCCGACCTCTACCTCCATGCCGACAACCTAACCAAGCGTGGCCGCTCGGGAAGCGAGCCATTGCTCTCGGGTGATCGCGTACTCGACCTCGCCGAGCTCACTGCCGGGGAGCGGTTCCTCCCAGTTCGCGTGGAACGTACGGACGTACCGCATGCCGATCGCCGTCATCGTGGCGCGGGAGGCGGTGTTGACCGCCATGGTCTCGGCGAAGACGCGGGTCAGCCGGAGGTCCTCGAATCCGTGGCGGAGGAGCTCGCGGGCTCCCTCGCTGGCCAAGCCCTGACGCCAGTAGCGACGCAGGAGCCGGTATCCGAGTTCGGCCTGCCCTTCGACCGGGCCCTGGTCGTCACGCGTGGGAGGCTCCAGGATCCACCAGCCGACGAACCGCCCGCCGACGAAACCCACCCAGAAGCCGAGCCCCGCGACACGTTCCGCAGCGGCGAGCCGCTGGCGGTGGAAGGCCTCGACCTCCTCACGGCTGCGTGCCCGGCCGGTGAGGTAACGCATGACTTCGGGGTCGGCGTCCAGTTCGACCTCGTGTTCCAGGTGTTCGTCGGACAGCGGAACGAGCTCGATGCGGGCGGTACGCAGTGTCGCCTGAGACATGGGACGCATTCTCGCGCTCGTGCCGCTTGCCGGTCATCCGCTTTTTGTGCCCCCACCCGATCCCGGGGCGATCACAGGATCATCCCGGGTGAGAAACGCGGACGCCCGAGTTCCGCGCCCGATCGGATGATGACTCGTCGGCCTATCTCGAGGAGTCTTTGTGTATCCCGCACCACCGCCCACGCCCTCGCGTCCCATCCAGGGCCTGGGGACGGCGGCCGTCGTGATGTTGGTCGTCGACGCCGTGGTGCGCGTGCTCGCCTCCGCCGTCGACGTGCAGCGCGTCGTGCTCATCGACAGGTTCCTGGCCGACATGCGTTCCGTTCCCCTCAGCGACCTCGAAACCAATGACAGGCTCTATGCGATGTCGGGATGGGTGGAGACCGTCGCCTATTACGCCACCGCCGTCATGTTCCTGATCTGGCTGTTCCGGGCCCGGGCGAATGCCGAGACGCTCAGCCCGTGGCCGCACCGGCGCGCCAGACCCTGGCTGATCTTCGGGTGGTTCACGCCGATCGTCAGTCTCTGGTTCCCGAAACAGATCGTCGACGACATCTGGACGTCTTCCAAGGCCGGCGCCATCCAGGAGACCGGAAGCCTCGCGACCGCCCGCCGTTCCGGTCTTGTCTGGGCCTGGTGGCTGACATGGTGGGTCACCTCGTTCGTGACGAGGGGGCTGATCCCGCTCTACGCCAACGCCAAGGAGTTGCCGGCCATTCGGGATGCCGCCCTCTACGGCATCGCCGGCAACATCCTGACCATCGCGGCAGCCGCCCTGGCCATCGCGGTCGTCCTGACGATCACGCGTTTCCAGGAGGACCACCGCCGGGTCGCCTTCTGGCCGTCTCCGTACGCGGTATGAGCCGGGGTTAGGAGACGGCGGAACCTAACGTGGCGCTTTCCTGTGGCGTACGGCTATCGCCGCCCCGAGGGCGATGGCGGCATATCCGCAGGTCACGGCCAACCCTGCCCATGGCGGGAGCGGGTAATAGCCTCCGAGCAGTGACGGGCCGACGTCGACATGCGCGAACGTGGGAACGCTCTGCGTGATCGCGAACCCGGCGGCAGGGGTGATCATCAGCAGCCATGGCACCAGACCCGCGGCCGCCAGCAGGTAGGGCACGACGATCAGCGCGATGGTCAGCCCGATGGCGACGATGCCCCGCTTGACCAGCGCGGCGAGGCCCAGAGCCAGCACGGCGGCGGCCGCGGTGAGCGCCGCGTAGCCGACGATCACCCGGAGTTCTGTGCCCAGGGTGATCGGCTGGATCGGGTTCTGATTGGCGCGCAACATCGCCAGGCCGACGGGGATCACGACCCCCGAGGTCACCAGCCCTGCCACGAACGCGACCGCGCCGACCACCACGGCCTTGGCCGCCAGCAGCCGCGCCGGACGCGGCTCGGCCGGCGGGCCGGTCCTGATCAGCCCGCGCCGGTGTTCCGTTGTGAAGAACGTGACCGCCACCACGAGCACCGGGATCAGCCCCACGGCCCCGCCGATCAGCATGAGGTCGGCGCGCAGACCGCCCTCCACCGTGGCGGGCCCGATGTCACCACCTCCGGTCACGATGAACTTGTCGCCGGACTCGACGGCCCCGCCCGGGTGATGCGGGGTCTTACCGTCGGACTCCATCGAGACGCCGACGTCGTCGCGGCGCCACAAACCGTTCGCGCCCTGCAGCGTGATCTGGTCGAAGGTGGCGGTGGCCTGGGCGAAAGCCTGCGCCATGTCCCACAGCGCGCCTGGCGAGGTGGCGAACAGCCCGATCTCGACCGTCTCCGGCAGCCCGGTCAGCTTGACCGTGCTCACCTCGGTCCACGTCTTGCCGTCGTCCGACTCGTAGCCGCTGATGGTGTCGCCCGACCTGGTCAGCCGCAGCCACTGCGGGCCATTGTGAGGACCGCCGGCCACGTCGTGGGTGTAGTTGTACTGCATCCGCACGCCGTGATCTCCGGTGAGCATGACGGCGGCATACGGTGTGCCCTGCTTGAGGCTCTGCCTGACGAGGAGCCCGGCCTTCGCCCACGGCACCACCCCCTCCGTGACGTTGCGCACCCCGGGCACGGCGTCCGGCAGCCGGATCTGCCCGGTCATGTCCGACACACGGGCGGTGATGCTGCCGTTCCCCTTGAGGGGCTGGTGCACGAAGTAGTACTTGTCCCTGACCGCCGTGCCATCCGGTCCCACCAATGGCGCGGGACAGGGGCCCTCGCCCTTCCCTGTCACGCAAGTGGTGCGGGCGCCCCCGGCGATCAGCAGTCCGAGCGACACGGTGACCAGCACGGAGGCCGCCATGGCGAGCACCCAGCCGCGCGAGGTCCGGAATTTGGTCCACTCCGCGTGCAGACCCCGGGGAAAGCCGTAAGGCGTGAATGGATTCATGCCGACGGTTGTACGGGGCACCCGGTTCCAGCCGGGTCGCAGCGGCTGCGACCCGGCTGCGACCGGGGACCTGGCATCGTGGAGACATGGCACCTGAACGCGGCCGCCTCGCCCGCCCCGCGCCCACGAGGGCCGGCGGTGAGCGCCGGTGAGGGTCCTCGTCGTCGAGGACTTCGAGGTCCTCGCCCGCTCCATCGGAACCGGGCTGCGCCGCGAGGGCATGGCCGTCGACGTCGTCCTGGACGGAACCGCCGCCCTCGACCGCCTGGCCGTCACCCGCTACGACGTGGTGATCCTGGACCGCGACCTGCCCGGCGTCCACGGGGACGAGATCTGCCGGCGACTCGCCCGCAGCCGCTGTGAGACCCGCGTGCTGATGCTCACCGCCTCCGGCACGATCGAGGACCGCGTCGACGGGCTCAGCCTCGGCGCCGACGACTATCTGCCCAAGCCGTTCGCGTTCGCCGAACTGGTCGCCCGCGTCCGTGCCCTGGCCCGCCGTGCCACCCCGCCGCTCCCGCCCACCCTGGCATACGGGGACATCACCCTCGATCCGGCCCGCCGTATCGCGTCCCGGGCCGGTCGGCGCCTTGACCTGAGCCCCAGGGAGTTCGCCCTGCTCGAATGCCTGCTCGCCGTACCCGGCGTGGTCATCTCCGCCGAGGAACTGCTCGAACGCGTCTGGGACGAGGCCGCCGACCCCTTCAGCAGCGCCGTCAAGCACACCATGCACCGGTTACGGGCCAAGCTCGGCGACCCTCCCGTGATCGAGACCATCCGCGAAGGCGGCTACCGCATCGGATCGTCATGACCACCCGGCAGCTCGCCAGAAGGTCCCTGCAGAAGCGGCTCGCGCTCGCCTACGCGGCGGGCATCTACGCGGCCGGGGTCTTCGTGCTCGTATTCGTCGACGTCCCGCTCGCCGGCATCCACGCGGCCAAACCCGCAGGCCACCCCTCGTCGAGCGCGGTCACCGAAACCGGGTCCGGGATCAGCCTGCCCCAGCTCCTCGCGGGATCCGCCGTCGCCCTGGTGGTTCTGATTCCCGTCGCCCTGGCTCTCGGCTGGTTCGTCGCCGGCCGGTTCCTGCGCCCGCTGCGTGCCATCACCGCCACCGCCACAATCATCTCCGCCGGGGACCTCCATCGGCGCCTGGACCTCGGCGAGCCCACGGACGAGCTGACCGAACTCGGCCACACCCTCGACGGCCTGTTCGCCCGCCTTGAAGCCTCCTTCGACGCTCAACGCCACTTCGTCGCCAACGCCTCCCATGAGCTACGCACCCCTCTCGCCGGCCTGCGCACCCTCCTTGAAGTCGCCCTCGCCGACCCCGACGCCGACGCCGATGCCCTGCGCTCGGCCTGTCAGGAGGCCCTCGCTCTTGGCGGACACCAGGAGCGGCTCGTCCAAGCACTGCTCGCCCTGGCCACCAGCGAGCGCGGCGTCACCCGCTGGGACACCCTCGACCTCGCCGACGTCGTCGAAGGAGTCCTCGCCTCCCGCCGCGAGCAAGCAGCGGAGACAGGCATCGACCTTGCCGAACACCTGACGCCCGCGATGACGGCCGGGGACCCGAAACTGATCGAAAGCCTCGTCGCCAACCTCATCGACAACGCCATCCGCCACAACCACCCGGACGGGCACGTCCAGATCACCACGCAGACCTCCGGCGCGCAGGTGGCCCTTACGGTCACCAACAGCGGGCCGGTCGTCCCCGGCAACCAGATCCAGCGCCTCTTTCAGCCCTTCCAGAAACTGGCGCCCGATCGTCACGGCCGCCGCGACGGCTACGGCCTGGGCCTCGCCATCGTCCATGCCGTCACCCGAGCCCACCACGCCACCCTCACCACCAGCCCACGCCCGGAAGGCGGCCTGTCCATCACCGTGCGGTTCGCGCACGGATCTCATCCGAGCCGCTAGAGCCAGCCGTGCTCGTCGGCGATGCGGGCGGCCTCGGCGCGGGTGCCGGCGCCGGTCTTGCCGATCGCCGCCGACAGGTGGTTGCGTACGGTCCCGGCGGACAGGTGCAGGCTCCGAGCGATCTCCGCCACCGTGCCGCCCTGCCGGGCCGCACGCAGCACGTCGCGCTCCCGGGCGGTCAGCGGGCTCGACCCGCTGGCGAGCGACTCGGCGGCCAGGGCGGGATCGACCACGCGCAGGCCCGCGTGGACCCGGCGCACCGTGTCGACCAGGTGCTCGGGCGGGGCGTCCTTCACGACGAAGCCCGAGGCGCCGTTCTCCATGGCACGGGCGAAGTAGCCCGGCCGCCCGAAGGTCGTACAGATCACCACCCGGCAGGACGGGAGCGCGGCGCGCAGGTCGGCGGTGACTTCCAAACCGTCCCTGCCCGGCATCTGCACGTCCAGCAACGCCACGTCAGGAACAGTCCGCCGCGCCGCCTCGACGACCTCCTCGCCCGAGCCGACCTGAGCCACCACCTCGATGTCCGGCTCCAGCGCGAGCATCGCCGCCAGCGCGCCGCGTACGAGCGCCTGGTCGTCGGCGAGCAACACCCTGATCATGCGCGGCTCGCCCGCAGCCGGAAACCGCCGGCGGGCAACGGGCCCGCCTCGATCCGCCCGCCGACGGCGCGCAACCGTTCGGCCAAGCCGGACAGGCCGTTGCCCGGCTTCGCCGCCGTCTGCCCGGGGCCGTTGTCGCGCACCTCCAGCCAGTCGTCTCCGAGCAGCACCTCGCACCGCGTCGCACCGCTGTGCCGGATCACGTTGGTGACTCCCTCCCTCAGGACGTACGCGAAGGGCTCGGCCAGTTCGGCCGGGACGTGGTCCGCGGACGGCGGGAGGATCGGGCTGATCCCGGCGGCCCGCAGCGCGGCGCGTGCCCCCGCCAGCTCGGCGGCGAGGGACGGCCGGCGGCGGCCGGACACGGTCAGGCGCACCTCGCTGTGCGCCTGCCGGGACAACCGCTCGACGTCGCGCAACTCGGCCAGGGCGCGTTCCGGGTCGCCACCGCTCTCCAGCACCCGGCGGGCCAGGCCGGTCTTCACGGTGATCGTGGTCAGGCTGTGTCCGAGCACGTCGTGGAGGTCCCTGGCCAGCCGGTCGCGTTCCGCCGCCGCGGCCAGCGCCGCGATCTCCTCGCGGGCCTGGCCGAGCTGGACGACGAGCCGGATCAGCAGCGTCACGGCCACCGGGATCACGATCCCGGGGACGAGCCCGCCCACATGCCCCCAATCAACGGGACCGGGGGCCGACCAGTGCGCGAGCACCTGAACCACCCAGGTCGCCAGCCCGAGGAGCACCGCCCACAGCGCCGGGAACAGCCAGGCCGCCGCCGCGAGCGCGAAGCTGAAGAGGCCGGCGTGGCCGAGGTAGAGCGGGCCGTCGCGCAACAGCGCCGCCACGACCGCCAGCGCGAACAGCATCCCGACGAGCAGGATCCGCCGCCGGGGCGGCAGGCGGGGCCCGGTGGTCATGGCGACGAGCCAGCCCGCGCCGTACAGGGGGACGACGGCCCCGACCGCCGCATCCGGTCCGCCTCCGTCCGGGCGCAGGACCTCCCAGAGCGGCCACAGAAGGAAGAGCGACAGCACGACGACGCCACGGATGTGAGCCGTACGGGAGGCCGGCCGGGCCGGGTTCCACACCGGCCAGGCGGAACGCCCCCATACGCCCTGCTCGCCCACGTCAGTCACCCTAGGCCCGAGCGGTGTCGCGGCGATACCGGAAGGCCACGGCGGCGCCCAGCACGAGCGCGTACACCGTCAGGACCAGCGCGGCCTGCCAGCTGTCACCGCCGGGAGCGGTGGCGTGCCCGACCTGCGCGAGCCAGTAGCTCGGCAGCACCTTGGCCACCGTCGCGAGCGCCTGCGGGAACGTGCTCACCGGGATGAACAGCCCGCCGACGAAGCTGAGCACCAGCACCACCGCCGCCTGGTACGCCTGCAGGTTCTGGGCGGTGGCGAACTGGCCGATCAGCAGGCCGAGCAGGGCGAACGGCACCGTGCCCGCCCACACGCCGAGCACGGCCAGCGCCCACCCGCCGGGAGACAGGTGCACCCCGCTGACAAGCGCGGCGACCAGCGACACCCCGGCCACCGGCGGCAGCGCCACGACCATCGCCACCGACGCCTTGGCCAGCAGATAGCCACCGCCGCTGAGCGGGGTCAGCCGCAACTGGCGCTGCCAGCCGATCGCGCGCTCCACCGCCGTGCGGGCACCGACGTCGAGGGCGGTCTTCACCGCCCCGAACGCCGCGACGCCGCCCATGACGTACGACGCGGGAGCCCCCTGGTCGACGAAACGGTCGGCCATCAGCAGGTAGAGACCCACCGGCAGGGCGACCGCGAACAGCAGGAACTTGGCGTCCCGCAGGGTCCGCCTGATCTCGAAGGTGAGGTATCCGGTCATCGCACGGCCTCCGACGCTCCGGTCAGGCGCAGGAACGCGTCCTCCAGGCCCAGCGCGCCGACCTCGACGTCCCGCGCCTCGGGATAGCGCGTCAGCAGTTCGCGTACGACCAGGTCGGAGTCGGTGCAGCGCAGTTCGGCCCTGCCGTCGCGGACGTGCGCCGCCGTCACGCCCGGCAGGGCGCCCAGGTCCTCGGCGCGGGCGCCGGGCACGGTCGCGGTCACCGTACGGCCGGACACCTCGGCCATGACCGCGGACACCGGCCCGTCGGCCACGACGCGGCCCGCGTGCATCAGCACGACCCGGTCCGCGTACGCCTCGGCCTCCTCCAGGTAGTGCGTGGAGAACAGCACGGTGCGGCCGGTCTCGGTGAAGGCGTGCATCGACTGCCAGAACTCCCGCCGGGCCGTCACGTCCATGGCCGCCGTCGGCTCGTCGAGCACCAGCAGGCCGGGGCCTGGCACCAGTGCCATGGCGAACCGGACCCGCTGCCGCTGGCCGCCGGACAGCCGCGCGGCCCGCCGGTCGGCGAGGTCGGCCACCCCGGCGCGGCTCAGCGCCTCCTCCACCGGCAGCGGGGCGCTGTGGAGGGACGCGATCAGCGTCACGGTCTCCCCCACGGTCACGTCGTCGAGCAACGCGCCCTCCTGGGGCATCACGCCCACCATGCCGCGCCGCACCGCCTCGTGGGGAGAGGCGCCGAACACCGCGATCTCCCCGGCGTCCGGGCGGGCCAGCCCGACGACCATGTCGATCGTGGTGGACTTGCCCGCGCCGTTGGGGCCGAGCAGGGCCACCACCTCTCCTCGGTCCACCACCAGGTCGATCCCGTCGACCGCGCGGGTCTCGCCGTACGTCTTGCGCAGCCCCGTCACGGACAGGGCGGGGGCGCCGTCATGGAGTCTCATACGGCAAGCCTCCGCCTCCGCCCCAGCGGGGACCTCCGCCATCTGTCACGACCCGCCCACGACAGATGTCATGGTGACATGGCTCGCCACCTCCCTGCTCAGGGCGTCGTAACCGGCCCGGTTGGGGTGGAACCAGTTGTCGACGGCGGGCCAGGAGTTCACGTAGAAGACGTTCGGAAGGGTGACATATCCATCCGGCGCGCAGGCTTCGTGGCCGGCGAACAGCCCGCTGACGTCGATCACATGCACGTGGGCTTCGGCGGCCGACGCCTTGATCACGCCGGCGAGCCGGGTCACCTTCGGCCTGAGCCACGTCCGCTGAGCGCCTAGGAAACCGGTGCAGTCGGACGCCGCCGGATCGTTCGGGTCGCCCGGAGCGAAGATGCCGGGATAGGTCACGACGTAGACCTTGTCCGCACCGCCCGCCGCGTTCGCGATGTCCTGGTACGCCTCGGGGAGGAAGTCGCCCAGGCTGTCGATCCGGGCGTCGAGCAGGTCGTGCCCGGTACCCGCGCCGTAGACCTCCAGGCAGTCGGGCGGCGCGTGCATGCAGGTGTTGAGGATGTCCACGAACCCCACGTCGTTGCCGCCCACCGTGAGGGTGACCAGCGCGGGTCGCAGCGCGCGGAGCAGCTGGAGCTGACTGCTCGGCTCGCCGTAGAACGCGGAGCCGGCCTGGTCGTTGTTGGGGATGTTCGTCATCCAGTCGCCGCCGTCGCCGGCCGATGCGTGCAGCCGCCCGTCACCCAGGAAACGGGCCGTGTAGACCCCCGGGATCCACGACCCCTCGATCCTCTCCTGCATGTGGTAGCCGATGCCGGCGACGTCGCCGAGGTTGGATCCCGAGCAGGTCAGGTCGACGAAGGCGAGCCGGTTCATACGCGCCGCGACCTGGCGCGGCCAGGAGTGGCCGCCGCGATGGCACAGGTCGCCGGTGTCGCCGGGGACGTTCTGGGTCACGTCCGTGCCCTCCTCCCAGCCCGCCGGGGACTGGTTGTCCCCGCCGCCGAGTCCCTCTCCGGAGGAGTAGGAGTCGCCCAGAGCGACGTACGCTCCGGCCGGGACGGGCACGAAGGCGACCGCGTCGAAGGCCACGTCGACTCCCTGGGTGCGGTCGCCCTCTGGAGTGATCGAGCGCAGGGTGACGGTCATCCGGCAGGACGGCGGGCCGCCCGGGCTGTTGTCCGCCGTGCCGCCGCACAGGTAGTAGCCGAGCGGCACCCACTCGTTCGTGTGCCGCCCCTGGTCGATGGTGCGCCGCAGCGCCCGCGTGTTGTTCACGGCCCCCGCGTAGCCGCCGGTGTCGATCTCGTACGTCGCGTGGCCGGTCGCCGCCGCGAGGTCAGGCACGAAGGCCTTCACCTGGTAGACGGTGCCGTAGGTGGTGTCGGCGGAAAGGGTCGCCGCCCACCGGCCCCGCACCTCCGTGTCCTCGTACGCCGGCCCCGCTGTGTGGGTGAAGAAGACGTGCCCGCCCACGCCGCCGCCGATCTGGTGGAGATCGATGGCCGGCACGCTCGACGGCGTGGCCGGCACGTCCTCCCCGTCCGGCCCGAGCAGTGTGAACGTGGCGCCCGCCGAGGCCGGGGCGACGACGCCGGAGGCGTGACTGCCGCAGCCCATCAGGTTGGGGGTCAGCCGGGCGCGGTTCTTCTCGCTGTCGAGGGCGGAGTCGTCGACGACGATCGCGTTCGCTCCCGGGCTGACCGATCCCGTGAGTGAACAGGTCGCCGGATCGGGCGTCACGTGCGGCTCGGGCGTGCCGGGTTGCGCGTATTCGACGTGCCCGTTGGGCGCGTCGCCCGGCGTGGACGTGGTGCAGGCGAGGGCGCAGTTCGCCCAGTTGAGGGGTCTGTCCCACCAGCACGCGGCGTCCTCGGACGGGCAGGGGTCGCCGGACTGGTCGAGCGCCAGACGGGGATCGCAGTGGTTGACGGCCGGATCGCAGAAGGCGTCGGCGCCGGGAGTGTTCAGGAACCGGCCGGGATTCGCCGTGTCGTCCCAGTCGTAGGAGCCGTGATAGCGCCGCTCGTTGTCCGGACCATACTGCGGCACGTCGATCCAGCCGAAGACCCGCTCCTGGTAGGGCCAGTGGGCGGGCGTGCTCGCGTCGCCGTACGCCTCGGTGGCTCCGTTGTGCAGGAAGGTCGACCGGACGGGATAGATCGGGTTGGCGGGGTTGTTGAACCAGCCCAGCCCGTTGCGCTCGCCGGGGTCGGTGTGCACGCCCGAGTTGTACGCCCAGATGGCGCCGTACCAGTTCTCCACCTTCGTGGGATCGTCGTTGTTCGTCGTCATGCCGAGGTCGTGCAGCTGCACCCACTTCTCCTGCAGGATGGTCACGGCAGCCGCGATGTTCGTGGCGTAGTCGACCGCCACCCGGACCTTCCGGTCCCCGGGTTCGGCGTCCTCCAGCCGCATGCCGTCGGTGATCTGGGCGATGCCATACCCGCAGTCGGCCTTCGAGTAGTCGACGGCCGTGCCCGTGCCGCCGATGCCGTAGTAATCCGCGATCAGCGGGTTCGCCGATCGGCCCGGCAGGGCGTGCCAGCTCGCCTGGCTGAAGTTGGACTCCTGGGCGAGGATGCCGTACAGCACCAGGGGCGGCACGGCCGGCGCGCCGTCGATCGGAAGGAAGTCCTCACTCGGGTATCCGGTGGCGAGCGGCTGCCCATTGACGTCGGTGTACATCTCGGGGTTCGCCGGTCTCGCGGAGGCGAGCCCGGGCTTCAGCGCATGCTGGACGGCCTGGTTGACCGCCCAGCGCACCTGTGCTGCGGTCGGCTGCCACACCTGCTTGAACATGTCGTTGCGCGGCACCGCACAGGCGTAGCCGCCGCCCGTTGTGAGCGCCCGGACGGTGGCGGCGCCGTCCAGCCGCAGTTCCGGCAGGGCGGTGGCGGGCACCGGGCGCGGCGCGGGCAGTCTGCGGGCCGACGGGCCGGAGGCCGTCGGGTTCTCGGCGGCGGGGGCGGCGACCAGCCCGGAGCCGGCGTCCAGGTGCCCGGCCCCGGACACCACCGTGCGGCCGGCCCGGCCGTTGCGCAGGTGCAGGCCGAGCGACCCGCCGCTGGCCACCCGCCGGGCGCCGCCGGGAGTCCACCGCCAGACCTCGCCGGCCGCACCAGTGTGCGTGATCAGGTCCACGCCTCCGGCCGCGGACGGGATCACGTCGGTCACCCGCCCGGGGAACCGCCGCAGCACCGTGGTCCGGCCGCCGGTGACGTCGACCAGATCGGCACCGCGCACCCCGACGATGCGGTCGCCGGCCGGCACGGCCGAGGTGATCTCGGCTCGCACGACGGCCGACCGGGTCTGCCGTCCGCTGGCCACGTCCAGCACGCCGATCCGGGTTGGGCGCTGGTCACGCCCCGGATAGCTCGTGAGCGCCACCTCGCCGCCCGCACCGCACCCCGGGTTGAAGTACGCGAGCGAGACGCCGGAGGCGAGGGGCCGGACCGCGCCGGTGTGCGCGTCCACGGCGTACGCCAAGCCTCCGGCGCCCATGCCCGCCTCGGAGTTGGCCGCGCTCCACGGCGCGACGACGGCGACCACCCAGCGGCCGTCGCCGGTGAGGCACTGCTGCCCGATCCAGCGTTCGTCCTCACCCACGCCGGGCTGGATGCTCGCCAGGGCGTGCCACGTCCAGCCGTCCGCCGGGCCCGCGGCGTACAGGTGGTAGCCGGAGGTGTCTCCGTCTCCGAACACGATCTCGTCTCCATCGGGCACGATCGTGCTTCCGATGGCCGGGGCGGCCAGAGTTTCGGCGGCGTGGGTGGGGGCCGCGGTGGCGGCCAGCGACAGGCCGAGTGCGGCGGCCAGGGCTGCCGCACGGTGTCTCCAGCGGTGTCTCCAGCGGTGTCTCCAGGGATGCACGGCGTCAGAACCAGCCGGTGCAGCCGGGGTGGGAGGGGGGGTATCCGGAGTTGTCCACCGCGCAGGCGCGCGCGATGGGCTCGCCGTTGACCATGTGCGTATCGCTGTATCCGTATTCGACGCTGCCGGTGGAGTAGCTGTCGCCCAGGGCGTTCTCCACCCAGATGTTCGCGCCGAGACTGAAGCTGGGTGTGGTGATCCGCGCCCAGTTGGCCGTGCACTTTCTGGAGTAGAAGAGCGTCATGGTGGAGGTGCCGTGGTTGAGTGACAGCGAGGCCAGTGGCTTGGCGTCGGAATAGCACCCGTAGGTCTGGGGGTCCTTGCCGTTACAGCCGGATCCGGAGCACGTCGCCGCCGCCTGGGCGGGCGGGGCGACGGCCAGCACGGCGGGCAGCAACGACGCCAGGAGCAGGAGCCGCCCGGCGAGGCGTGGCGTGCGTGATGTGGTCACGTGGTCTTCCCTCCATCGCGAACAGGAACCACGCCATTTGTAGGCATTCGAGAGGTTGATGGGGCCGGTGCGTTGATGCGAGACAAGCGCGCATCAATCACTGACCAGCCTTTCCGTCCTCCGCCGCTAGATCGGATCTAGCGGGTGCCTTCCGCGGATCTGGCGCCTCTTCCGTGAACGGCTGAACGGAACGGAGACGACAGATCATGCAGGACCGGACAACAGGGCTGGCAATAGAGACGTCGGGTCTGGTCAAGACATTCGGCAAGAACCGCGCGGTGGACGGGCTCGACCTCACGGTGCCCGCGGGCACGGTGTACGGCGTGCTCGGCCCCAACGGGGCGGGGAAGACCACCGCGGTCAAGATGCTGGCGACCCTGCTGCGCCCGGACGGCGGCGAGGCCAGAGTGTTCGGCCACGACGTGCTGCGCGAGCCCGACGCCGTACGCAGCCGGGTGAGCCTGACGGGCCAGTACGCCTCGGTGGACGAGGAGATGACCGGAATGGAGAACCTGGTCCTGCTCGGCAGGCTGCTGGGCCACCGGAAGGCCGCCGCCAAGGACAGGGCCATGCGGCTGCTTGAGGCGTTCGGGCTGACCGAGGCCGCCGGCCGGCAGGTCAAGAACTACTCGGGCGGCATGCGCAGGAGGCTGGACATCGCGGCCAGCATCCTCAACACGCCCGACCTGTTGTTCCTGGACGAGCCCACGACCGGCCTCGACCCGCGCAGCCGCAACCAGGTCTGGGACATCGTCAGGATCGTGGTCGCCCACGGCACGACCGTGCTGCTCACCACGCAGTATCTGGACGAGGCCGACCGGCTGGCCGGGCGCATCGCGGTCATCGACCACGGCAGGGTCATCGCCGAGGGCACGCCGGGCGAGCTCAAGTCGTCGGTCGGCTCGGGGTCGGTGCACGTACGGCTGCGAGACGCCGCGCAACGGCCCGAGGCCGAGCGGGTGCTGGCCAAGGAGCTGAACACCCAGGTCCACCTGGAGGCCGATCCCGTGGCCCTCACCGCCCGCATCCCCGGAGAGGACGCGGACGCCGGTGCGGAGCGGGCCTCGCGCGCCCTCGCGGCGCTGGCCGCGTCGGGCATCGTCGTGGACGACTTCTCCCTCGGCCAGCCCAGCCTCGACGAAGTCTTCCTGGCCCTCACCGACAGAGAAAAGGAAATGGAGGAGACGGCGGCATGAGCGAGCGAAGCGAGCGAAGCGATAAGCACAGGGCGCTGCGCGAATGCGCCCCCGAGCCACTAGGCGAGGGGGTCGCATGAGCGCCACGACCACCGAGACCGGCACGTCCTTCGTCCCCGCGGCCGACACGCTGGGGGCGGTGCTGGATCCCGGGGCACGCCCGCCGCGCCCCAGCGCCCTGTCGGCCTCGCTGACGTTCGGCTGGCGGGCGATGCTGAAGATCAAGCATGTGCCCGAGCAGCTGTTCGACGTCACCGCGTTCCCGATCATGATGACGTTGATGTTCACCTACCTGTTCGGCGGCGCGCTGGCGGGCTCGCCGACGGAGTATCTGCAGTTCCTGCTGCCGGGCATCATGGTGACGAGCGTCGTGATGATCACGATGTACACCGGGGTCGAGGTCAACAAGGACATCGAGAAGGGCGTGTTCGACCGCTTCCGTACGCTGCCGATCTGGCGGCCGTCGACCATGGTCGGCTACCTGCTCGGCGACGCGTTCCGCTACACGATGGCGGCGACGGTCATCCTCGTGGTCGGGCTGGTGCTGGGCTTCCGCCCGCAGGGCGGGGTCGTCGGCGTGCTGGCCGCGATCGCGCTGCTGGTGGCCTTCTCGTTCGCGTTCTCGTGGGTCTGGACGATGTTCGGGCTGCTGCTGCGCAGCGAGAAGTCGGTGATGGGCGTCAGCATGCTGGTGCTGTTCCCGCTCACCTTCCTCAGCAACGTCTACGTGGACCCGCAGACCATGCCGGGCTGGTTGCAGGCGTTCGTCGGCGTGAATCCCATCTCCCACCTGGTCACCGCGGCGCGTTCCCTGATGGCGGGCAGCGCGGACACCGGGGAGATCACCTGGGTGCTGGTCTGCGGCGCGGTGTCGATCGTGGTCTTCGGCGCGCTGACCATGCGCCTCTACAACCGCAAATAGGTCAAAGGCGCCAGGTGACCTCATGCTCGGGCTGGTAGCGGCAGGTGGCGCCGGTGGAGACGGCGGCGCGCAGATGGGCGGCCATCGCGGGATGAAGCCGGTCGAGCTTGCGCAGCACGTCACGGATGCGGGCGGTGACCGCCTTGCGGGCGCGCTCCGCCTCGTCGCCGAGGCGGCGGTCGCGCCCGCCGAGCCCCGACGCGGAGCGCAGCTCGGCCAGCAGGGCCGCCCGCTCCCTGTCGAACTCCGCCGCCCGGCCGTCGTCTCCCCGCTCGGCCGCCCGGTCGATCTCCTCGTCGAGCAGGGCGAGCCGGCGCCGGTATCGCGTCTTGGCCTCCTCGTCGAGGACCGCGTCGCCGCCCATCCTCCGGGCGGCGACGACGAGCTCCCCGCCCTCCGGGTCGAGCAGCCGTACGGCGGGCAGGTCGGCCCCGGGGTGGCTCAGCAGGCAGTGGAGGTCGCGCAGACCCTTGGCATCAGGCAGGTGAACGGTGTGGCCGCCGAATCCCAGGGTCCAGACCGCGCCGTCCCGCCGGAACTCGGCTCCGGAGCGGCCATGCACGGGCGCGCGTTCCCTGAGACGCACCCGGCGGACGTGCTCCACGATGTGCCCCATGCCGAGCCGGCCCGCTTCGCCCTCCACGTCGTCAAGCAGCTTCCCGGCCTCATCCGCGTCGCCCGGGCGGCCCCTCCGCAGCAGCGCCTCGCCGAGATGGGCCCGCGCCTCGACGGACCACGGGCGGGCGTGGAGCAGATCGGCGGAGTGCCAGGCGGCCGTGAACCCGTCGATCGCCTCGTCCCAGCGTTCCTGCGCCGCGTCGACGAGAGCGCGCAGGAGGATCACCGGGCCGCCGATGTCCCAGCCGTACATCGAGACCGCCCAGTTGCCGAGGTAGGGGTCGAGCTCGGCCCTCGCCTTCTCGCACAGCTCCGGGTCGCGCGACCACGCGGCGACCATGGCCTGGAACCGCAGCCACAGGGGCTGTATCGAGCGCCGCGGCTCGCCTCTGGCCATGGTGTCGCGCAGGTGGCGCAGCGCGGTCGCGCCGTCACCTCTCCGCAGCGCGGTCATGGCCTCCAGCAGGCCCGGACAGGGGTGCCGGCTCCTGCGCAGCGCACGGTGGATGTCGTCCAGGTCGTCGTCGCGGCCCTGGAGCATCCGCACCGCCCAGCGGTGGTGGTCCAGCATGTACGCGAAGTGGTCGTGCCCGTGCTCGAACCCGGCGAGCTCGTCGAGCAGGGTCTCCGCCTGGCCGAAGTCTCCCGTGAACGCGGCGATGATGCTGCGGTCGCTGGCCGTGGCCATGTCGATGCGCGGCAGGTCGGTGCGGCCGCCGAGCGCGACGAACTCACGGAACTGGCCGAGATAGGCGGGATCGCCCTGCTCCAGCAGAGCCACCCAGCGCAATGCGGCGGCGATGCTCTCCATCTCCACGTCGCCCGTGCGGCGGGCCAAAGTCAGCAGCTCTCCGGTGAGCGCCACCCTCTCCGGTGCGGTGCCCAGGCCCCAGATGGCGTCGTGGAAGACCCACAGGCTGAAGGCCAGCGCCTCGTCGTCCTCGCCGCGCCGGGCGAGCAGCGCCACGTGGATGGCCAGCTCCCGGGCGAGGTGGTCGAGGGAGAGCTCCTTGTCGGGGGGCCGGCCGTCCCGGACCAGCTCGCCGTGTGCCTCCCGCAGCAGGTCGGCGCCCAACGGGCCGCCGTCGCCGCCGCAGGCCGCGTAGACGGACAGCGCCACCCGCGCGACCAACTCGGGCTCGCCGGCCTCCCGTGCGACGACGGCCGCCTCCTCGAACGCACGCCGGCCGCCGTCGGGGTCGTCCCCGTGGTAGAGCTCGCGGCCGAGTTCGAGTGCGATCACGACGCGCCGGCGCGGCTCTCCGGCGACGGCGGCCAGTTCGAGCGCCCTGCGATAGTGCCCGAGCGCCTCCTCGAAGGCCAGGCGAGCGGCGGCGCCGCGAGCCGCGGCGAGCAGCCGGTCCACCGCGCGAGCCGGCTCGACGTGGTCACCGGCGAGGTAGGCGTGCCGGGCCACGTCGGCGGGGAGCACGTGCTCGGCGAGGCCGGGCGACCGGTCGACGGCCTCGACGACCGCGGCGTGCCGCCGGGATGCCGCCTTCTCGTCGAGAGACTCGTAGAGCGTCTGGCGGACCAGGTCGTGCGCGAACGCGAACGTCTCTCCGCCCTGCGCCTCCGCACCCCGTGCTACCACGAGCCGGGCGGCCACCGCCTGGTCGAGCAGCCGTTCCACCTGCAGAACGGGAGCAGCGGCGACGGCGGCCAGCACCTGGCGATGGAACTCACGCCCGAGCACCGCGGCGGTGACGAGAAGGTCCACGACCGGCGCGGGCAGCAGGGACAGCCGGCGCAGCAGGGTGTCGCGGACACCGGGAGCGATCGTGGTGACGGAACCGCCGCTGCGCCACAGCCGCGCCGTCTGCTCGACGAAGAAGGGGTTGCCGCCGGTGCGCCGGTGCACTTCTGTGACAAGGTCGGCGGACGGGTTCCGGCCGGCGGCGCGGGTCATCAGCGCGGCGACCTCCTCGCGTTCGAGCCCGGTCAGGGGGACCGTCGTCGCCCGCGCGACCAGCGGCAGCACGAGGGGCCGCAGCGGATGGTCCGCCGACTCCACCTCCACGTCGCGGTAGGTGCCCACCATCAGCACCCGCTCGAACCAGGTGTGCTGGGCCGCGAACTCCAGCAGCCTGAGCGACGCGGCGTCCGCCCAGTGCAGGTCTTCGAGCACCACCACCAGGGGACGGCTCTGCGAGACCGCCACCAGGGCGCTCGTCACCGCGTCGTACAGCCGGAAGCCCTCGGCCACGTCGGCGTTCGGCGACTCGCCGAGCAGCGCGGCCAGTTCGGCGCCCGCCGCCTCCTCGGCCGCCGCCCACTCCCCGGGCGCGGCGCACCGCCGCAGCCCGCGCAGGATCTGCACCCATGGCCAGTAGCCCGGGGCGCTGTCGGAGTCCCAGCACGATCCGCTGAGGACCAGCGCGCCCAGACGCCTGGCCTCCTCAGCCGCGCTGGTGACGAGCGTGGTCTTGCCGATGCCGGCCTCGCCGGCGACCAGCGTCAGGCCGCCGTGGCTGCCGACCGCCCGTTCGATCTCGGCGCGCAGCATCGCGGCAGGGTGCTCCCTGCCGATCAGCCCAGTGCCGATCAGCCCGGTGCCGATCAGTTCAGTGGTCGCGCCGTCGATCCGCATGCCGACTCGAAGGTATCCGCCCGCTCCGACAATTTCCGGGCGTCCGGAGCGGGCATACGGCTCAGCCGAAGAACTTCGTAAGGATCTGCGCCAGCGCCGCCGGCCGCTGCAGCACCCCGTGGTCCTCTCCGGGCATCACCAGAAGTTCGGCGCCGGGCACGGTCGCCGCGACGGCCTTCGTCCCCTCCGCCAGGTTCGGCGCGGTCTGGTCGCCGTACACCGCCAGCACCGGCACGCCGATCGCGGCGAGCCGGTCGAACGGCATCACCCGCCAGGGCGCGCTGACCAGCACGTCGTACGGCAGGCTGGGCGCCTTGTCGGCCAGGAACGCCCATTCCTCCCCGGCCTTCATCCCGGCGATCGCCTCGGCCGGGACCCCGACCGCCTCGTGGAGGAACAACTCCACCGCGCCGTCGCGGTCGCCGGCGGCCACCAGGGCCTTGAGCCGGTCGTAGACGTCGGCCGCCGGCCTCGGCTGGTTCTCGTCGGCGCAGTACGGCGGCTCGTAGACGGCCACCCGGTCGATCGGCAGCCCGCGCATGGCCCCCTCCAGCACGAGGACGGCGCCCGAGGAGTGCCCGAACACCGAGGCCCGGCCGCCCACGTGCTCGATGACGGCCGCCAGGTCGTCGATCTCGTTCGCGACCTGGTAGTCGTCGCTCTTGTCGTCGCTGCCCACCCGGCCGCGCCGGTCGTAGGTCACGACGGTGAACGCCGACGCGAGTTCGGCGCCGAGCCCGGCCACGGTCGAGCGGTCGTTGAACGCGCCCCCGACGAGGATCACCGGCACACCCTGGCCGATCGTGTCGACGGCGAGGGTCGTGCCGTCCTTGGACGTGATGTTCTCGGTCATGTCTGTCAGCCTTTCAGGGGGCTAGCGTCGTGTGAAGGTCATGTGGGTGACGCCACTCGGGGTGGTCACCGACTCGATCCGGAAACGCTTCTCGAGCCCTTCGAGCCCGTCCCACAGGCGTTCGCCGCGGCCCAGGATGATCGGGACGACGGCGATGTGCATGTGGTCGATCAGGTCGGCGGCCAGGAACTGCCGGACGGTGCTCGGCCCGCCGCCGATGCGCACGTCGAGATCGCCCGCGGCCTCGCGGGCCTGACGCAGCGCCTCCTCCGGGGTGGCGTCGATGAAGTGGAACGTGGTGCCCCCCTCCATCTCCACCGAGGGCCGGGGGTGATGGGTCAGGACGAAGACCGGCGTGTGGAACGGCGGGTTCGGCCCCCACCATCCGGTCCAGTCGTGGTTCTCCCACGGGCCGCGCTGATGACCGAACTTGTTGCGGCCCATGATCTCCGCGCCGATGCCCTCGTTCCATGTGCGGGCCACGGCGTTGTCGACCCCCATGCTGCCACCCTTCTTCCCGAGCATCTCGCGGAAGATCTGGGTCTCGAAGAACCACTCGTGGAGTCGTCCGCCCGCATGGCCGAACGGCTCGTCGAGACTCTGACCCTCGCCCGTGGCGAAGCCGTCCAGGGAGACGGAGAAGTTGTGCACCCTGACGCGAGACATGGCTGATCTCCTGTTTCCGGCCAGTGATTGCGGATTGCAACTACTGGGAATAAGCGTAGACTAGGTGGTGGCAAAACGCAATCAGTTGGAGGTCTTGCATGCGAGACGAGCCGCGGTCGGGGTGCGCGATCAACGCGGCGGTGGAGGCGCTCGGAGACAGGTGGAGCCTCATCGTCCTGCGCGACGTGATCTTCGGCGGGCGCCGGCACTTCCGTGATCTACTCGCCAACTCGGAGGAGGGGATCGCGTCGAACATCCTCAGCAGCCGCCTCAAGTCCCTCGTCGCCGGAGGCCTGCTGACCCACGAGGACGCGGGGCGGGGACGACGGGGCACCTACAGCCTCACCGAGGCGGGCATCCAGACGGTTCCGGTCATGGTCGCGCTCGGCTCCTGGGGCCTGCGGCACCGTCCGACGACGCCGGAGCTGAGCATCCGGGCGCGGCTGCTGGAGGAAGGCGGCCCGCCCCTCTGGGAGAACCTGATGGACGAGCTGCGCGAGACCCACCTGGGCATCCCCCGTCCGGACCCCGACCGCCCGCGCGCGTCCCGACTGCTCCAGGAGGCGTACGAACGCGTCCTGGCTACGTCATCCTGACCACATGATGTTTGAGGATCAGCAGCACCCGCGCGCCCGCGTCGTCGAACTCAGTCACGTGGTCCGGCACGGCATGGTCACCTATCCCGGTTTGCCCGCACCGGAGATCACCGACTACCTGACGCGCGAAGATTCCCGCGGCCGGTACGCTCCGGGCACCGAGTTCCAGATCGGCCGCATCACGATGGTGGCGAACACCGGCACGTACCTCGACGCACCGTTCCACCGGCTCGCGGAGGGCGAGGACCTTGCCCAGATCGACCTGTCCCGGCTGGTCGACGTCCCCGGTCTGCTGATCGACGTCTCCGACTCCCCCCGGCGAGGCATCGGCGTCGACGCGTTCGAAGGCCATGACGTCCGGGGGCGCGCGGTCCTGCTGCGTACGGGCTGGGACAGGCACTGGGGCAGCCCGGCCTACGGCGACCCGCGGCATCCCTTCCTGACGGCGGACGCGGCCGCCCTGCTCGCCGAGCGGCAACCGGCCGTCGTCGGCATCGACAGTGTCAACATCGACGACATGGCGGACGGACTTCGCCCGGCCCATACCGCTCTGCTCATCGCGGGCATTCCGATCATCGAGCACATGTGCGGACTGGAACGGCTGCCGCACACCGGGTTCCGGCTCCACGCGGCACCCGTCGCCGTGTCCGGCATGGGCACCTTCCCCGTCCGCGCGTACGCCCTCGTCTTCTGATCGCTCCATACGCGACCCGAACGTCAGGCTCAGCCGTACAGCATGGGCAGGTCGACCAGGAGCACCCGGGGGTCAGATGCGGCGGCGTCGGTGAGGGCGGCGTCGAAACCTGCGCCGCTGTAGAGGGCGAGCACCGTGTCGCGGGTGTCGAGCCCCCGCGTGTGCAGTTGGTCTCTTGCCTGCTCCAGGCGCCTCAGGTGGCCTACGTTCATGATCTCAGACCACTTCGCCTCTCCCACCGACAGGAGCCGGCGCGTGTGGTTGTCCTGAGCCGCGAGGGCGATCACGTCGACCTCGATGTTCTGCCCCTTGCCACTGCCAGGGGCGATCCCCGCCGCGACCTCGGCGGCGAACTCGCCGCCCCAGTCGTGCGCGAGCGCGAACTCCCGGCACACATGCTCGAAGTGCGGGCCCACCACTTGCGACGTGAATCTCGGCCGGGCCGCTTGCCACACCCGGTCGGCCCACCCCCGCTCCAACTGACTCCACGCCGGCCGCATGATCGCCTCGTAGAACGTCACGAGCGGCTCCGCGACCCGGTAGAGCGAGCGCTTCCGTACCGGGTCGATCTCCTTGCGGATGAGCTGACAGTCCTCGAGTACGGCAAGCGGATGGGCGATGTCCGTCGCCTTGCGCTCCATGTGCCCCGCGATGCCACCGCGCGTGTTGTTCCCGGCGGCGATCGCTCCGAGGACCGCGTGATAGAGGGCCTCGTCCCGGATCTCCATTTCGTTCGTCAACAGGTATCGGGCCTCACGGAAGAGAGGCGTGTCAGGGCTGAGCACCCGCCGGATGACCCAGTCGCCGAGATCGTCGCCGGGGGCCTCGTTGCCCACGAAGCGGGTTCTGTAGGCCGGCGTTCCGCCCACGATGGCGTTCACCTGAAGCGCAAGCCGCGGATCCTCGATTCCCCAGAACCGCCGGGCCAGACGGTAATCGAACGGCTGCACCACCAGGTCAAGCGATGCCCGCCCGCGCAGCGGCGCCTGCCCGGCGAGGAGCCTGCCCATCACCGACATGGCGGACCCGGCGAGCACCAGACGCACCCGGCTGCCGGTGCCACGATGCGCGACCCGCGCGTCAAGCTCCCGCTGCAGGATCGAGGGGATCGATGGATCGGCCTTCACCAGGTACGGAAACTCGTCGAGGACGATCAACCGGTCACTGCAGCGGTCCAGCAGATAGATGATGGCCTCGTCCCAGTTCGCGAACGCCAAAGTGCCCGGCACGCCGAGATAGGTCGCCACGGCCGTGCCGAACTGGCGCAGGGCGTCCGCCGAGGTCGACTCGACGGCGACGAAGTAGAAGCCGCCGAACACGTCGGTGAGGGCCTGCAGGAGGAACGTCTTCCCCTGCCGGCGGCGGCCGCTCACCACCGCCAGTCTCATCTCCGGGTCATGCGCCTCCGCGAAGTCCCTGAGGGCGGCCCACTCGCGATCTCGATCGAAGATGTGAGCAGGCTTCATGAGATCCCCTTATAAGTACACTTCTTAGAAGTCGACTTCTAAGAAGTGTACTTATACACACCGCCGTCCTACTGCTGCGGCGCGAAGTGGGTGAGGACCTCGGGGTTGGCCATGGCGTCGGGGTTGGCGGCCTTCTCGACCGGGGTGCCGAGCAGGATCTTCCGTACGGGGACCTCCAGCTTCTTGCCCGACAGCGTCCTCGGGATGCCGGGGACCACGTGGATCTCGTCGGGCACATGCCGGGGCGACAGCTCGGTGCGCAGGGCCGTACGCAGGTGGGACGTCAGCTCGTCGGAGAGAGACGCGCCGTCGGCCAGGGTGACGAACAGCAGCAGCCTGCCCTCCTGGCCGAGCTGCCCGGTGTCGATGACGAGGCTGTCGGCGATCTCCTCGAAGCGCTCCACGACACGGTAGAACTCGCTGGTGCCCATCCGTACGCCGCCGCGGTTCAGGGTCGAGTCGGAGCGGCCGTAGATGACGCACCCGCCGTCGGGGAGGATCTTGATCCAGTCGCCGTGCCGCCAGACGCCCGGGTAGTCGGCGAAGTACGACTCGCGGTAGCGATCGCCCGAGGGGTCGTTCCAGAACATGACCGGCATGGACGGCATGGGCCGGGTGATGACGAGCTCCCCCACCTCGCCCACGATCGAGGCGCCCGCGGGGTCGAAGGACTCGACGGACGCGCCGAGGCAGCGGCACGGGATCACGCCGGCCCGGATCGGCAGCAGCGGCACCGCGCCGACGAACCCGGTGCACACGTCGGTGCCGCCGGAGAACGAGCCGAGCTGCACGTCGGGCTTCACGTCCGAATAGACCCAGGCGAACCCCTCGGGCGGCAGCGGCGAGCCGGTCGAGCCGATCCCGCGCAGCCGGTCGAGCCCCTGCGGCTTCACCCCGGCCTTCATCGACGCCAGGATGTACGGCGCGCCGGTGCCGAAGTACGTCACGCCCTCCTCTGCGGCGAGCCGCCACAGGGCGCCGGTGTCGGGGTGGGCCGCGCTGCCGTCGTACAGCAGGACCGTGGACCCGACCAGCAGGCCGCCGATGAGGTAGTTCCACATCATCCAGCCGGTCGTGGTGTACCAGAAGAACACATCGCCCTCGCCGAGGTCCTGGTGGAAGGACAGCGACTTGAGGTGCTCCAGCACGATCCCGCCGTGACCGTGGACGATGGGCTTGGGCAGGCCGGTGGTGCCCGACGAGTACAGCACCCACAGCGGATGGCCGAACGGCACTCGCTCGAACTCCAGCGGCGCGGTCTCGGCGCGCAGGTCGTCCCAGCTCAGCGCGGCATCGGGGGCGTCGTCGGGCGCGTCGGCGCCGAGCGCGGGGATCCAGACGGTGGCCTGCAGCGTCGGCAGCTTCCCGGCGATCTCGCGCACCACCTCCGACCGGTCGTACGCCTTGCCGCCGTAGCGGTAGCCGTCCACCGCGACCAGCACCTTCGGCTCGATCTGCGCGAACCGGTCGGTCACGCTGGGCGCGCCGAAGTCGGGCGAGCAGGAGGACCAGATCGCCCCCAGCGAGGCGGTGGCCAGGAAGGCGATGAGGGCCTCGGGGATGTTCGGGACGTAGGCGGCGACCCGGTCACCACGCCCGACACCCAGCCGCACGAGCCCCGCCCTGACGCGGGCGACCTCCTCACGGAGCTCGCCGAGCGAGTACTGCCAGCGGCTGCCCGATTCGTTGCGGAAAATCACCGCCGTCCGGCCGGGGTGGCCGCGCAGCGCGTTCTCGGCGTAATTCAGGGCCGATCCCGCGAACCATTCGGCGTCCGGCATCGTTCCCTGGATGACGGGCCCGTCGCCACGTGTACCGACCACACCGAAGTAGTCCCATATAGACGTCCAGAAGTCGGCCGGAGACTCGACCGACCACTTCCACACGTCCTCGTAGTCCCCCGTACGGCCCAGTCGTTCCATGTAACGGGTGATCCGGGCCGCACGTACGACGTCGGGCGTGGGTTCCCAGAGCAGAGCGCCTTCCTCGACCATGCCCCCATCTTTGCCACGCTTGAGCCGCATGTCACCCTCCCCGCCCACATAGAAAGGGTCTGTCATATGTGGGTTCTGAGCTGGTCGATCGCGACCCGGGCGGCGGCCCCGATCGCGGCGTCGGCCCGCGGCTGGTTCTGCGCGGTGCTGAGCGACCGGGTGAACACGGCCACGGCGTAGCGCCCGCCGTCGGGATACTCGACCACCCCGACCTCGTTGCGGAGCGTGGGCAACGTGCCCGTCTTGCCGCTCACCGCGACGTCGTCGAACGGGAACCCCGAGGCCAACCGGTGCGGCCACACCTGCAGGGCCATGAGGCGGCGGATCGCCGCGCAGGAGGCGGCGCCCGCCGCCTCGTCACGCCAGATCAAGGCCAGCAGCCGGGTCATCTCTCGCGGCGTGCTCCGGTTGCCCAGCGCCGGATCGAGCGCACGCAGCCGCGCCACCACCTCTGGGTCGGTGCACGCCTGGGTCACGTCCGACTGCTCCGCCACGCCCGCGTCCACCCACAGGCTGGTGAGCATGTCGCGGCAGTTCTGCACCACCCGCGTCGCCGTCAGTCCGAGGCCGTCGAGCAGCGTGTTGACCGCCTCCCGGCCCACCCGGGAGAGCAGCACGTCGGCCGCGGTGTTGTCGCTCACCGCCATCATCAGGTACGCCAGGTCGCGCAGCGACAGCGTGGCGTCGTCCAGCATCGCCGCCAGCCCGGTGCCCCCAGCCGTACGGTCCGCCGCCGGCACACCGACACGTTCGGTGAGGTCGAGCAGCCCGCGCTCGGCCTGGCGGTGCAGTTCCAGCAGCAGGGGCACCTTGAAGACCGACGCGAGCACCACCGGCTCGTCGGCCCGCAGGCCCACCTCGCGCCCGTCGTCGATGTCGACGGCATGCAGCCACCCGGTGACACCGGCGTTGCGGAACACCCGCTCCACAGGATTCACGCCGGGGCTCACGCGAGGAACCCGGTCGCGGGGCGCGGCGCCACGCGCGGCGCGGGCGGCACGCCTTCGTCCACCATGCCGGCGTTCTCTTTCAGCACCTGTACGGCCACGGCCGTGAAGTCTCGCACGTACGGCCCCGGCTCGGTCCGCCAGGCCGGGGAGCAGCGCCAGGCCAGGGGCGTGCCCGCGAGGGGCCGCCACACCACCCCCGGCACCTCGGCGGGAGCGCCGAACGCGACGGCCGTGCCGGACAGCACCAGGCCGAGGGCGAACTCCGCCCGGTCGGTGCAGATGATCTCGGTGGGGACGAAGCCCCCGCGACGGCACGAGGCCAGGGTGTCGTCGTACAGGCCGGGCTCGGCGTCCCGGGGGAACAGCACCAGGTCTCGCCCGGCCAGGTCGCCGAGGTGCACGGTCGCCCATTCGGTCAGCTCGTCGCCCTCGGCCAGCAGGACGCCCGGATGCCGGACGAGCACCGGGCCGTACGCGAGCCCGTTCGCCGCGACCGGATGGCGCAGCAGCCCGACGTCGAGCCTGCCCTCCAGCAACGCCGCGACCTGCGCGGCCGTGCCCATCTCGGTCAGCGACAGCCGTACGTCGGGGCGGCGGTCGCGAAACCCCGCGATGAGCGCGGCGAGCACGGCGGCGCCGAGGTCGGCGGGGACGCCCGCCCGCACGACCGCCGCGTCGCCGCGCGCCAGGTCGGACATGAGGTCACGCATCCGCTCGGCCCTGGCGACGATCTCGCGGGCCTCGGGCACCAGCAGCCGTCCCGCCTCGGTCAGCGCCACCCGGCGGCTCGACCGCTCGAACAGGCGCACGCCCAGCTCCTCCTCCAGACGCCTGATGCGCTGGCTCAGCGGCGGCTGGGCCATCCCCAGTCGCGCGGCCGCGTTCCCGAAATGCAGCTCTTCGGTCACAACCAGGAAGTAGCCGAGATGCCGGACCAAGTCCACGAGCTGGGAGCATATCCGAATCGCACATGAAGCGCGTTGATATCCATATTGGACATACTCCCGGCTGGTCTGCTGCTCTTGGCGTGCACTCGACTCGAAGGGGGACGCATGCGAGGGCGAAGGCGCTGGCCGTACGTCACGGCGGCGGTGCTCGTGCCGGTGGTGGCCGCGGGGGTCACGGTGTGGGCACTGCGGACGAAGGGATCGCCCGAGGAGACCGCGCGGGACTTCCTCGCGGCCTGGTCGCGCTCGGACTACGCGGCGATGCGCACGCTCGCCGCCGACCCGCCTGCCGGCTTCGAAAGCACGTACCGCCGCTTCCACGACGACCTGAAGCTCACCGGGCAGCGATTCCAGTTGACGAGCGTCCAGGACGACACCGTGCGGTTCCGGGCCCGGCTGACCGGCCCACTGCCCATCGCGTACGACGGGAGGCTCCGCCTGGTCGAGCGCGACCGCGCCTGGAAGGTGGCGTGGACGCCGACGGCCATCCACCCTCGAATGACCGACGGTATCCGGGCCAAGCTCACCACCGTGCCCGCCGAGCGCGCCCCGATCACCGCCGCCGACGGCACCCGCATCGACACGCCGGACACGCCCGGCTCCGTGCAGCAGATCGTCGAGGGGCTGCGCGAACAGTACGCCTCCCGCCTGACCGGCACCACCTCCGCACGGGCCGACCTGGTCGACAGCCGTACGGGGTCGAAGGTCGGCACGCTCGCCGAGGGCGGATCGAAGCCCGGCAAGCCGCTGACGACCACCCTCGACCTGCAGGTGCACCGGGCGGGGGCGCAGGCACTGGAGGGCGTGGACAAGCCCGCCTCGCTCGTCGCGCTGCGCCCGTCCACGGGGGAGGTCCTCGCGGTGGTCAACAAGCCGGGCGGCTACAACCGCGCCCTGCTCGGCACGTACCCGCCCGGCTCGACCTTCAAGATCGTGACCGCCTCGGCCCTGGTCGCCGGTGGCGTCACGCCCGGCCAGACCGTCGAGTGCCCGGCCGAGAAGACGATTGGCGGCTTCCCGTTCCACAACGCCGAATTCCACGACTATGGCACGCTGCGCTTCGTCGACGCCTTCGCGCACTCGTGCAACACGACGTTCGGCGACATGGCCGTGCGGCGCCTCGGCGCTGACCGCCTGTCCAAGGTGGCCGCCGACTTCGGTTTCGGCGCCAGCATCAAGATCGGGGTGCCCGCCGTGGACGCCGCCTTCCCCGCGCCGCATGACGACACCGACCTCGCGTCCGCCGCCATCGGCCAGGGGCGCGTCCTGGCCAGCCCGCTGAACATGGCCGCGGTCGCGGGCGCCATCGCCGCGGGAACCTGGCGGCAGCCCCGGCTGGTTCCGGCCTCGCTCGTCCCGGAGGGCGGCACGCCCCCGCGCGCGCTGGAGCCCGCAGTGGTGTCCGCGCTGCGCCGCCTCATGCCGGCCGTCGTCAGCGAGGGCACCGCGAGCGGCATCTCCTTCCCCTCCGGTACGGCCGGCAAGACCGGCACAGCCGAGTACGGCTCGGCGGAGAACGGCAAGAACCCTCCTACGCACTCCTGGTTCATCGGCTACAAGGGCGACCTGGCCTTCGCCGTCGTGGTCGAGGGCGGCGGCACCGGAGCGCAGGTGGCGGCCCCCGTCGCGGCCCGCTTCCTCCAAGCTCTGTGATTCTCACAGCACTGTGACCTGGCAGCACTGTGATCTCGCCCATCGCGCCGCCGGCCGCCTCACTCTCGCAGTCGCCTGTTGCGGGTTGAGTGGTAGGTGAAGGCCCAGCAGTCGGTGCCGACCTTGTGGCGGGTGTAGCGGTCGGGGTGGCGGTAGCGGTCGCGGTTGTGGAACTGGCAGGCGGGTCCGAGGAGTTTCAGGTCGGTCAGGCCGCCCGCGCTCCAGTTGTCGGCGTGGTCGATCTGGCACATCGTGGCCGGGAGTGGGCAGCCGTCGATCCAGCAGGTGGCGTAGCGGGCGAAGACGGCCCGGCGTTGGGCGGGGGTGGCCAGGCGGACCTTGCGGCCCATGTCCAGCACCTGCCCGTCGGCATCCATCACCAGGCGCACCAGGGTGGAGGTGCGGGCGAGGCGGTGCACGCTGGTGATGGGCAGCATCTGCCCGGTCGCCAGCAACAACCCCGGCGCCGTCCCCAGCAACGCCCCCGGCAGTGCCCCCGGTGACGCTCCTGGTGGCGTCCCTGGCGCTGTACCCGGTGGCGTCTCCGGCTCCGGTCTCGGCGTCCCCGGTGCTGCCGACGAGCACCGCGCTCCCCCGCCACACTCGTATCCGCCCTCGCCGTATCCTCGCTGCTCGTGGCCGTGACCTCCAGGCGTGGCCTGCCCATGCCGGCAGTCCCCCGCAGGCCGATGCCCGGCGTGAGTGTGATGTCCAGGTGCGTCCTCGGGAGGAGGGTCCGGTCGCGCTGTGTGCGGATGTGCTGTGTGCGAATGCCCGCTGCCGCCACGTGCGGGCCATGCGGACGTGCACCTGGCGCGTGTGGCTCCAGTGCTGACTGCAACACGGTCACCGTCCTCGTCCCCTGCGGCGGGCGCGGTGTCGTCGTCCTCGGCAGGGACGGTGCTCGCATCGCAGGCGTCGTTACTGCTCTCGGCATCGCCGAAGGCGCAGTCGCCGGTGACCTCGGCCTCGCCCGTTTCACCAGGGGCGCTCACGTCCTCGCCGTCCCGGCCATCCTCGGCGCCCTCGGCGGCCTGGGTGTCTGCGGCGTCTTCGGGGCGGTCGGTGGGGGCGGTGTCGGTGTCGTCCGTGGGGAGGGATTCGGCGTTGACCAGGACCAGGAGCTCTGTGGCGATCTTCTGCTCCAGCAGCGCGATGAACGCATCCGCATTACGCACCCGCTGCGGCCGGTCATCACCCTCCGCCCGCAGCTTGGCATAAGCATCCAGCAACGCGCGCAACCGGGCGGCCGCCTCGCGGGGCAGGTAGAACTCCCCCTCCAGCCCGCCACCCCAGGCCGGGCGCACCCGCAGGAACCGCCGCCCGTAGTCGGCCTGCTCGTCGCGGTCTTCCCCATCAGGGTCGAGCACCGCGCGCAGGTAGCGGCCGGCTTTGGCCACCTCCGCCGCACCCGCCTTGCCCGCCAACTCCACCAGGATCGGCTCGGCCAGGCGGGCCTGCTCATCGTTCAACTGGGCGGTGGCGGCGCAGATCGCCTCCACCACCCCCGCCGCCAACTGCCCGGCGGCGAACTTCTCCCGCACCCGCGGCAGACGCGCCAACTCCACCGCCACAGTCAACAAACGGCCCGCACCCGCCACGCCCATCCCCCCGGCGCTGCGCAGCCAACTACGGGTGGAGGCATGCCCATGCCGCTTGGCCCACCCCGCCCCATGCACCCGCCCCACCCGATCCGCCAACGCGGAGGTGATCCGATCCCGCGCGACCATCAACTCCTCCGCCTCGGCCACGCAGATGTCCACATCATCGGGAAGCGGCGCCAGCGCCAACGCCTGCACCGACTCACGAACAGAACCCACCAACACCCACGACGACCGAACTCGGCGATCACCCGCACCGGCGGCATCCACACCCGAGCTGTTATCTACACCGCCGGTGCCGGGCGCGTCGTCGCGGCCGTCCTGGCTCGCGTGCCGCCGCAACTCGGAGTCGATGATCGGAAAATGCTCGCGGGCGGCCGAGCCCTCGGACGACCACAACGGCGAACCGCAGATCAACGGATCCCACCAGCCGACGTCGGCTTTATTCGAACGACGAGGGTGGACAGAATCCGAGTCGAACAGATCCATCACACCCTCCTCAAAGAATTCGAAAACTTATATGAATTCTTTCACCCATCTCTGCAGGCGGCAACCAGCGGAAACCGAGAAAAGGGCGATATCTACGGCATTTACGACCGCAGGCCCGTACCCCCTGCGGGGTCAGGGCGTCGTACGGTCGGCCGGGGTGGTCAGGCGGGCGACGGCCGCGACGACTTCGGAGGGGTTGGACAGGTCGGACAGCACGATGTCGGCGCCCGCCTCGCGCAATTCGGCGGCCGTGGACCGGCCCGAGGCCACACCGATCATGGCCGCGCCGCCGATCTTCGCCGCCTGGACGTCGCGTGTGGAGTCGCCGATCAGGACGGTGTTGCCGGCGGTGAAAGCGGCGCCGTAACGGGCCTTGGCCCGTCCCTGCGCCACCTGCAGCAGCGTGGCCTTCGGATAGACCTCTTCGCCGTAGCCGCCCACCTCGACGTCGATCCACTTGTCCAGCCCGAACGCCTTGAGCTTGTGCACGGCGTTGCTCTTGATGGTGCCGGTGAGCACCGACTGCGCGACGCCGTCGAGGCGGGACACGGCCTTGAGCGCGTCCTTGGCGCCGGGCATCGCTCGGCCGTCCTTGGCCAGCCGGCCGCGCCGCTCCGCGAAGCTGACGGCCAGCGCGTCGACGAACCTGGGCAGGTGGTAGTCCTCGACCGCGATGCCGTTGACGGCCAGCGTCTCGAAGATGATCTCCGAGTCGGGCCGGCCGAGCGCCGGTGCGAGTTTCACCAGCGGTCGCCCTGTCACCATCCGGAACGCGTCCGCGTAGGCGTCGCGGGTCACGATGGCGACGTCGACGAGCGTCAGGTCGATGTTCCAGAGAACGAGGCGGTTGATCGCGGCCTCCGTGGGGGTGCGGTGTGGATCGTGCTCAGCGTACGGCCCACGCGGGGCACCCGCCGCATCCACGACGCCTCGACAAGTCGCAGGCACGGGTTGGCACGCGGGACGAGGTACCGGCCGAAATCCGCCCCAGCGCTCCCCCCGGCATCCATTACCCCGACAGCCGCCATGGCCGGAACCCGGCCCGTACGGCATGGGGAGCGTCCGCAAATTGCTGCGGATTCGGTCCGAACCCCCCTTCCTCACCGCCTGCGGCGCGGGGATCGTAACCGTCCACCACACCGCAAACAAGATATTGACAAGACATGTCACCGGCGGTTCTCTTAATGATCAGTAAACGTTTTTTGCACTTTCCGCGCGGTTCTTAGCTCTCGTCCCACCCTGTCCAGAATGAGGCGGACGTCGTGTACCGAAAGCTGGGTTCTACAGTGCTGGCCGCGGTCCTCGCGATCGGCCTGACCGTAACCGACGAGGGTGGGAGCGCGGCGTACGCCGCTCCCCGCGCCGCGCAGGCCGATCCTCAGGAGCCGGGGGAAGGAGCGCCGACCGACGAGGCCGCCGGGCGGGCCGCCCGCGAGACCGGCCGCCCCGTCGAGGTGCTGGCCAAGCGCGGCGAGGACCGGGAGACCTACGCCAACCCCGACGGCACCTTCACCACGGTCGAGCATCTGCGCCCTGTGCGGGTGCGGCAGGGCGACTCCTGGGTCGCCCCCGACACCACGCTGGTCAGGCTGCCGGACGGCTCGATCGGGCCACGGGCGAGCACCGTCGGGCTGTCGCTGTCCGGCGGCGGCGACGCACCACTGGCCCGCGTCGCCAGGGCCGGCCGCGAGCTGTCGCTGAAGTGGCCCGGAGGGCTGCCCGAACCCGAACTGCGGGGCGACTCGGCCGTCTACCACGACGTCATGAAAGATGTGGACCTCGTCGTACGGGCCGACGTGGACGGCTTCTCCCACACTCTCGTCGTCAAGACCAGGGAGGCCGCGGCGAACAACGCGCTGGCCCGGCTCTCGCTCGGACTGGGCGGCCCCGGTGTCGGCGTGCGGACGAAGGAGGGCGGCGCCGTCGAGGCGGTCGACGCCGCGGGCGGCGGAGCGCTGTTCGAGGCGCCCGCGGCGGTCATGTGGGACTCCGGCACCCCGGCTCCCGCGCTGAAGGCGGCGACCTCGGCCCCGCTGGAGCGCGGCCCCTCCGACACCTCGAAGGTCGCCGGTCTGAACGCGGCCGTGGAGGGCGGGAACCTCACCCTCACTCCCGACAAAGCGCTGCTCGACGCGCCCGACACCCGCTATCCCGTCTACATCGACCCGGTGTGGAAGACGGTCAAGGCGTCGGCCTGGGCCTACGTGTCGCGCACCTACCCCAGCACGTCGTACTACAAGTTCGGGGGCAAGGCCGACTCGGGCCTGGGTCTGTGCTCGGGCGACTCCAAGTGCGCGCCGTCCGACGTCAAGCGCATCTTCTACCGCATGCCGACCAGCGCGTACGCCGGAAAGTACATCATCTCGGCCGACTTCGTGGCCAAGGAGACCTGGTCGTACTCCTGCGACGGCCGGACGGTGCAGCTGTGGCGGACCAAGGGGTTCGTCGAGAGCTCGACGTGGAACTCCACCTCCGACAACTGGCTGGAGCACCTCGACACCCGTGACGTGGCCAAGGGCTGGTCGTCCAGCTGCCCGGCGGGCGACGTCGAGTTCAATGCGACGAAGGCGGTCAAGGACGCCTCGGCCGGCAAGTGGTCGACCACGACGTTCGGCCTGCGCGCGGGCTACGAGACCGACGCCTACGGCTGGAAGCGGTTCGCCGACGACGCCTACCTGCGGGTCAACTACAACACCCCGCCGCCACAGCCGAAGATGTCGGACCTGTCGATGAACCCCGGCGGCACCTGCGTCTACTCCCCCGCCCCCGCCGTGCGCGTGCCCCCCACCATCTCGGCGGTCCTGTACGACGCCGACTCCGCCGACGCCAAGAAGGTGTACGCCGAGTTCGGCGCGACCTGGGACGGCGCGCAGAAGTGGTCGTCGGGCAAGATCGGCCCGAAGACCACCGGCTCGACCTTCCAGGTCACGCTGCCGGCGTCGATTCCCGAGAAGAAGACCATCAACTGGTACGTCCGCACCTGGGACGGCTACCAGTACAGCCCGTGGAGCTACGCGGGCGACGCCACCGCGTGCTACTTCACCTACGACAAGAGCGTGCCGGCGGCTCCCACGCTGTCGTCGACGGCGTACCCGCAGTCGGACCCGGAGAACGAGGCCGATCCCTGGTATGACGGCGTGGGCCGCTACGGCCGTTTCACCGCGGCCTCGTCCTCGACCGACGTGGTCAAGTACTGGTTCGGCATCAACTCCAACCCGACCTCCGCCAACGAGCGCAAGCCGTCCAGCCCGGGCGGGGCGGTGACCATCGACATCGCGCCCGACCACGCCGGGCCGAACTACCTCACGGTGAAGGCGTTCGACGCGGCGGGCAACTCCAGCGAGATCGGGCGCTACGTGTTCCGCGTGAAGGCGGGCTCCCCGGCCAAGGCCCAGTGGGCCCTGGACGAGCCGATCGACTCCACCCAGGTGGCCGACGCCTCGGGCGCGTACCCGGCGACCGTGTACGGCGGGGTGACGCTCGGAGTGGACGGCATGTCGAAGACCGCCATGCAGACCAACGGCACCAACGGCTACGCCAAGACCGCCGGGCCGGTGCTCGACACGCGCAACGGCTTCGCGGTGTCGGCCTGGGCGCGGCTGCCCGCGACCAAACCCACGCACGCCGGGATCATCGCGACCCAGATCGGGAGCGTGCGCAGCGGTTTCGAGCTGTACTACTCCTCCGGCTACGACCGGTGGATCTTCAACCGCTACAACAACGACACGACCGACGGCACGATCACCCGGGCGATCGGCACCGCCTCGCCGCAGGGCAGCGAATGGACCCACCTGGTCGGCGTGTACGACGCGGTGGCCAAGAACATCAAGCTGTACGTCAACGGCCAACTCCAGGCCACGACGGCCTACACGACCCCGTGGAACGCCACCGGCCCCGTGCAGATCGGCGCGGGCTGGTACGGCAAGCTCGACGCCTTCTTCCCCGGCGAGATCGACGACGTGCGCCTTTTCGACCGCATCGTCACGCCGGAGGAGGTCGGCAACCTGTTCACCCAGCACCCCGTGGTGGCGGCGCGCTGGAAGCTGAACGACTCCGCCTCCGCCGTACGGGCCGCCACCGCCTACTGGAAGATGGACGAGGCGGCCGGAGCCCCGCGCGCGGAGGAGGCGGGCGGCGCCTACCCGGCCGGTCCGCAGGGCGGCGTCACGTTCGGCGCGGCGGGGTGGTTCGGCAAGGCCGTGCACCTCGACGGCACGACCGGCTACCTCAAGACCGGCGGCCCGGTCCTGCCCGACACCACCAAGAGCTTCTCGGTGTCGGCGTGGGCGAAACTCCCGGCGACCAAACCGACCCACGCCGCGATCATCGCGACGCAGGCCGGCTCCCGGCGCAGCGGGTTCGAGCTGTACTACTCCTCCAGCTACGACCGGTGGATCTTCAACCGGTACGACAACGACAACGACGACGACGTGATCACGCGGGCCCAGTCCACGGCCGTGCCCGAGGGCGGCGTCTGGACCCACCTCGCCGGCGTGTACGACGCGGCGAACAAGCAGATCAGGCTCTACGTCAACGGCAAGCTCAACTCCACGACGGCCTTCACCACGCCGTGGAAGGCCACCGGCCCGGTGCAGATCGGCGCCGGCTGGTACGGCACGCTGAAGTCCTTCTTCCCCGGCGAGATCGACGACGTTCGGCTGTACGACCAGATCATCAGCGACTCGGAGATCGCCACGCTGGCCTCCGGCGCCTCGCTGACCATCGCCGCCGACGACGGCCCGTCCGGGCGCCACGTCACGCTGAACGGCAACGCCAGGATCGACCAGGGAGCCGGCTGGGTGGGCACCCCGCCGGGCGGCCTGGTGCTGGACGGCGACGGCGACTACGCCGCCACCTCCGTCCCGGTCGTCCGCACCGACGAGAGCTTCACGATCGCGGGCTGGGTGACCACCGCGGGACGGCCGTCCAGGGCCGCGGCGGTCTTCAGCCAGGAGGGCTCGGTCAACAGCGCGTTCACCCTGCGCTATCGGCCCGATCCGGCCGACCCGGCCAACGCGGGCGGCTACCAGATCGAGATGCCGGACAAGGACGCGACCGGCGCGGCCCGGCCGACCGCCGAGCATTCGGCCTTCCAGTCCGGCTTCGACTGGGACCACGTGGCGATCGTGTACGACGCCTTCCAGGACGAGATGCGGCTCTACGTGAACGGCGAGCTGGAACAGATCGAGGACACGGTGTCCTGGCGCCACAACGTGATCGGGTTCAACGCGGGCAAGGGGCTCCAGCTGGGCCGCACCAAGGCGGACGGCGCGTGGGGCGAGTACTGGCCCGGCGTGATCGACGATGTGTGGGCCTTCCAGGGGATCGCGACCGAGGAACAGATCCAGATGCTGGCCGGCGGCACCGAACTGGCCACGGACACGGGCTTGTAAGAACACGGGCCTGTAAGAACCGGCGACTCGAACTCGAACCAGGCCCGGCCGCCGCACGGCGGCCGGGCGGGAGGTTGCGCATGAACGGGTTCCCCCACCCGAAGCGGTTCAGGCAGAGGTTCAGGCAGCGGTTCAGACGCAGGGTCGCCGCGGTCACGGCGCTGGCCACCGTCGCCGCGTCCCTGGTCGCCCAGCCCGCGCGGGCGACGGCGCCGGACGCGGGACGCCCGGAGGTGAAGAGCGCCGAGCGCGTGGTCCGCGGCGAGACACTGGGCGTCAAGCCCCGCCGCCCCGACCCGGCGGGCGCCCCCGCCAAGCGGCGGCCCGCGTCCGGCGAGGTGAAGGTCACCTCCCCCGGCGCGGTGCGGATGCTGGACCACGCCGCCGCCGAGCGGGTGGGCGCCGACGCCGCCCTGTTCACGGTCGAGGCCGCCGGAGACAGGGCGTCGAGTGTCACCGTCGACTACTCGGGCCTCGCCGACGACTTCGGCGGCTCGTACGGCAGCCGGCTGCGCCTGGTCCGGTTGCCCGCCTGTGCGCTGACCACGCCCGACCAGCCCGCCTGCCGTACGGAGACACCGGTCCGCGCGCGCAACGACGCGGCGAACCGTACGCTCACCGCCTCGATCCCGGCGGAGGCGACGGTGCTGGCGGCCGTGTCCGGCGACTCCAGCGACAAGGGGGACTACAAGGCCACCAAGCTGTCGCCGTCGGCCACCTGGACCGTGGCCGAGCAGTCGGGCGACTTCTCCTGGTCGTATCCCCTGCGGGTGCCGCCCGTCCCCGGTGAGCTGACGCCCAAGGTGGAGATCGGCTACTCCTCCGGCGCGGTGGACGGCCGCACGTCCAACACCAACAACCAGCCGTCCTGGGTGGGCGAGGGCTTCGACTACTGGCCCGGCTACATCAAGCGCGCCTACAAGCCCTGTGCCGACGACGGGGCGCCGAAGGACCAGTGGGGCACCCCGCCCGGTGACCAGTGCTGGGCGTACGACAACGCCGTGATCAGCTGGAACGGACGCGGCGGCGAGCTGATCCAGGCCTCCGACGGCACGTGGCGGATGAAGAACGACGACGGCACCCGCGTCGAACGCCTGAAGGACACGGCCAAGGCCAACGGGGACGACGACGGGGAGTACTGGAAGCTCACCACCCCCGACGGCGTGCAGTTCTTCTTCGGGCTCAACCGGCTGCCCGGGTGGAGCAGCGGCAAGCCGGAGACGAAGTCGGCCTGGACGCACCCCGTGTTCGGCAACGACGCGAACGAGCCGTGCCACGCCTCCACCTTCGCCGCCTCGTGGTGCCAGCAGGCCTACCAGTGGAACCTCGACTACGTCGTGGACCCGCGCGGCAACGCCATCACGTACTACTACCAGCAGGAGGGCAACCACTACGGCCGCAACCTCAAGCCCGAGGACGAGACGCCGTACGTGCGCGGCGGCTGGCTCGACCGCATCGAGTACGGCCAGCGCTCCGACACGCTTTTCAGCGCCAAGGCCCCGGCACGCGTGGTGTTCGGCGTCTCCGAGCGGTGCCTGAAGGCCGACGGCTTCGACTGCGACCCGAGCAAGATCGGCTCCAACCCCACCAAGTGGCCGGACGTGCCGTACGACCTGAACTGCGACGCCGGCACCGAGTGCAAGGCGACGCATGGCACGCTCGCGCCCACGTTCTGGTCGCGCAAGCGGCTCACCGGCGTCACCACGCAGGTGATCAAGGCCGACGGCACCTACCGCGACGTCGACAACTGGACCCTCGACCACCTGTGGGGCGACGCGGACATCGACCAGGCCCTGCTGGTGAAGTCGATCGCACACACCGGTCGCGCGACCGGCAGCCCGGTGGCGCTGCCCTCGGTGACCTTCAACCACGTGCAACTGCCCAACCGGGTGGACAAGCAGGGCGACGACATCCCGCCGTTCGTCAAGTACCGCCTCGGGGCGATCTACGACGAGTCGGGCGGGCAGATCGACGTCAACTACTCCGACGCCGACTGCACGCTCGGCTCGCTGCCCACCCCGGAGACCAACACCCGGCGCTGCTTCCCCGTCAAGTGGACGCCCGCCGGGTACGACGACCCGATCACCGACTGGTTCCACAAGTACGTCGTCACCCAGGTCGTGCAGACCGACCGCACCGGCGGCTCCCCCGACGCGCTGACGACGTACGAGTACCTCGACGGCGCCGCCTGGCACTATGACGACGACGACGGCATGACGAAGGAGAAGTACAAGACCTGGTCGCAGTGGCGCGGCTACGGCCGCGTACGGGTGCGGACCGGCGGCTGGAACGACCTGCGCTCCCTGGTCGAGACGCGCTACCTGCGCGGCATGAACGGCGACCGGGCCGGGCCGAGCGGCGGGACGAAGAAGGTCGCGGTCTCCGACGGCGAGGGCGGCAGCGTGGACGACGAGGACCCGCTGCAGGGGTTCGAGCTCAAGCGGACCGAATACGAGGGCGTGGACGGCGCGGTCGCGGTCAAGACCGTCAACACCCCCTGGTATCAGGAGACGGCCAAGCGCACCCGGAGCTGGGGCACCGTCACCGCGAACATCGTCAACGTCGCCAAGACGCACACGTGGACCGCGATGGACGGCGGCGGCTGGCGGGAGACCGAGAGCGGGACGAAGTACGAGCCCGTCGCCGGCCTCACCACCCAGGTGGACGACAAGGGCGACCTGTCCACCACCGCCGACGACCGGTGCACCCGCACCACCTACGCCCAGAACACCAAGGCCTGGATGCTGAAGTATCCGAGCAGGGTGGAGACCGTCGCGGTGGCGTGCTCGGCGACCCCTGACCGGGCCAAGCAGGTCGTCGAGGACGACCGCACCTTCTACGACAACGGCGCCTTCGGGGCCGCGCCCAGCAGGGGCGACGTCACCCGCGTCGAGACGATCGCCGCGCACGACGGCACCACCGCGACGTACGTCGCCAAGGAGATCTCGACGTACGACGCCTACGGCCGCGAGCTGACCACCAAGAACGCGGCCGGCCACGTCACGACCACGGCCTACACCGACACCGGCGGGCTGAACACGGGCGTGAAGGTCACCGGCCCGCCTGTGGTTCCCGGCGACGCCTCGACGGCCCACGTCACCAGCCAGGAGAAGGACCCGGCGTACGGGTTCGAGACCGTGAAGATCGACGCCAACGGCAAGCGCACCGACCTGGAGTACGACGCGCTCGGCCGTCTCATGAAGGTGTGGATGCCCGACCGGTCGAAGGCGGCGGGCCAGACGCCGAACCTGGAGTTCAGTTACCGCATCGTGGACGGCCAGATCGTCGCCATCGGCACGAGGAAGCTGGACGCCGAGGGCGGCCAGACCTCTCCGACGTACGAGCTGTACGACGGGCGGCTGCGGCTGCGCCAGACGCAGGAGCCGGGGCCGGACGGCGGACGCCTGGTCAGCGACAAGTTCTACGACTCCCGCGGCAACGTGGCCCGCGAGTACGGCCAGTACTACTCGACCGAGGCCCCCTCGACGGCGCTGTTCGGCGCGTACGAGGGCGACGTCGAGTCGCAGAAGGTGTTCGACTACGACGGCCGCAACCGGGTGACGCTCGAACGGTTCCTCGTCGGCAACGGCGAGACCAAGGAGAAGTGGCGCACGGTCACCAGCTACGGCGGCGGCAGGGTCACCGTGGACCCGCCGACCGGCGACACGCCGGTGACCACGCTGACCGACGCCCGTGACCAGATCGTCGAGCTGCGCCAGTACAGGGGCGACTCCCCCACCGGCGACTACGACAAGACGACCTACACGTACACGCCCGCCGGCAAGCTCTCGACCGTCAAGGACCCCGCGGGCAACGTCTGGACGCACTTCTACGACCTGCGCGGGCGGGAGACCGAGGTGCGCGACCCCGACAAGGGGACGACGAAGACGACGTACGACGACCTCGACCACGTGCTGACCACCACCGACGCACGCGGCAAGACGATCTTCAACGTCTACGACTCGATGGGCCGCAGGACGGAGACCCGCGAGGGCTCCGCGACCGGCCCGCTGATGGCGTCGTGGACCTACGACACCGTGCGCAAGGGACAGGCGTCCAGCGCCACCAGGTACGCCAACGGCCAGGCGTACACGACCACGTTCAACGCCTACGACAACCTCTACCGGGCCATCCGCACGACCGTGACGATCCCGTCCGCCGAGGGCGCGCTCGCGGGCAGCTACGTGTTCGACACGCGCTACAAGCTGGACGGCACCGTACAGTCGGCCACCTACCCCGACGCGGGCGGCCTGCCGGCCGAGACGGTCGTCTACTCCTACGACGACCTGCGCCGGCCCACCACCATGTCGGGCCTGTCGCCGTACGTCACCGACTCGATCCACAGCCTCACCGGCAAGCCCGAGCAGTACGAACTGTCGACCGGCGGCAAGAAGACCTGGTTCACCTACTCCTACGAGTACGGCACCCAGCGCCTGCAGTCGTCGCGGGTGGACCGCGAGGACGTGGCGGGCGTGGACCGCGACGCCACCTACACCTACGACGCCGTGGGCAACGTCGTCTCGATCTCCGACGTGTCCCGCGGCGGCACCGACACCCAGTGCTTCGCCTACGACTACCTGCGCCGCCTCGCCGAGGCCTGGACGCAGGGCACCCAGTCGTGCGCGGGCGCGCCGAGCGCGAGCGTCATCGGCGGCGTCGCGCCCTACTGGCAGTCGTTCGGGTATGACGTGACCGGCAACCGCACGAAGGAGGTCGAGCACGGCGTCGGCGGCACGGCCGACACGAACCGGACCTACGACTACCCGGCCCCCGGCTCGCCGCACCCGCACGCCCTGTCCGGCGTGACCCAGACCGGCGGCGCGGGCGCCCGCACGGAGTCCTACGCCTACGACGAGACCGGCAACACCACCGGCCGCACGATCGGCGCCACGGCCCAGACACTGGAGTGGGACGTCGAGGGCCACCTGGCCAAGGTGACCGAGGGCACGAAGGTCACCTCCTACGTGTACGACGCCGACGGCAACCGGCTCATCCGGCGCGACCCCGGCGGCACCACGCTCTACCTCCCGGGGATGGAGCTGCGCCTGGACAAGACCACGGCCAAAGTCCAGGCGACCAGGTACTACACCCACGACACCGTGACGGTCGCGGTGCGCACCACCTCGGGCGTGAAGTTCCTGGCCGCCGACCAGAACGGCACGGCGGAGCTCGCCATCGACGCGGCGAACCAGTCGCTGACGCAGCGCCGGTTCAAGCCCTTTGGCCAGCTGCGGGGATCGCCCCCGGGTTCCTGGCCGGGCGAGAAGGGCTTCGTCGGCGGCACCGTGGACGAGTCGACCGGTCTCACCCATCTCGGGGCGCGTGAGTACGACCCGGCCACCGGCAGGTTCATCAGCGTCGACCCGATCATCGACCCGCACGACCCGCAGCAGATGAACGGCTACGCCTACGCCGGCAACAACCCCGTCACCTTCACCGACCCCGACGGCAAGTTCTGGGGCAGCTGGCTGGCGATCCTCCTGGCGCTCCTGCGCGCCCTGCTGGCCATCCTCAACCACGGCGGCGGAGGCGGAGGGAACCACGGCGGCGGCGGAAGCCACGGCGGCGGTGGCGGCTACACCGGCGGTGGCGGCGGCGCTCCGCACCGCTCAGGCCCGAGCTTCGGCTCCACGGTCAAGAGCAACACCCTGTCCAGCGTCGATCCGCGCAAGTTCACCGCCCTGGGCTGGCTGGCGTACGGACTGGGCGGCCCCGCGGACATGCTCAACACCTGGGGTGAGAACTTCAAGGAGAGCCGCCGTGTCATGGCCGGCATCTACAAGCTCAAGTCGGTCAGCTATCCGGAGGGCAACTGGCTGACCAAGTGGCTGTGGCAGGGGCTCAGCAAGTGGTACGACGCCAAGGCCAACCGGATCGAGGCGCGCGGCATCAAGTGGGGCGGCCGGCTCGGCAAGGCGGGCAAGTTCGTCGGCAGGTTCGGGGTCGTCGCCACCTTCGCCGACGGCGCGCTCACCCAGTGGAACAGCGACTCGGGCAAGGACATCAACACCGGTGAGAAGGTCGCGCGGGCGACCATCCGCGGGGCGGCGGTCGCGGGCGGCTCCTACGCGGGCGCCACGATCGGCGCGGCGGCGTGCAGCCCGGGCGTCGTGCTCGCCGCGGTCTGCGGCGCCGCGGGCGCGTACGTCGGCGGTATGGTCGGCGGCGTCGTCGGCGACACCGCGATCGCCGCGTACGACCACATGCGCAAGCCGGTGGTGAACACCGTCAAGTCGATCGGGTCGGGTATCAAGAAGGGATGGAAGAGTCTCTTTGGTTAGCATGACGGGCGCCGTGACCGACACGGCCGAGGTCGTGGGCTACCCGCACGCGCCGGTGTGGGCGGTGCTCGCCGCCGCCCTGCTCGCGATCCTCGGCTTCGTCAACCACGTCAGGTTCGTCCGGGGCGGGCCCGGCGGCACCTGGGCGGCTCGCTACTTCGACACCGACAACCCCAAGGAGCTGCGCAACCTGCCGTTCGCACAGCTCCCCGGGGCCGTCATGCTCGCGATGTGGGCCGTGATGCTCGCCTACACCCGGGTCTCCGGTCAGGAGACCTGGGACGCGATCATGGGTCTGTTCCTGTTCGCGTCGTTCGTCTTCGGAGGTGTGGCGGTCAAGCGGCTCTACCGGCCGCCGCGCAGGGCCAAGCCCCGGTGGCTGCTGGAGGAGGAGGAACGCCAGGCCCGCTGACGCGTCAGACGAGATCGAGGGCGTCGGCCAGCGAGTCCACCACCGGGACCCCGACGCCCTCCAGCTCCGACCGCCTGGTCATGCCGCCGGTGTAGAGGATGGCGCGAGCGCCGACGTGCTGGGCCGCGTGGGCGTCGTCCACGCTGTCACCGATGACCACGACCTTCGCCGAGTCGAGGCCGAGCGCGCGCAGGTGCTCCACCATGTGCTCGGCCTTGTGGCCGCCGGTCGCCGCGCGCGAGCCGTCGATCCGGGTGAAGTGGCCGTCGATGCCGAACTCGCCGGTCTTGCGGACCAGCCGTTCGTGGCCCCACATGGACAGCAGCGACTGCGTGCGGCCCGACTCCTCCCAGGCGCGCAGGCTCGACAGCGCCCCCTCGGCGAGGCTGCACGCCTCCATCAGCCGGTGGTAGTGCTCGTGGAAGCCCGCGTCGAGCAGTTCCCACTCGCCCTCCCTGAGCGCCCGGCCGAGCATCCGCTCGTACGCCACCCAGATGGGGCGGGTGTACACCTCGCGGAAGCCCTCCGCGTCGTACGGCCCCAGGCCGTACGGCTGGAAGAGCTCGTTGGTCGCGCCTACGACGGCGTCGATGTCGTGGAAGAGCGTCCCGTTCCAGTCCCAAACAATGTGTGTCATCTCGCCTCCAGCTTAGACGCCGGGCGTGACAACTCCATGAACTCCGCGGGTCAGGCGAGCAGATCCGGGATCTCCTGCGTGGCGTACCACAGCAGTTCGTGGTCCTCCGCGCCGTCCACGACGAACTGCGCGTCGTCGTCCCCGCCGTCGGCCGCGGGCAGCGCCGCGATCGCCGCCTCCACGTCCGGCGCGGCGTCGGCGTCGTCCACATGGACCGAGGCGACCAGCCGCATCGAGATCGGCTCCAGCACCCGCACGCGGGCGCGCTCCTCAAGATCGGCGCCTGCCTTGACGGTCTCGTCGGGCACCTCGGCCGCGATCACGACGCGCCGGGCCGCCACCTCGACGCCGTCCTTGCGGTCGGCGGCCAGCATGCGCAGGGAGGCCCGGGCGGCCTCGGTCAGCGCGACGTATTCCAGCTCCTCGGTGTCACCCGAGACGTACCACTCGATCAACGCGGGAGTGACCGCGAAGCCGGTCAGCGGGGCCGGGCCCAGCTCCCCCGCGGCGACGACGCGCGCCAGCGCGGTGATCGTGGACGGCAGATAGACGCGCATGCGTTCCTCGACTCGGTCTCTGATTCAAGCTACAGACGGGCGGCGGCGCCGGGCTCGCGGAAAGACAGGCCGAACAGGCGCTCCATCTCGGTGATGGTCGCCGCGGGCTCGCTGTGGTGGACGCCGACCAGGCCGATCGAGCGTGCCGCCAGGATGTTCGCCTCGATGTCGTCGACGAACACGCACTGCGTCGGCTCGAGCCCCAGCAGGCCGAGCGCATGCCGGAAGATCCGTTCCTCGGGCTTGCGCATGCCGACCTCTCCCGAGATGACGACCGCGTCGAAGAGGACCTCCCAGCCCTCACGGGAGTAGTGGTCACCCCAGGAGTTGGACACCAGGCAGGTGCCGAGCCCGGCCACGCGAGCCTGGCGGAGCATCTCGTTCATCTCCTCGACCGGCCGGAACCCGGCGAACATCCGGGTGAGCAGGCCGTCGGCCTCCGGCGGGCCGCCGTCGAGGGTCACCAGCCGGGCCGCCAGGGCGCGCTCGAACTCCAGGACCGGGATCTCGCCCCGTTCGAGCGCGTGGATCGGGTTCTCCCCGTCCGGCTCGACGCCGGCCCGGTACGCCTGGGCGACCAGCGCGCGCATGACCTCCCGGTAGTGCCGGGGGTCGATCCGGTCCGCCTCGATCCACTCCGCGATCGACTCGGCCAGGCTCGTGGTCAGAACCCCGCCCCAGTCGATCAGCACACCCTTGAGCACCGCGCCTCCCACCCGACGTGCCTCCAAATATAGGCCGTCCGCCGTACGGGACCCCGGCGCCGGTCCGGGTGGTCAGTCGGGCCGCTCGAACGGCTTGAGCAACCCGCCGAACCACTCGTCGATGGTGTCCGGGTCGAACGACTCGCCGGGCGCCATCTCCCGCAGCGCGTCACTCACCAACTGACGGCTCTGCCGTTCCGCGTCCTGCTGCGCCCGGCGCAGGGCCAGCAGGAGTTCCTCGGCCAGCGTCCGGCTGGGCAGGCGCATGGCACGAGGCTCGATGACGACCTCCCGCACCTGCCCGTACGCCGTCGTGACCGCCTGGATCCGGCCGTCGGCCGCCCGGCCGTGGCCGGTGACGGCCTCGATCTCGCGCTGCCCGTCCTCCAGCCATGCCTCGATCCGTACGGCCCGCTCCGCGTCCTGCTCCAGGTCGTCGGCCCGGTCCGCGGAGTGCGGACCGAAGCCGTCCGCTCCCGCGTCCAGCTCCTGGGCGAGCTGGTCGAACCGATAACGCACGAACGTCTCGTCCAGCGGGGCCGCCAGCCCGGTCACCCTGGTCCGGGCGGCGGCGACGAGCTTGTCCGTCCGCTCCTTCGCGGCGTCCTGGGCGGCTTGGATCGCCTTCGTCACCTCCGCGCTCAAGGCGGCCGCGTCGAGCCGCATGACCCGCGGGTCAAGGGTGATCGCGGTGACCTGTCCCCTGCCGTCGGCCCTGGCCCTCACCAGGCCGTCGGCGCCCTCCCCTTCGCCGGTGACCTGCCGGATCCCGGCCTGGACGTCCGCGAGGCCGCGCATGACGTCCTCGGCCTGGCGAATCATCTGCTCCAGCAGCTCCAGGTCGCTGCCACCCGGAAACGACAGGGACAAGTGTTCCTCCGCAAAAAGGACAAAAGGTGTTTACTGTGCAATTCACCCAACCGTAATTCGCCGGTCATGCTAACGTGCCGCGCATGTACGGGGAACTTGGCATCGAATACAGCGGGGTGGACAGGGCCGCCTCTCGCCTGACGGAGCACGGCGACGAGTTCGTAACCGCCCTTCAGTATCTGCGTGAGCGTGCGGGCGCCGCCTCGTGGGGCGACGACGGCCTGTTCGGCGCCTTCGTGGCCGCGTACAACCGCTGCGCCCTGACGGCCGTCGAGGCGTACGCGCACCTCGGCGGGACGGTGGGCGGCACGGGAGACGCGCTCGCGGTCGCGCGCCGGCGGGTGTCGGACGCCGAGGGCGACGCGGGCCGCCAGATCGCGCAGGCGCACGACGAACCGGGTGCGGCATGGGCTTGATGCCGCCGGACTGGGCACAGCCGGTCGCGAGCCTGGTGAACTTCCCGAAGATCGACGAGGCCGACATCCGCACGGAAATCCGCCCATGGCAGGTCGTGCAGGCCGGCGCCGCCTCCGGGGGGACCGGCGCGGAGGACGAGGTCAGGCGGCTGCCAGGCGTGTACCAGGGCGTGTCCGCCGACGCCATGGGGAACAACTGGAACAAGACCGGCACCACGGAACACCTCCGCGCGGCCGTCCGGGCCGCCGCGTACGCGCCGGCGGTGCTCGAAGGCACGGCCAGCGCGGTGACCGCCACGAAGGTGGCCGTCATCACGCAGGCCGTCGCGGGCGCGACCAGGCTGGCCTCGATCCTCGTCGCGGGCGGTCCGTTCGCCGCGGCCTCGGCCACGGCCGGGCTGCTCGCCACCCGGTACGCCATGCGGAAGATCCTCCGGGAGGCCGAGGAGGGCGGTGCCCGGGTTCTCGCCCCGGCCGTCACGCGGCACGTCACCGAACCCCTGGAACGCATCCTGAAGAACACCCGCGGCCCATTCGGCGGCGGTCCGTCCCTGGCGGGAGCGGGCGGCCCTCATGTTCCCCTGCGGGGCGCGCCCGTGCGGACGGCAGGTGAGACGGGGCCGCGCGGGGGCGTCAAGCTGGACATGGGGAGGAGCCGCAAGCCCTATTCCAGGCAGACCGGCCCCCAGCTGTCCTCGGCGGAGCAGGCCGCGCTGGACGCGAAGAAGGCCGGTCAGCCATACGACAGGAAGGCCGCCAGAGCGGCCGAGCAGAAGGTGAAGACGGGTGAGAAGCTCGACGGTGAGCGCAACGCGCAGAAGCGCGGCACCCAGTCGAACCAGTCCGGCCAGTCAGGCCAGTCCGGCCAGGGCACCGGGAGCCAGCAGCAAGGCCAGCAGAACCAGAGCAATCAGGGCAAGAAGAAGAAGCGCTTCTGGTAGGGACTTTCGTGACAAAGCCGATTACCAATCAAATGCACCACTTCACCCAGAACAACCCGGAAGGGATTGGACAGGACAGCGTGCCGGCGCTGCTCCGCCGCGTCGCGACCACGATCGAGGAGCTGGGCCAGGTCGAGGTGTACGACCTGATCATGCACAACGAGATCACCGACGAAGGCGCCAACTGGCCGTCGATAACGGTGTACTTCGACTACGCCCACACCGGCGAGCCGGCAGAGGACGAGCCCGGACAGGACGCGCCCGCCATCACCTGACGGCGGCGAAGACGCGCTCCGCGACCTTGCGATGCGCGGCGGACTTCAGCGCGCCGGGGTCGGTGCGGATCGGGCCGAAGACGCCGCGCTTCTCCTTCAGCCGCAGGATCCGCAGCACCGACTCGTCGATCCTACGCTCGGTGATCCGGCCCGACTTCACCGCGTCGAGGACGGCGTCGTACGCCTTGGGCAGGTTCGGCGGCATGAGGAGTATGTCGGCCCCGGCGAGCACGGCCCGCACGGCGACCTCGGCGTCGCCGTACTTCTTCCGCACCCCGGCCATGTCGAGCGCGTCGGTGCTGATCACGCCGTCGAAGCCGAGTTCCTCGCGGAGCAGGCCGGTGAGGATGCGGTGAGACAGCGTCGCGGGGTCGCCCGAGGGGTCGAGCTTCGGCATCACCACGTGCGCCGACATGATCGCGTCCACGTCGTGCGCGATCGCCGCGCGGAACGGCGGCGCGTCCAGCTTCCGCCACTGCGTCTTCGAGTGTGTGATGACGGGCAGGCCCGTGTGGCTGTCGACCGAGGTGTCCCCGTGGCCGGGGAAGTGCTTGGCGACGGAGGCTACGCCCGCCGCGTGGAAGCCGTCGACGGCCGCCCCGACCATCTCGGCCACCTTCCCGGGGTCGGAGCCGTACGCGCGGGGCCCGATCACGGGGTTGCGGGGGTTGATGTTGACGTCGGCGACCGGCGCGAAGTCGAGCGAGATGCCGAGGTCGCGCAGTTCCTCGCCGGTCGCCCTGGCGACGTCGCGCGCGTTCGCCGTCTTGCCGGTCTCCCCGATCTCCGACGCGCCTGGGAACTTGGTGACGAGAGACTTGAGCCGGGAGACGAGGCCGTTCTCCTGGTCCACGCCGATCATGAGCGGCGCCTCGCCGGACCTGGCGGCCGCCTCGCGGAGGCCGGTGGTGAGCGCGGCCACCTGACTCGCGCCGGAGACGTTGCCCGCCCAGTCGAACAGGATGACCCCGCCGGGGCGGAACTTCTCCACCACCTGCGCCGGCGTCGCCACGCCGTACCGTGCCTCGTTCTCCTTGCTCGCCGCCCCGGCCTTCTGGCCCCACACCACGATGGTGAAGAGTTGCGCGACCTTGTCGCGCAGGCTCATCGCCGCGAGCGTCCGCTCGGCCTGACCGCCGGAGGGCCGGGCCGACGGTGACAGGGACGGCGACACGGACGGCGACAGGGCCGGCGAGGGGGACGGCGGGGACACGGACCCCGGCGCGGACGCGCGCGGCGAGGGCGCCGGGCTCGCCGCGCCGACGCCGGACGAGCATCCGGTCACGAGGAGGGCGGCGAGCATGACGACACCGTGTCTGATTCGTGGCACGTTCTTTACCGTAGCCGTGCCTGGCCGTGACCGGGCCCGGAACCCGGTCACGGCCGGTCAGAGCGCGAGTGCGTCCAGGCCGGGAAGCTCCGCTCGGGCGGCGGCCTTGGCGGCCCGCGCCGAGGTGGCCGAGCGCGCCGCGGCGGCGGCCGCGCGGCACTGCTCGAGCGTGTGCCGCGACAGGGCGGCGCGCACCCAGGGCAGCGCGGGGGCGCCCATGGACAGCGAGGTGACCCCCATGCCGACGAGCACGCAGGCGAGCACCGGATCGGCCGCGGCCTCGCCGCAGACTCCGCAGCCCTTGCCCGCCGCGGAGGCGGCCGAGGCGGCCATCGCGATCAGGTCGAGCACGGCCGGATGCCACGGGTCCTGCAGCCCGGCGACGGCGCTGACCTGGCGGTCGGCCGCGAGCGCGTACTGCGTGAGGTCGTTGGTCCCGATCGAGAAGAAGTCGACGGCCCGGATGAGGTCCGCCGCCCGCAGCGCCGCCGACGGCACCTCGATCATGATGCCCGCGCCGTCGAGCCCCGCCGTACGGCAGGCCTCGGCGAACCACTCCGCCTCCTCGACGGTGGCCACCATCGGTGCCATGACCTGGACCTTGGCCGAGACGCCCGCAGCGGCCCGGGCCAGCGCGCCGAGCTGCGCGGCCATGATCTCCGGATACCGGCGGAACATGCGCAGGCCGCGCTCTCCGAGCGCCGGGTTCGGCTCCTCCTCCGGCGGCGGCAGGAACGCCAGAGGCTTGTCGGCGCCGGAGTCGAGCGTGCGCACCACCACGCGGCCCTCCGGGAACGCCTCGAAGACCGCCCGGTAGGCCTCCTCCTGCTCGCTTCCCGACGGCGCGGTCTCGCGGTCGAGGAAGAGGAACTCGGTGCGGTAGAGGCCGACGCCCTCGGCGCCGTTGGCCAGCGCGCTCTCCAGGTCGCGGGGGCCGCCGATGTTGGCGAGCAGGGGAACGGGGTGGCCGTCGGCGGTCGCGCCGGGGCCGGTGGCCGCCGACAGCACCGCCCGCCGCGCCTCCTCGGCGCCGCGCGCCTCGGCCACGCGGGCCGGGTCCGGCGTGAGCAGCACCTGCCCGGACGCGCCGTCGACCAGCACGGGGGTGCCGGGGGCGATCGCGGTCGCGCCGGCGCAGCCGACGACGGCGGGCACGCCCATCGAGCGGGCGAGGATCGCCGTGTGGCTGGTCGGCCCGCCCTGCTCGGTGACGAACGCGGCGACCACGTCCTTCGACAGCAGCGCGGTGTCGGCCGGCGCGAGGTCCTTGGCGATGAGCACGAACGGCTCGGCGGCGCTGGCCGGCACGCCCGGCATGGGCAGGCCGGTGAGCACGGCGATCACCCGGTCGCGGATGTCGTCGAGGTCCGCCACGCGCTCGGCCAGGTAGCCACCGGCCGCCGCGAGCAGGTCCCGATACTTGCCGAAGGCGTCGAAGACGGCGCGCGGGGCGGCCACGCCCCGGTCGATGAGCTCGCCGACCTCCATGGCCAGGCTCGGGTCGCGGGCCATCAACGCCTGCGCGCCGAGCACCTCCTGGGCCTCGCCGCCCGCCCTCGCGCCCCTCGCCTCCAGGTCGGCGGCCACCTCCTCGACCGCCCGCTCGGCGCGGGCCCGTTCGGCGGCGGCGTCGCCGTCGTGGCGCGCCTCCTTGTCGGGCTCGGGGATCTCCCCCGCGAGCACATGGGCCGGGCCGTACCCGGCGCCGGGGCTGACCCCGGTGCCGGCCAGCGACGTGCCGGCCGGCGACCGCGCGCCGTTGTCGTCCCCCGCCGTCGTCCCCGTCTTCTCCTGCCCGTCCACTGGCGTCAGGAGGCCGAGGCGATCTGGGCGAGCTCGTCGAGCAGCTCTTCGGCGCCCTCGCCCTCCGCGCTGATGACGATCGACTCTCCCTGTCGTACGTCGAGCGCCAGAACCGACAGGATGCTCTTCGCGCTCACCGGCGAACCGCCCGCCTTCGCGATGGTGACGTCGAAGGGCACCTTCGCCGCGGTCTGCACGAACGTCGCCGCAGGGCGCGCGTGCAGCCCCACCTCGGACGCGACGCTGACTGTGCGTTCGGCCACGTTTCCTCCTCCTGCAGCGGTGGTCTAGACCGCCGGTAGTTCCGTCAAAGGCCAGTCAATACCCGACATATCGGGTATTACCAGATCCGCGTGCGAGAGTTCATCCGGATGATGAGTGGTGGCCACCGCAACGCAGGTCATACCCGCGGCCCGAGCCGCCGCTATCCCGGCGAGCGAGTCCTCGAACACCACGCATTTGGCCGGGTCGACCGCGAGCAGGTCGGCCGCCATGAGGTAGCCGGACGGGTCGGGCTTGCCCATGGTCACGTCCTCGGCGGAGACGATGGTCCGTACCACCTCCACGACGCCGATGTCGGTGAGCCGCTCCACGGCCCACCATCGCTGAGCCGAGGTGACCAGGGCCAGCGGAGCCCCCTGCTCCGCGACCCGGGACACCAGCTCCGCCGCCCCCGGGACCGGCACGATGCCGGGCAGGTCCGGATGGTCGTAGTAGGAGCGGATCTCCTCCATCACGACCTCCGGATCCATGCCGGGCAGCACCTCGGGGATCACATCCACCCCGCGCCGGCCCATGACACGCCGCAACAGCGTCTCGTCGTACGTGATGCCGCGGTCGTCCAGGAACATCCGCCACAGGGCACGGCTGCGGACCTCGGTGTTGACCAGGGTGCCGTCGAGATCGAAGAGCGCGGCCTCCATCACCTCGGCATCACGACCACTCGAACAGCGGGTCACCCGCGTCCACGCCGCCCGCGGCGATCTCGCCGACCGAGCCCGCCACGGCGTCGAGCGCCACCACGGGGCAGACCGGCGAGCGCCCGCCGGCCTCGACCGTCGCGGGGTCCCAGGCCACGACGGGCTGCCCGGCGCTGACGCGGTCCCCCTCCGCCGCGAGCAGGCGGAAGCCCTCGCCCTTGAGTTGCACGGTGTCGATGCCGAGATGCACCAGCACGCCCCTGCCGTCGTCCCCCACCACGACGTACGCGTGCGGGTGCAGCTTCACGATCGTGCCGTCGATCGGGGCCAGGGCCTCGACGGGCCGCCTGAGGGGGTCGATCGCGGTTCCCGGGCCGACCATCGCCTGCGAGAACACCGGGTCCGGCACGGCGGCCAGGCCGATGGCCGCCCCCGCGACCGGGGCGAGAACAGTCGTCAATGAAGAGCCCTTCCCTGAGATCCGGGCAGGCGTCACCACAGGTCCGCCGAGACCGGCGGACCCGCGACGATCTCCCGGGTTCAGCCGATGATGTCCTCGATGTCGCTGGCGATGGTGTCGGCCTCGGGGCCCACCACGACCTGGACGACGTTGCCCGCCGCCATCACTCCGTGGGCGCCGGCCGCCCTGAGCGCGGCCTGGTCCACCTTCGAGGCGTCGTGCACCTCGGTGCGCAGCCGGGTGATGCACGGCTCCACTTCGATGATGTTGTCGGCGCCACCGAGCCCGGCGATGATCGCCTCGGCGTCTGCAGCCATGGGGGTCCTCCTGCTGTTCGGCCGGTCTGTCGTTCAGTCGGTCTGCGTGACCTTCTTCAGACCGCGGGGGGAATCGGGGTCGATACCGAGCCTGCGCGCGAGCGCCTCGGTGAGCAACTGCCCGGGGACGATGAGTCCCAGCGGAGCCACCCACTCGGGCAGGTCCGGACCGTTCAGGGCGGCGGTCGAGGCGGAGGCGAGCCGTTCGCCGCCCCCGACGCCGAAGGCGGCGGCGCCCGCCCCGGTGACCCGCTCGGCCAGCGCGACCGTGCCCGCCAGGGTCGGGCCCTCCCCGGCCGCCACCAGGATCGCCGGGGTCTCGGCGTCCACGACCGCGATCGGGCCGTGCAGCAGATCGGCGTACGACAGGCCCATGGCGTGCAGGTAGCACGCCTCCTTGAGCTTGAGCGCCAGCTCCAGCGCGGTCGAGAAGGCCAGGCCGCGGCCGGACACGACGACGCCGGGCTTGTCGGCCAGGCCCTCGACCACGGCGTCCAGGTCGCCGGGGTCGGAGATCAGCTTCTCCACCGCGTCCGGCACCCGGCGCAGGTCGTCGGGGTCCACGTCGGCGCCGAGGCCGATCGCGAGGACGGCCAGTGCGGCGAGCTGGGTCGTGTAGGTCTTCGTGGCCGGGACGGCCTTCTCCTCGCCGGCGAGCGTGCACAGCGCGAGGTCGGCGGCCTGGGCCAGCGGCGACTCCTCGCCGCCGTTGGTGATCGCGACGGTCTTCGCGCCGCAGTCCTTCGCCCACTGGAGGGTCTCGACGATCTCCTCCGTACGGCCGGACTGGGACAGGCCCACGGCCAGCACCCCGTCGAGGTCGAGCTTGCGGCGGTAGGTCGTGGCGACCGAGGGGGCGCCCATCGCGGCCATCCGGCCCGCCCGCGCCTCGATCAGGTAGCGGCCGTAGACCGCCGCGTTGTCCGAGGTCCCGCGGGCGACGAACAGCAGGTGGCGGGTGCCCCGCGCGACCGCCTCGACTTCGCCGGTCCTCGGAAGGAGGGCGTCCAGCGTCGCCCGAATCGCGGCGGGCTGCTCGGCGATCTCACCGCGCATCCTGGTCGTCATCGATGATCATCCTCTGCTTGGCGAGATTTGTCCGTTATCGATCCGTCGCCGGCCCATACATTGACACACATTTCCCGGCTGTGGTCTAGTCCGGACTAGACCAGTAAGAACCTTAACTTATTCGGACGATCCAGAGCGAGAGGGGAGGGATCAGTGGCCCAGATCGATCCGGCCAGCCCGGTGCCCAAGTACTTCCAACTGCGGGAAATCCTGCTCGATCTGATCGAGAACAACGAGCTGCCGATCGGCGCGGCGATCCCCTCCGAACGTGACCTGAGCCAGCGCTTCGACCTGTCCCGTATGACGGTACGGCAGGCCGTCGACCACCTGGTGTCCGAGGGCCGGTTGCACCGGGTCCCGGGCAAGGGCACGTTCGTGGCCCGCCCCAAGATCGAGCTGGCACTCCAACTCACCTCCTTCACCGACGACATGCGGGCGCGCGGCATGGAGCCCGGCTCCCGCGACCTGGACCGGCGGGTGGTCCGGGCCAGCGCCCACCTCGCACGGCAGCTCGGCATCCAGCCGGGAGACGCCGTCCACTTCATCGAGCGGCTGCGCACCGCGGACGGGGAACCGCTGAGCATCGAGCGCGCCCACATCCCGGTCGCGCTCGCACCCGATCTCGATGCCTACGACCTGACCGGACGATCCCTGTACGCCCTGCTCGAGTCGCGGTACGGGCTCGTGATGGACGCCGGGGAGCTGACCATCGACGGCGGCCTCGCCGATCCGAGCGACGCCGACCTGCTCAAACTTCCCCGCGGCGGGGCCGTGCTGCTGCTGCAGCGCCGGTCCTTCGCCGGCGGGGTATGCGCCGAACTCGGCGTCTCCACCTATCGCGCCGACCGCTACCAGCTCCGGACGCTCCTCGGAGCCCCGGCCAGAAGGCTCTGACACTCCTCCCTGTTCTCCCCCACCCCCCTGGAGGAACAACCGATGAGTTCCACCTCCGCCGACGCGGGCCTGCCCGCCGCACCCTCTAGCCAGAACGCGGTGATGACCGCGCTGTCCCGCATCGGCCGCTCGCTGATGCTCCCGATCGCGGCGCTGCCCGCCGCGGCGATCCTGCTCCGGATCGGCCAGGACGACCTCCTCGGCCGCACGGACAACGCCGCTCTCGACAAGATCGCTCATGTCATCGCCAACGCCGGCGGCGCCCTGTTCGACGCACTGCCGCTGCTGTTCGCGATCGGCGTCGCGGTCGGTTTCGCCCGGCGCGCCGACGGCTCCACCGCCCTGGCGGCCGTGGTCGGCTACCTCGTCTGGGACCGGGTCACCCACCTGATGTTCTTCGACGCCTCGGCGGACTCGGCGGTGCACAAGAAGGTGGCCCAGACGCTCGTCGGAGCGGACGGCAAGCCGGCGGAGGCGCTCAACCTGGCGTCGGCCAATCCGACCGGAGTGCTCGGCGGCATCCTCATGGGAATCGTCACAGCCATCCTGTGGCAGCGCTTCTATCGGACGAAACTACCCGCCTACCTGGCCTTCTTCGGCGGCCGCCGCTTCGTCCCGATCCTCACCGCGGTGTCCGGGCTCGTCCTCGGCGTGATCTTCGGCCTGATCTGGCAGCCGATCGGGCAGGGCCTGAGCAGCTTCGGCGACTGGCTCGCCGGCAACTCCACGATCGGCGCAGGCATCTACGGGATCGTGAACCGGGGCCTCATCCCCTTCGGCCTGCACCACTTCGTCAACTCGATCGTCTGGTTCACCGTGCCGGAGTGCACCGTCGGCGCGACCCACGCGGCGGGCGACCTGAACTGCTACTTCGCAGGCCAGGACGGCGCGGGCGCGTTCATGGCGGGCTTCTTCCCGGTCATGATGTTCGGCCTGCCGGCCGCCGCGATCGCCATGTGGCGGGCCGCGCCGCCGCACCGCCGCGCCACGGTCGGCGGCATCATGCTCTCCTCTGCCCTGATTTCCTTCTTCACCGGCATCACCGAGCCGATCGAGTTCGCGTTCATCTTCGTGGCCCCGATCCTGTTCGCGGCGCACGCGCTGCTCACCGGCATCTCGATGGCCCTGGTCGCGGCCCTCGACGGCCGGCTCGGCTTCGGGTTCTCCGCGGGCTTGATCGACGCCGGCCTCAATGCGTCCAAGGACAACACGCACAACTTCTTGCTGATCATGCTGATCGGCGTCGTCTACTTCGTCCTCTACTACGTGATCTTCAGCTTCCTCATCAAGAAGCTGAACATCATGACGCCCGGCCGCGAACCCGAGCCCGACGTGGACTCCGGGGAGAGCGCCGAGACGGCGCGTGCCCGCGCCTGACGCGTCAGGTCCCCTCTCAGGGAGCAGGGGCGCCCGGTGATCCCGGGCGCCCCTGTTGTGTTTCCCGCTATTACGGATGCCGATAATTCCCGATCAACCCATGCTCAAATCCAAGACGGCCACGCCAACCCGGAGGAATCTTCCCGGACGAACGGCGGCACAAAGGCTCGCGACTCGGCAAAGTTGGCGTTTCCCCGTATCAGGGCGGCTGACCGCAACCTCTATTAGGCGTCAGATTCACGGCGCACGAGAGCGGAGTCCCCCGATGCCCAAGCCCGTCCCCCTGCCACGGCTCGCGTCCGTCCCCCCGGCCGATCCTCCGTACGACGAGCGTGACGGCGGCGGCCACGTCACGCGTCCCGGCACGTACGGCGCGCTCGCCCTGGCCCCGGTCCCGCGTCGTACGGGCACGCCCACGGACGAGCGCCGCCTGCGGGGGCTCGGCCAGGCGCTCGCGGAGATCCTGGCGGGCCGCAGACCGCCGGAGACCGTCCAGGACCGGCTGACCGAGCGGGCCTATCGCGAACTGGTCCGGGCCGGGAAGATGATCGACACCGAGCGGCCGCCGCTGACGGGCCTTCCCCATGTGCAGCGACCCCGTGACGGGGTGATCGAGATGTGCCTGCTCGTCCACTGCGGTCCACGCAGCCGCGTGCTCGCCGTACGGCTGGAGCGGCGGGGCGTGCAGTGGCTGGTCACCGAGTTCGAGACCGCGTGATACGCGAAGGACCCCGCCGGGGCCTGGCCCGGCGGGGTCCTTCTCGGGTCACGTCACGCCTGCTGGTTGCGCGGGTCGCCGTGGCAGCGCTTGTACTTCTTGCCCGAGCCGCAGGGGCAGGGCGCGTTGCGCTCGGTGTCGCCGTACGCGGCGCGCTGCTCGGGGGTCGACCGCACCCGGCTGACCTCCACGTCGCCGCTCTCGCCCGGCGCGGTATAGACCATCTCCGTCGGCCGCGACGGCTGCCGCAGCGCCCGGGCGATGATCGAGCCGGTCTCGGAGAGCGCCGTGTCCTCCTCGGCGTTCTCCTCGACGATCGGGTTGGCCTGCACCTCGACCTCGAGGTTGAACAGGTAGCCGACCGACTCCTCCTTGATGCCGTCGAGCATCGCCGAGAACATCTCGTAGCCCTCGCGCTGGTACTCGATCAGCGGGTCCTTCTGGGCATAGGCACGCATGCCGATGCCCTCCTGGAGGTAGTCCATCTCGTAGAGGTGCTCGCGCCACTTGCGGTCGAGCACCGAGAGGATGACCCGGCGCTCAAGCTCGCGCACCGCCTCGGAACCGAGCTGCTCCTCGCGGCGGTCGTAGGCCGCGAACGCGTCCTCCTTGACCTTCTCGGCGATGAGCTCCGCCGTCAGCTCCTCCCGGTCGCCGCCGGCCTGCTCGATGAGCTCGTCGACCGTGAAGGAGATCGGGTAGAGCTGGCCGAACGCCTTCCACAGCTTCTCGAGGTCCCACTCCTCGGCGAAGCCCTCGGCGGTGGCGCCCTTGACGTAGTCGTCGACGACGTCGCCGACGAAGCCGCGCACCTGCTCGTGCAGGTCGGCGCCCTCCAGCACCCGCCGCCGCTCGGCGTAGATCACCGTGCGCTGGCGGTTCATCACCTCGTCGTACTTCAGGACGTTCTTGCGGATCTCGAAGTTCTGCTGCTCGACCTGGTGCTGCGCGGAGGCGATGGCCTTGGAGACCATGCCCGACTCGATCGGCACGTCGTCCGGGATGTTGAGCCGCGTCATGATCATCTCGACCCTGGCCGAGTTGAACAGCCGCATGAGGTCGTCCTCGAGCGAGAGGTAGAAGCGCGACTCGCCGGGGTCGCCCTGACGGCCGGAACGGCCGCGGAGCTGGTTGTCGATGCGCCGCGACTCGTGCCGCTCGGTGCCCAGCACGTAGAGCCCGCCGAGCTCGGTGACCTCCTCGTGCTCGGCCTTGACGGCCTCCTTGGCCTTCTCGAGCGCCTCGGGATAGGCCTTCTCGTACTCCTCCGGAGTCTCGGACGGCGACAGGCCGCGCTGGTGAAGCTCCAGGTCGGCGCGGAACTCGGGGTTGCCGCCGAGCATGATGTCGGTGCCTCGACCGGCCATGTTGGTCGCCACGGTGACGGCGCCCTTCCGGCCCGCCTCGGCGACGATCGCGGCCTCACGGGCGTGGTTCTTCGCGTTCAGCACCTCGTGCGGCACGCCCTGACGCTTGAGCATCCGCGACAGCTTCTCGGACTTCTCGACGCTGGTGGTGCCGACGAGGACCGGCTGGCCCTTCTCGTAGCGCGCCTTGATGTCCTCGACGCACGCCTGGAACTTGGCGTCCTCGGTCTTGTAGACGACGTCGGGCTGGTCCTTGCGGATCATCGGCCGGTTCGTCGGGATCGGGACGACGCCCAGCTTGTACGTCTGGTGGAACTCGTTGGCCTCGGTGGCGGCCGTACCGGTCATGCCGGCGAGCTTCTCGTAGAGGCGGAAGTAGTTCTGCAGCGTGATCGTGGCGAGAGTCTGGTTCTCGTCCTTGATCTTCACGCCTTCCTTGGCCTCGATGGCCTGGTGCATGCCCTCGTTGTAACGACGGCCGTGCAGGACGCGCCCGGTGAACTCGTCGACGATCAGGACCTCGCCGTCGACGACGATGTAGTCCTTGTCCTTCTTGAACAGTTCCTTGGCCTTGAGGGCGTTGTTGAGGAACTGCACGAGGTGGGTGTGCTCGGGCTTGTAGAGGTTGTCGATGCCGAGCCAGTCCTCGACCTTCTCCACGCCCGCCTCGAGGATGCCGACGGTGCGCTTCTTCTCGTCGACGACGTAGTCGCCGGTGCTCTCCTCGCCGTCCTTGCCCTCGGTGCCGCGCCGCAGCCTCGGCACGATCTTGGCGAACTCCTGGTACCACTTGCCCGACTGCTCGCCAGGACCGGAGATGATGAGCGGAGTCCTGGCCTCGTCGATCAGGATCGAGTCGACCTCGTCCACGATGGCGAAGTTGTGGCCGCGCTGGACGCACTCCTCGATCGACCACGCCATGTTGTCGCGGAGGTAGTCGAAGCCGAACTCGTTGTTCGTGCCGTACGTGATGTCGGCGTTGTACTGCTTGCGGCGCTCCTCCGGCGACATGTTGGCCAGGATGACCCCGACCTCCAGGCCGAGGAAGCGGTGGACGCGTCCCATGGTCTCGGCGTCGCGCTTGGCCAGGTAGTCGTTGACCGTGACGACGTGGACGCCCTTGCCGGAGATCGCGTTGAGGTAGGCGGGAAGCGTACAGGTGAGCGTCTTGCCCTCACCGGTGCGCATCTCGGAGATGTTGCCCATGTGCAGGTTGGCGCCACCCATGAGCTGCACGTCGAAGTGGCGCTGCCCGAGGACCCTGCGGGCGGCCTCGCGGACGGTCGCGAACGCTTCCGGCAGCAGGTCGTCGAGGGACTCACCCTCGGCGTGACGCTGCTTGTACTCGGCGGTCAGCGCGCGGAGCTCGGCGTCGGACAGGCTCTTGAAGTCCTCTTCGATGGAGTTGACCTGCTCGGCGATGCGCTTGAGCTTCCGCAGAGTCTTGCCTTCGCCGGCGCGAAGGATCTTGTCGAGAATGGCTGGCACTTTTAGTAAAGCTCCTCGCAGGTCTACCCCGGCCGATCACCGGGGTGTGAGGACGAGACATACTTCCCCGCTAGCCATCGTAGGCGGTTCCCGTACCAGACACACCCACCTGCAATCGACGGAGCGCCGCGGCACAATCGCATATCTCGTAGGGGAAAACCGCCGCCAAAGGTTCCCCCGATGTTCCGACCACCTCGGCCATCAGGTAGAAAACGGGGTATGGCACAGAGCGGACACCAGGGCAGCCACGCGGGAAGCGCCAAATCTTGGCTCGCCGTCATCACCATCCTCATCGGCTTCACGTTCGGGGGCGTGGCGCTGACCCTCGGCCCGAACTGGCTCTTCGTCTGGATCGGCGTGGGCATCTGCGCCGTCGGCGGGCTGCTCGCGCTCGCGTTCGACATCTTCTCGGACGTGATCGTGGACGCCCCCCGGCAGGTTCCGGTCCAGGAGCACCACTCGCCCTTCGAGCACCGGTCCATCACCTCCTGAGTCCTCCCCGGGCCTGCGCCTCCATGCCCATGCCCGAACCGCCGTAAGCGTTTTGTCGGTCACGGCGTCTAGCATCTCTGGCTGTGACCGACCTGACCGCCGACGAGGCCCGCAGGATCATCCTCCGGGCCCAGGGTTTCCTCGGCGCCACCGCCCGCGGCGGCGGCGTCCCCGCGATGCTGCGGCGCGTCGGCGCCGTCCAGCTCGACACCATCTCCGTCCTCGCCCGCTCCCACGAGCTCGTCGCGTACGCGCGCCTCGGGCCGGTCGGCCGCTCCGTGGTCGAGCGGGCCTACTGGGACGACCCCGCCCGTGCCTTCGAGTACTGGTGCCACGCCGCCTGCATCCTGCCCATCGAGCAGTGGCCGCTGTACGCCTTCCGCCGGCGCGCGTACCGGGACCGGCGCTTTCGCTGGCACGAGGTGCCGCCCGTGGTCGACAAGGTCCTGGAGCAGGTGCGCTCGGACGGCCCGCTCACCACGGCCGACATCGGCGGCGCCAAGAACGGAGGCCCGTGGTGGGACTGGTCGGATACCAAGATCGCCATCGAGTTCCTGCTCGACATCGGTGAGGTCGTCTGCACCCGCCGCGTCGGCTGGCGGCGCGTCTACGAGCTCGCCGAGCGCGCGGTCCCGGCGGACCTGCTCGCCCAGGACCTGTCCGACGACGAGTGCGTGACCCGGCTGACCACGATGGCCGGGCGGTCGCTCGGCGTGGCGACCAGGGCGGACCTGGTCGACTTCACCCGCGTCAAGGGCAGGCACGCCGCCATGCTCGACGAGGCGCTGCTGAGCGGCGCCGCCGGCCTCGTGCCCGTACGCGTGTCGGGCTGGCCCGCGCGGCGCGGCGCGGACCCGGACGGTCCGAACGCCTGGGCGGACCCCGCCGCGCTGGAGAGCGAGCCGCGCGGGCGGCACCGCACCACGCCGCTGTCGCCGTTCGACTCGCTCATCTGGGAGCGGGCGCGGGCCGAGCGCGTGTTCGGCCTCAACCACCGCCTGGAGGCGTACGTCCCGAAGGACAAGCGGGTGCACGGCTACTTCGCGATGCCGGTGCTCGCGGGCGGGCGCATCATCGGGCGGGTCGACCCGGCCCGCGAGGGCGCCACACTGGTCGCCCGGCAGGTCGGATTCGAGCCGGGCGGCGGCCGTGCCAGGGCCGTGGAGGCAATGAGTGACGCCCTGTGGGAGGCCGCGAGCTGGGTCGGCTGCACCGATGTGCGAGTGGAGCGGGTCGGCACGCCGGACCTGGAGGCCCCGCTGCGCGCCGCAGTGACCCGCGGACCCAACTGACCACTCACGGCACCCCAGGGCTCGCGTAGGCGCACCCGCCGAGGCCCGGCGACACGGCGCGCGGGCCTGGGGGTTCGCCGCGACTCAGGTGATCTCGAGCAGCCGTTCGCGCACCGCGTAGACCACGGCCTCCATCCGGGAGTGGAGCTGGAGCTTCTCCAGGATGTTGCGGACGTGGTTCTTCACCGTGTTCTCGGAGATGAACAGATCCTTGGCGATCTCGCGGTTGTTCATGCCCTTGGCGACGAGGCGCAGGACCTCCATCTCCCGGTCGGTCAGGCGGGGGACCGGGAGCTGGGGGGGCCGCTCGGCCTCCTTGCGGCTCATGTTCGCGAACTCGCTGATCAGTTTGGCCGCCATGGCGGGGTTGATGAGCGACTGGCCCTCGTGGACGCCGCGCACGGCGTCGGGCACCTCGTCGATCTGGACGTCCTTGAGCAGGTAACCGGTCGCACCCGCCTTGATCGCCTCGAAGAGGTCCTCCTCCTCGTCGCTGACGGTCAGCATGATGATCCGGGTGCTCGGCACCGACTCCTTGATCTTCCGAGTCGCCCCGATGCCGTCCAGCTTCGGCATGCGGACGTCCATCAGGACCACGTCCGGCATCAGCCGGTCCGCGAGCTCGACGGCCTCCTTGCCGTCGCTCGCCTCGCCTACCACCTCGATGTCCGCCTCCGCGGCCAGCGCGAGCTCAAGGCTGCGGCGGATCAAGGCGTGATCGTCGACGATCAGCACACGAATCGGCTCGCTTCGACCGGCTGCTCGGGCCGCCTCGTCGGGTCGGGTCACGGAACCTCCTTGCGGGGGTCAAGGACGCTGTCGCTCCGCCCGGCGAACCGTGGCGGTCAGCGTGCTGATCGCCATCATGGCACGGTTCCGGAACCGGTGCGGATCTTCATCGAGGCGCTACTACCCCCGGCACCAGGACATACCTGGGCGAACGACACCTGATGCGGCACGCGCCCTTCCTCCTCACGATAGGTGCCCGCACCCCCCGATTCACGCATCCGCTTCGATGCCGCCGTGGGCGTACGAAACGTGGGCCGGGCCCCGCTGAGCGAGGTCCGGCCCACGTAGGGCGAGGTGCGGGAGTGTCTGACAAAGGCTGTCCGTCGCGAGCGTGGATCCAGGTGGATGCATCGCAAGGCGGAGGAGGAGCCCATAGCGGAGCTATGGGCGACGACGACAACGCCGCGAGGCGCCGCCTGGGCCACGCGCAGCAGGACATGTTTTGTCAGACACGACCTAGCTCTCTACGAGCCTGAGGACTCCGTAGTCGTAGCCGCGGCGCCGGTAGACGACGCTCGGCTGGCCCCCTTCCTTGTCGCGGAAGAGGTAGAAGTCGTGACCCACGAGCTCCATTTCCAGGAGCGCCTGGTCGATCGTCATGGGGTCGGCCTTGTGGAACTTCTCGCGTACGATCAGCGGTCCTTCGCCGTCCATCTCGATGGGCACGATGGCCTCGGAACTCTCGGCCCGCCCTCCGGCGGTCTCCGCCGGGATCTCGGCGACCGGCTCCGGCTCCTCCCGGACGGTCGTGATCACCCCCTGCGCGCCCTCCGTCACCGCGGTGAGCTCTGCCATCGAGGGAGGGCAGCTCTTCCCGTGATGGATCTTGCGGCGGTCGGCGAGCCGCCTCAGCCGCTCCTCCAGCTTGCCAATGGCTATGTCCAGCGCCGAGAACCGGTCGTCCGCGCAGGCTTCCGCGCGGATGGCGGGGCCCCGCGAGTGGATCGTCAGCTCCACCCGTTCACGCTGCCCGCTCTGCCGGTGGTTGGGCTCCTTCGAGACCTCTACGTCGATTTGGATGAGCTTGTTGTTGAGCTTCTGGATTCTGGCCAGCTTGGACGTCACTTGATCGCGGAACCGGTCACCCACAGTGGTGTGCCGTCCCTTGACGATGATTTCCACGCAAAGCCCCCCTTCGCACATCGACGGTGGTGCACGCGCTCCTGGACACCCGTCCGGCCGACCTGGTCTTCGTCCCCACATCCGCCTGCTGAGGGGTTCGCAGCTCACTCGCCACTACTGCCCTTCTCCTCTTACGGGGGACATCTGGACCCCCGGGAGGGCAGGACTTACCTCTAAGCCGCACCGTGATCGGTCGACCAAGAGTCGCCTTACGTGGGCCGTTTCGCCTGCGGCTGGCATCGGCTAGCCAGGCCGAACCCCACGAGGGGGGAATCGGCCCGGCGCAACCACGGACCCGAACGGGTGCCATGTCTGAACGCTAGTCGCTACCGCCTCGAATGTCAGCCAGGAGATCGGCTAAACGATCACTTTGCGTGATCCGGGTTGCCGTCTCCCCGTCGGAAAATTCGTGGTCATATTCTGGGAATCCCCGCAACCGCGGCGTCCACACCTGCATTGAGCAGGGAAGTCGCCCCGAAGTAGACAGGGAGCCGCTCCCCGGCGGGAAGTCTCTAACTTGCCCCAGTCTTTACTGTGAGTGATATTCACCAATCGGGCGTCTCCGGCGTGTCGCGGCGATGGTCACCGCCGCGGACGGCTCCGCGCCGGCGGCGCGCAGCGCCCTTGCCGCCTCCGCCAGCGTCGTCCCCGTCGTGACGACGTCGTCCACCAGGACCACGGCGACGGCCCCGGGACCGCGGCCAGAGGGCCGTAGCCGCGCCACCGGGCCCGGGGCGGTCTCGAACGCCCCGGACAGGTTGACGGCCCGCTCCGCCGATCCCAGCCCCGCCTGGTCGGCGACGCGCCGGCCCTGCCGCAGCAGGGGCGCGAGGGCGGCAGGCCGGCCTCGCCGGCGCAGCTCGCGGGCCGCCGCCGCGGCGACGGCGCGGACGGGGTCGTGTCCCCGGCGGCGGGAGGCGGCCCGGGCGCTCGGAACCGGCACCAGCCACACCTCCCGGTACGCCCCCCTGCCCGCCGCCCACGCGGCCACGCAGGCGCTGACGGAAGCCGCCAGGACCGGCACGAGGGCCGTACGGCCGCGTTCCTTGCAGGCGAGGATCATCCGGCGGGCCGCGCCGTCGTAGGCGGTGGCCGACCAGCAGTCGGGCAGGCCCGGAGGCGGCGGGTCAGGTGGGCGGGGAGCCGGTTCCCGCAGCAACTCGGCCGTACAGGACGGGCAGGCCGGAGCGCCCGGCGCGCCGCATCCGGCGCAGCGAGGCGGGAGGATCAGATCGAGCAGGGCGGGCGGCACGCCCTCAGGATGCCGCCCGCCACCGACAGTTCACTCCGGTCACTCCGGCCGGCTCAGCCGAGGGGGTAGACGGGGTTGGTGGCACCGTTGTCGGCGCGCGGGGTCCAGGCGTGCTTGTCCACGCTGTAGGTGAGCACCTGGCCCTCGTCGGCCGCCGCGAGGACGTGGTCGGGGACGGCCGCGATCGACTTGATCTTCGAGTCGAGCTTGATGGGGCCGTCGTTGGGGACCACGCCCTCCATCACCGACCAGGTGGCGAGCTCCTGGCCGCTGCTCCCTTCGGACAGCACGAGCAGATCGGCGGCGTCCTGCCAGGCGATGTCCTTGATCTTCCGCGCGTCGCGCGGCTCGATGAGCGACCGTACGGACTCGATCCGCGTCTGCTGGCCGTTGCGGACGATCGTGCCGATCTTCACGGAGGTGCCGAGGCCGTCGTCGACGATCGCGGCGATCCGGGCTCCGTCGCGGGAGACCCGCAGCTCGATGATCCGCCCGTAGGACAGCTCGTCGTCGATGTCCACGCGGCGGGCCCGGCCGTTCTCGGCCGTCCAGACCCGGCTCTCGTGCGGGTTCACCCTCTCGGCCGACCAGACGGCCCCGTAGCGGTCCCAGGAGGGCGGGCTCATGTCCCCGCCCGCGATCCACCGCTGCCACTGGCTGTTCGGGGTCATGGGGGCGACGTAGACGCCGTCGCCGTTGACCAGGGCGGCCACGAGGGGCGGGAACTGGTTGGTGTTGGAGACGGCCGGCTGGGAGAACTTCCCGGCCTGCTCGCCGGCCGCGCCCGGCACCGGCGTGCCGTCGCCCTTCTCCTTGAACTGCAGCAGCCTGCCGCCCTGCATGTAGTACGCCTGCAGGGAGCCGGTCAGCACGTTCGGGTCGTATCGGGCGTAGTCGGCGGGCCGGAACCGCATCCCGGACTCGCCGTTCACGCGGATCTCGACGGTCCGGCCGGTGACCAGTTCGCCGAGCGTCCACACGAGCTGCGCCTTCAGCGCGTCGAGGCGGTCGGTGGGCACCGACTCCAGCTCCGAGGAGAAGTCGAGCACGACCGTGTCGCCCTCGACGGTGATCCGGTTGAGCTCGGTGCCCGGCGGGAACGCGCTGCTCACCGCGTTCCTGATGGACGAGGTCGGCCCGGCGAGCAGGCGGCGGACCAGCGTCTCGGGCACGCCCCTGCTGGGTTCGATCGGCACCCACACCCGGTCGGCCACGAGGCCGATCTCCCCGGTGGCGGGCGGGTAGTAGAGGTCCACTTTCCGGTACGCACGCCACAGGTCGTCGTACGACAGCAGGCGGGCGTCGGGCGGCACGTCGATCCGCCACTCGCCGTTCTGCTTGACCAGCGTGAACGGCTCGACGAGGTTGCCGGCTGCCGGGGTGGACCTGCCCTCCGCGTCGATCGTGGCGACCGCTGTGCCCTTCAGCGTCACCGTCGTCCGCGTGGCCTCCTGGAGGTTCTGCGCGCGGTCCGACTCGATCTTGCCCTCGTAGATGCGGGTCAGCCGCCACGGGTTCCAGTGCTTGGCCGCGCCCGGGGTGAGGTACTCCCGGGCGATGGCGAGCCCGGGGTCGTCGAAGGCCCCCATGGCGGCCTGGAAGCCCTTCACGATGTCCTCGGGCGGGGCGCCCTTCTTGGGCGGGGTCGCGATGAGCCGCACGTACGGCTGGCTGAGCGTGTCCTTGCCGTGGTCCTCCTGGGCGGCACGGGGGCTGCCGCTCGTGGGCACGGTGGCGCACCCGGCCCCGCCGGAGACCAGGACGAGCGCCGCGCCCGCGGCGGCGGTGAGACGGCGGGCGCCGAGCCGCTCACTCCGCATCGAAGGCCCCCGCATCCACGTTCTCCCGCACCCTCGGCGCCGTCTCCGCCGGCGCCGGGGTCAGGACCGGTGTGGCATGGCCGCGCCACGTGCGCCGCATCTCGACCTCCGGCGGCACGAGCGGCAGCGGCGACCCGCGCAGCGGGGCCCCCGCCACGCGCGGCAGCGACAGGCGGAACTGGCTGCCCTCCCCCGGCGCGCCCCACGCCTGGAGCCAGCCGCCGTGCAGCATGGCGTCCTCCCGCGAGATCGCCAGGCCGAGCCCGGTGCCGCCGATGGTCCGGGCGCGCGAGGGGTCGGCCCGCCAGAAGCGGTCGAACACCATCGTCTCCTCGCCCGGCTTGAGGCCGACCCCGTGGTCGCGTACGGCCACGGCCACCGCGTCGCGGTCGGCGCCGAGCGTGACGACGATGTCCTTGCCCTCGCCGTGCTCGATGGCGTTGAAGAGCAGGTTGCGCAGGATGCGCTCGACCCTGCGGCTGTCCACCTCGGCCATGCACGGCTCGTTGGGCAGGCGCAGCTCGAACCGGGTGGCCTGCCGCTCGGCGAGCGTCTCGGAGTCGCCCACCGCGCGCAGGACCACGTCGCGCATGTCGACGGGCTCCAGGTCGAGGGTGGCCGCCCCCGCGTCGTAGCGGCTGATCTCCAGCAGGTCGGCGAGCATCGACTCGAAGCGTTCGAGCTGGTTCTGCATGAGCTCGGCGGCCCGCGCGGAGGCGGGGTCGAAGTCCTCGCGGCCCTCGTACAGCAGGTCGGCGGCCATGCGGACGGTCGTCAACGGTGTGCGCAGCTCGTGGGAGACGTCGGAGACGAACTGCCGCTGCACCTGGGAGAGCTCCTCCAGCTGGTGGATCTTCACGGCGAGGTTGGACGCCATCTCGTTGAACGAGGTCGCCAGCCGGGCGAGGTCGTCCTCCCCGCGCACCTTGAGCCGCTCCTCCAGCCGGCCGGCGGCGAGCCGTTCCGCCGCCTGGCGCGCGAGCCGTACGGGGGTGACCACCTGCCGGGTGACCAGCGAGGCGACGCCGGCCAGCAGCAGCACGAGCGCGGCTCCCGCGCCGAAGACCATCTGCTGGACCGTGAGCAGTGTCTTCTCCTCGTCGCCGAGCGGGAAGACGTGGTAGATCTCGTAGGTTCCGTTCACCCGGGCGCCGACCACCCAGGCGCTCTCGGGCTGCTTCGCGCCGATGTACCGGATCTTCACGGTCTGGACCCAGAGCGACTGCTCCTCGCTGCTCTGGACCTTCGTGCGCAGCAGGGCCGGGACGCTCGACCAGTCGACCTGACCGGACGCCCGGCCCTCACCGACCGAGCCCTCGTTGAAGATGACGACGTCGTAGCGGCCGCCGGAGCGGTCGGTCAGCGCCTTGGCCGCCGCGTCGACGGGGTTCACCGTCTGCCCCTGGGCGGTGGCGTCCTGAGAGATGTCGGCCGAGTCCGCGGGCTGCGTGAGGTAGCCGCTCGCGGTCGCGATGTTCGCCCGCGACTCCTCGACCGCGGACACCTCGGTGCTGGTCAGCACCGAGGCGACGATCGACTGCATCAGGAAGACGCCGAGGACGACCACGACGGCCATCGAAAGCACCAGCGTGCTGGTGACGACGCGAAGCTGGAGCGAGCGCCGCCAGGCGTGCCGCAGCCGGCCCGCGAGGCGGCGCGCGCGCCTGCGGACCCCGCGGGCGATCTGGCCTGGGGTCCGGCGACGGCGTTTCCTCGCGGAGACCGGCATGACGGTGACGTGCGGCTTACGCCGGGCCGGCCTTGTAGCCCACGCCCCGGACCGTGACGACGATCTCCGGGTGCTCGGGGTCCTTCTCGATCTTCGCGCGCAGGCGCTGGACGTGCACGTTCACCAGGCGGGTGTCGGCGGCGTGCCGGTAGCCCCAGACCTGCTCGAGCAGCACCTCGCGGGTGAAGACCTGGCGGGGCTTGCGGGCCAGCGCGACCAGCAGGTCGAACTCCAGCGGCGTGAGGTTGATGGTCTCCTCGCCACGCTTGACCGAGTGGCCGGCCACGTCGATGGTGATGTCGCCGATCTGCAGGATCTCGGGCGTGGGCTCGTCGGTGCGGCGCAGGCGGGCGCGCACGCGGGCGACGAGTTCCTTGGGCTTGAACGGCTTGACGATGTAGTCGTCCGCGCCGGACTCCAGGCCGAGCACCACGTCGATGGTGTCGCTCTTGGCCGTGAGCATCACGATCGGGACCCCGGACTCGGCGCGGATGCGGCGGCAGACGTCGATGCCGTCGGCACCGGGGAGCATCAGGTCGAGCAGGACGAGGTCCGGCCGGGTGTCCCTGAAGGCGTCGAGCGCCTTGTCGCCATCGGACACGAACGACGGCTCAAAGCCCTCCCCGCGCAAGACGATGCCGAGCATCTCGGCGAGAGCGGCGTCGTCGTCGACGACCAGCACGCGTCCTTTCATGGCCCCTCATTCGTACGCGTATGGGAGATTTGGGCGTTTGTCACAGTTTCCCCCGCAGGCTACCGTGGCCACCGCTTTGGTGTTACACGACCACGACAGAGGATGGAGTTTAGGCGCAGCGGACGAAGCGCGCGATTATCTGACCAGATGCGGTCACACCGGCGGGAATCCCGTGGTGCGGTCACGTTCCAAGTGTGCGCCCGCACCCCCTGTTTCGGCCATCCCCCAAGAGCCCTCCGCCCGAGAGCCTTGCACGAGCCTCTGTACGGCCGCGCGGCACGCGCGTACATCATGCCAGGATTGGGACATGACAGACGGCCCCGGCTCCACCCCCGACATGCCCTCCGGCTGGGCGGCCGAGCAACCTCCCCCGTACGGCGGGGCCGCCGGGGCGGCCGGGCCCTCCTGGGCCTCTCCCGGCGCCGGCGCGCCGCAGGGCGCGAACCCGTCCGCCCCGCACCCGTCCACTCCGTACTCGTCCGCCCCGCACCCGCCCACTCCGTACGCGCCCTACACGGGCGGGCAGTACGGGTACCGGGCGCCGGACGCGCCGCGGCCGGGCATCATCCCGCTGCGCCCGTTGACGCTCGGCGACATCCTCGACGGCACGATCAAGCTGATCCGGTCGAACCCCAAGGCCACGCTCGGCCTGTCGGCGATCGTGGCGGCGGTGACCGGAATCCCGGCCGCGATCGGGCAGGCCATCTCCTTCGGCTCGATCGGCGACCTCCTGGCCGACCCGTACGCCACCGACGCCGCGGACGTGTCCATCGCCGGAGACGCCTCACAGCTCATCGGTGCGATCGTCACCTACGTCATGACGTTCGTCGGCACCACGATCCTCACGGGCGTCCTCACCCGGGTGCTCGGCCGCGCGGTGTTCGGCGGGCGCATCACGGTGGGCGAGGCGTGGCGGCTCGCGCGGTCGCGGCTGCCCGCGCTGTTCGGGCTGGTGCTGCTGCAGGCGCTCATCCTCCTGCTGCCGCTGCTGGCGCTCGTCGCGGTGCTCGTGAGCCTCGCGGCGGCCAACGCGTTCGACGGCACGGGGAACACCGGCACGGGGGTGGCGGTGCTCGTCGTCCTGCTGTTCTTCGTGGCCTACGTCCCTTATCTGCTGTTCTTCTACACGCGCCTGTCGCTGTCGGCCCCCGCCATCGTGCTGGAGGGCCGCGGAGTCACCGACGCCATGAGCCGGTCGTGGCGGCTGGTGAAGGGCGACAGCTGGCGGGTGCTCGGCATCCTGCTGCTCACCGCCATACTCGCGGCCATCATCAGCAGCGTGCTGGCGATCCCGTTCACGTTCGGCGGCTCGCTCGTCGGGATGCTGAGCGGCGGCACCGCCGCCGGGACCACGATCGCGGCGCTCCTCCTGGCGGTCGGCCAGGTCATCGCGTCCATGATCACGTATCCCTTCCAGGCGGGCGTGGCCGGGCTGCTGTACGCCGACAGGCGGATGCGGGCCGAGGCGTTCGACCTCGTGCTGCAGACGGCGGCGGCGCAGAACCAGTCGCAGGGCTGGGTCCACTCCGGGGTCGACGACCTGTGGCACCCGAGCTACGCCGCCGGGACGGGGCCGGGCTCCGGGCCGTACCACGGGGCTCCGCCGTACGGGCCGTACGGGCCGCAGGCGTGACGACCGTGCGGGCGGCGGCGCTGCTCGCCTCGCCGGTCGACGTCGGCCGCGACCAGGCCGCGCGGGAGGCCGCACGCGAGCTGTCCGGGGCGGCCTACCAGCACGAGCCGCTGTTCGACCGGCTGCAGCGGGAGATCTCCCAGTTCCTCGGCGATTTCATGAACGGCGGCGGGATGGGCGGGGGCGGCGTGACGTCGCTCGTCGTGATCGCCGTCGTCCTCGCCGTCCTGGCCGTGCTGCTCCTGTGGGCCCTGCGCCGTTTCTCCGGCGGCCGGCGTACGGAGAGCGGCGCCGTTTTCGGGCAGCGTGAGCGGACGGCCGCCGAGCATCGCGCCGAGGCCGAACGCCTGGCGGCCGAGGGCGGCTGGGCGGGGGCCATCCAGGAGCGGCTGCGCGCGATCGCCCGCGAACTGGAGGAACGCGCGATCGTCAGCCCGATGCCGGGCCGTACCGCCGTGGAACTGGCCGAGGTCGCCGGCCAGGCGCTGCCGCCCCACGCGGCGGACCTGCGCGCGGCGGCACGCCTGTTCGACGACGTGACCTACGGCGGGGCGGGCGGCACCCGGGAGGGCTACCTGACGCTCACCGCCCTGGACGAGCGCCTGCGGTCGGCCCGCGCGGGCGTGACCGCATGACCGCCGCGAGCGCCCCGGCGAAAGCCCGTAGCCGAGGGCGGCAGACGGCCTGGGTCGCATTGCTGGTGGTGCTCGTGCTGGCCACGGCGGTGCTGCCGATGCTGCTGACGGGGGGACAGTCCGGCGGCCGCACCCTCGATCCCGCCGACACCTCGCTGAACGGCAGCGCCGCACTCGCCCGGCTGCTGGAGGCGCACGGGGTGGAGGTGACCCGAGTGGAGACCCCCGGCGCGGCGGTGGCCGCCGCCGGGCCGCAGACCCTGCTGCTGGTCACCGAGGCGAGCTTCCTGAACCGCGACGCCGCCCGCCGCATCGCGGAGGCCCCCGGTGACCGGCTCGTCGCGGGCTCCGTGCCGTACCTCGACGTGCTCGCCTCCGGCGTACGCAGGAAGGGCCCTGTGCGCACCCGGTCGCGGGCCCCGGAGTGCACGTTACGAGAGGCGGTGCGAGCGGGCGACGCCTACACCGGCGGCATGTCCTTCGCCGGGCCACGGGGGGCCACGGGCTGCTATCCGGCCGGCGACGGGCACGCCCTGGTCCGCTACACCGCGGACGGGCACACCGTGACCGTGCTGGGCGACGCGTCGTTCATGACCAACCTGCGCCTCGCGGAGGACGGCAACGCGGCGCTCGCGCTGAACCTGGCCGGGGCGCGGCAGAAACTCGTCTGGCTCGCCGAGCCCGACGACCAGGACGAGACAGGCGGTCCCGGCGGTGGGACGGACGGGCAGGCCCGCTCGCTCGGCGACCTCATCCCCGGCGGCGTGAAGTGGGCGGTCATCCAGCTCCTCGTCGCGGTGGCCCTGGCCGCCCTGTGGCGCGGACGCAGGCTCGGGCCCGTCGTGGTCGAGCGCCTGCCCGTGGTCGTGCGGGCCGCGGAGACCGTGGAGGGGCGCGGACGCCTGTACCGCTCCCGCCGGGCCAGGGACCGGGCCGCCCTCGCGCTGCGGGCCGCCGCGGCCGACCGGCTCGCCCCCCGCCTCGGACTGCCCCGCACCGCGACCGCGGAGGAGGTCGCCGTCGCCGCGGCCGCGCGCACCGGCCGCGACCCGGAGCCGGTTTTGACGCTGCTGTGCGGCCCGCCGCCCGGTGACGACACCGCGCTGGTGACCCTCGCCGCCCACCTGGACACACTCGAAAGGCAGGTACGAGATTCGTGACCACACCTGAATCGGACGCGGACGCCGCCCGCGAGGCGCTCGCGGCGCTGCGGGCGGAGGTGGCCAAGGCGGTCGTGGGCCAGGACCCGGTCGTCACCGGGCTGGTCATCGCGCTGCTGTGCCGGGGTCACGTGCTGCTCGAGGGCGTGCCCGGCGTGGCCAAGACCCTGCTCGTACGCACGCTGTCGGCCACGCTCGCGCTGGACTTCAAGCGGGTGCAGTTCACCCCCGACCTGATGCCGGGCGACGTCACCGGGTCGCTGGTCTACGACGCCAGGACGGCGGAGTTCGAGTTCCGCGAGGGGCCGGTCTTCACCAACCTGCTGCTCGCCGACGAGATCAACCGCACGCCGCCGAAGACGCAGGCCGCCCTGCTGGAGGCGATGGAGGAACGACAGGTCAGCGTCGAGGGAGCGGCCCGCCCGCTACCGGACCCCTTCATCGTCGTGGCGACGCAGAACCCCGTCGAGTACGAGGGCACCTACCAGCTGCCCGAGGCGCAGCTCGACCGGTTCCTGCTCAAGCTGACCGTGCCGCTGCCGCCGCGCGAGCAGGAGATCGCCGTCCTCGAACGGCACGCGCTCGGCTTCGACCCGCGCGACCTGACGGAGATCAAATCCGTGGCGTCCGCGGCCGACCTCGCGGCGGGACGCCGGGCGGTCGCGCAGGTCCACGCGGGCGCCGAGGTGCTCGGCTACATCGTGGACGTCGCACGGGCCACCCGGCAGTCGCCCTCGCTCCAGCTCGGCGTCTCGCCCCGCGGGGCCACCGCGCTGCTGGCCGCCGCGCGGGCGTGGGCGTGGCTGTCGGGACGGTCGTACGTGACACCGGACGACGTGAAGGCCCTGGCGCGGCCCGCCCTGCGCCACCGGGTGGGGCTGCGCCCGGAGGCCGAACTGGAGGGCGCCACCCCCGACGGCATCCTGGAGGGCATCCTGTCCGCCGTCCCCGTTCCCCGGTGAGGGCCGCGTGGCGCTGACCGGACGCGCGGCACTGCTCGCCGCCCTCGCCGCGATCGTCGTGCTCCTCGCCCCCGAGCCCGGCCTGGTCGTGCTGGCCGCCGTGCTCGTGCTCGCCATGCTCGTGGCGGCCGACCTGCTGCTCGCGGGCGGTGTGCGCGGGCTGCGGTTCCAGCGCGACGGCGAACGGCGGGTGCGGCTCGGGCAGTCGGCGGCGATCGGCCTCGTCGTGGACAACCCGGGCCCGCGGCGGGTCCGGGGCGTGCTTCGCGACGCCTGGCAGCCCTCGGCCGGGGCCGCCGCGCGGCGGGTGACGCTCGACGTGCCGGCCCGCGAGCGACGGCGCCTGGTCACGACGCTGACGCCCACCCGCAGGGGCGACCGGGAGGCCGTCGCCGTGACCGTCCGCTCGGTCGGGCCGCTGGGCCTGGCGGCGCGGCAGCGGACGTTCCACGTGCCGTGGACCGTCCGGGTGCTGCCGCCGTTCCTCAGCCGCAGGCACCTGCCGGCGCGGCTGGCCCGGCTGCGCGAGCTCGACGGACGGCACCCCGCGCTGGTGCGCGGCCAGGGCACCGAGTTCGACTCGCTGCGCGAGTACGTCGTGGGCGACGACGTCCGCTCGATCGACTGGCGGGCGAGCGCCCGGCGCAGCGACGTCGTCGTGCGCACCTGGCGGCCGGAGCGCGACCGCCGCGTGCTGATCGTGCTCGACACGGGCCGCACCTCGGCGGGCCGGGTCGGCGTGGCCCCGGTCGGTGTGGCACAGGTCGGCGGTGACCGGCTCTCCGGCTGGCCGCGGCTGGACTGGTCGATGGACGCCGCGCTGCTGCTGGCCGCGCTCGCCGCGCGGGCCGGCGATCGCGTGGACTTCCTCGCCTACGACCGGGCCGTACGGGCCCAGGTGTCCGGCGCGTCGCGGACGGAACTGCTGTCGTCGCTGGTGGACGCGATGGCGCCGATCGAGGCGGAGCTGGTCGAGGCCGACGCCGCCGGGATGGTGGCGGCCGTGCTGTCCAGGGCAAGGCGGCGCTGCCTGGTGGTGCTGCTGACCGATTTGAACGCCACGGCCATGGAGGAGGGCCTGCTGCCCGTGCTGCCCGGACTGTCGTCCCGGCACATGGTCCTGGTGGCCTCGGTCGCCGATCCGCGGGTGGCCGGCATGGCGGCCGGGCGCGGCACCGCCGAGGCCGTCTACGACGCCGCGGCGGCCGAGCGGCTGCGCGGCGAGCGACGCGAGATCACCGCGGTGCTGCGCCGCCACGGCGTGGAGGTCGTGGACGCCCTGCCCGAGGACGTCGCCCCGGCGCTCGCCGACACATATCTCGCTCTGAAGGCCGCCGGCCGGCTCTGAGTCTTACGCGGTGGTCTCAGGCGGTCGGGGCGAGGTCGGGGGCGTGCTCGATGTCCCCCGACTCGTTCGCGCGTTCCGCCCGGCGGCCGAAGACGATCACGTACGCGAGGAAGAGCGCCTCCGCGAGCGCCCCGATCGAGATGCGCGCCCAGGTCGGCAGGCCCGACGGGGTGACCCCCGCCTCGATGAGCCCGGAGACGAGCAGCACCACGACCAGGCCGAGCGCGACGCTCATCACGGCCCTGCCCTGCTCGGCCAGCGCCTCCGCGCGCCGCCTCGGCCCGGGGTCGACGACGGTCCAGCCGAGGCGCAGCCCGGCGCCCGCCGCCAGGAAGACCGCGGTCAGCTCCAGCATGCCGTGCGGCAGGATCAGGCCCCAGAACACGTCCGCCTTGCCGTGCGAGTGCATCAGGCCGCCCATGAGCCCGACGTTGGCCGCGTTCTGCCACAGGATCCAGGGGATGGGCAGGCCGAGCAGGATCGCGGAGACCACGACCTGCATGGACAGCCAGGCGTTGTTCAGCCACACGTGGCCGGCGAACGACGCCGCCGGGTTCTCCGAGTAGTAGTCGGCGAAATCGTGCTCGACGATCTGGCGGATGTCCTCGGGTGTGCCGATGAGGCTCTGCACTGCGGGGTCGCGCGCCACCCACACGCCCACGACGTACGCGACCACGAGTGAGGCCACCGTGGCGCCGACCCACCACCGGCGCGCCCGGTAGGCCACCACCGGGAACGACACCGTGAAGAACCGGGCGACCTCCCGCCAGGCCGGGCTGTGGGCGCCGGTGACGGCCGCGCGCGCCCTCGCCACCAGCGACGACAGGCGTCCGACGAGAAGGGCGTCGGACGACCCCGACCGCACGATGGACAGGTGGGTCGCCGCCCGCTGGTAGAGCTCGACCAGCTCGTCGACCTCCGCGCCGCGCAGCCTGCGCTGCCGCCGCACGAGGTCGTCCAGCCGGTCCCAGGACGGCTTGCTCGCGGCGACGAACGCATCGATGTCCACGGATCGGACCCTATCGGCGGCACACAGTAGGGTGCGCAGTGTGTCCGAAGTCGTGACCGGCGAGGCGGTCGTCGTAGAGGTTCGCGTCGCCCAGCTCCCCAGCCGCGCCCTGGCCTTCCTCATCGACTGGGCCGTCCAGTGGGCCGTGATCATCCTGGCCGTCGTGCTGGTCGCGCAGGCGTCCCTGGTGACCGACGAGTCGCTGGCCACCGGGCTGCTCATCCTGTTCGTCGTGCTGGTCACGGTGGGCTATCCGGTCGCGTTCGAGACGATCACCAGGGGCCGTTCGCTGGGCAAGCTCGCCCTCGGCCTGCGCGTGGTGAGCGACGACGGCGGGCCGGAGCGCTTCCGGCAGGCGCTGTTTCGCGGGCTCGCCGGGTTCCTGGAGTTCTGGACGTTCTTCGGCGCCCCCGCGCTCATCACGTCGCTCCTCAACCAGCGCGGCAAGCGCCTCGGGGACGTGTTCGCCGGGACGACCGTCATCGGGGAGCGTTCGCCGCAGCAGGCCCCGCCGCCGGAGATGCCTCCGCCGCTCGCGTCGTGGGCCGCGACGCTGGAGCTGTCCGGGCTGTCCGACGACCTGGCCAACACCGCCCGGCAGTACCTGTCCCGGTGGCACCAGCTCAGCCCGCGGATGCGCGAGGAGATGGGGCTGCGCGTGGCCGGGCAGATCAGCGCGCAGGTGGCGCCGCCGCCCCCGCCCGGCGTTCCGCCGTACGCCTATCTGGCCGCCGTGCTGGCCGAACGCAGGCGCCGTGAGGAGATGCGGCTCGCCCGGGCCCGTTCCACGCCCCCGCCGTACGGCCCGCAGGGGTACGGCGTGCAGGGGTACGGCGCGCAGGGGCACCGCCTGCCGGCGCCGCCCGCGCCGCCTCCGCCGAGGGAGGCGGGACCGCCGCGCGGAGAGGCTCCGACGACATCGGGAGGATTTGTTCCTCCGGTTTAGGTGTAGAGCCCGATTTGCGGGGCACCTGTGGTCATTGCAGGTCATGGGGCATACCTGCAGTGGGGTTGAGGCGGGCATCGCCGGTGCGTTGAGGGAGAGGCCGCACCGGAGATGCCCGCCTCCTCGCATCACTCGCCGGACGGGTCACTCAGGCTTTCAGTGGCCGCCAGGCACACCCTCGCCGTGCTCACGGTACGAGCCCTGGCTCTGCACGTTGAGGATGTCCATCTTCACGCTGTTAGCCTGGTTCGTACGCGAGTCGTTGATCTTCAGGACGTCGAGTCCCAAGTTGAAGTCGCTGCCGTAGATGTAGCCGTTGTAGTAGTAGGCCGACCAGAAGCCGCCGCTCAGCGGCTGCGACCACGGGCCGCGCTCGAAGTAGCCGATCTCCTGCGGGTGGGCCGAGTCGGTGAAGTCCCAGATCGAGACGCCGCCCTGGTACCACGCCTGCACCATGATGTCGCGGCCCTTGACCGGGATCAGCGAGCCGTTGTGCGCGACGCAGTTCTCGGTGTCCGCCTGATAGCGACCGATCTTGAAGTAGCTCTTGAAGGTGAGCTTGTTGCCGGGGGCGATGTCGTAGATGGCGTCGGCGCCGCGGTTCGGGCCGATCGCCTCGTTGCAGGTGGCCCGGGAGCCGCCGCCGAGCTCGTCGGTGAAGACCACCTTGGTGCCGTCGTTGTTGAACGTCGCCGAGTGCCAGAAGGCGAAGTTCTCGTCGTCGCGGACGACGTCGAGAACCTTCGGGTGCTCCGGATCACGGATGTCCATCAGGATGCCGTCGCCCATGCACGCGCCGGCCGCCAGGCCCTTCTCGGGGTAGGCGGTGATGTCGTGGCAGCCCTCCGTCGCCGACGTGCGGTACGGGTACTGCTTGCCCGGCTCGCCGGGGTTGCCGCCGTCCGGGAACAGCACCGGCGTCGCGACGACGGACGCCGCGGTGGGGTTCTTGAGCGGCACCTTGACGATCGAGATCAGGTCGTGCGGCGGCTGGCAGTCGGGGAAGGTCGCCAGCGGTGCGTAGGAGGAGACGTAGACGTAGACGTTCTCACCGGTCTTGTCCGGCACGAGCGTGTGGGTGTGGGACCCGCAGTTCGTCTCCACCGACTTGATGTACTTCGGGTTCGACTTGTCGCTGACGTCGAAGATGCGAAGGCCCTCCCACGACGCCTTTTCGGACGCCGGCTGAGCCGTGCTGGAGCACGAGTCGTTGTTGCGGGAGGAGTCGACGGAGCCGATCAGCAGGTCGCCGTAGACGGACATGTCCATCTGTGAGCCGGGGCACACGACGGAGCTGACCACCTGTGGCTTCTGCGGGTGCTTGATGTCGAAGATCGTGAAGCCGCCGTAGTTGCCGACGTAGGCGTAGTCGCCCTGGAAGGCGATGTCGGTGTTGATCGTGCCGGCCAGGGCGGCCGGGGTGGGCACGTTCGCGACGTGCGTGACGTTCGCGCTCATCGCGATCTCGCCCGGGGCCAGCACGTCGGCGGCCTGTGCGGGGCCCGCGGACAGAGCCAGGACGACCGCCGCTCCTGCCACGGCCAGCGCACGACCGCTGCGGCGTAAGGTGAACAACTCGCTGTCCTCCTCATATAAAGGGGAGATAAATGATCAGATCGTCACCTTTGACATTGACGCCCCGCTAGTTGTCAGTCTGTCAAGAAAACTGGCACATATCGCCCTTTGACCTATTACTCCTGCCGGGTTAGCGTCGTGATCTCTATACGCTCCGTGACAGGGAGGCAGGGTGCGGGTCGCACAGGGAAACAGGGTGCGGGTGGCACTCGTCCTCATGACCGGTGCCGCGTTCCTCCTGACCGCCTGCTCCGAGGACGTACGCGGGAGTGCTCCCGTCTCGACCGCCCCCGTGATCGCGCCTGGCCGGCCGGGTGAGGAGGCCAGGACCCTCAGCCCCGCCGAGGCCGCCACCGCGGTCCCCTCCCCCACGATCAACGCGGCCGACGTGCGGTACGTCCAGGACATGATCGTCCATCACCGGCAGGCGCTGGACATGGCGGCCCTGGCGCCCTCACGGGCCTCCTCCGCCAAGCTGAAGGCGCTCGCGGCCCGCATCCATGACGTGCAGGAGCCGGAGATCCGGGGCATGACGACCTGGCTGGAGCAGGAGCGCCTCCCTCGGCCCGACCACCACGCGGACCACCAGGACATGCCGGGCATGGCCACCCCGGAGCAGATGACCGCGCTCAGGGCGGCGTCCGGCGCCGAGTTCGACAGCCTGTTCCTCCAGATGATGGTCGCCCACCACGAGGGCGCGATCACGATGGCCACCCGGGTGCTCACCGAGGGCTCCCACCTCACCGTCGAGCAGTGGGCCACGGACGTGATCGCCGAGCAGACCGCCGAGATCCGGCGGATGCGCGAGATGCAGGGGACCTGATCTTCCCCGCGCTTACCTCACCGGTAATCGACGCACTACGCCTCGGTCCGCGAGGGTTGCGGCATGAGGAGCGACACCTATGACGTCGTGGAAGAGTTGCTGCGCCGGATGGCGGAGGGTGATCACGACCGTACCGCGGAACTGTTCGCCGAGCCCGTCGACTGGCGGCTCTCCTGGCCCGCCGAGGGGCATCCGGCGGTTCCCTGGATCCGGCCTCGGTCCAGCCGGGCCGAGGTGGCAGACCATTTCCGGTCACTGGAGGCCCACCATGTGCCAGAACGGAACGGCACGTCGGTGACGTGGATCCTGGTCGACGGGACGCACGCCGTCGTGCTCGGAGAGATCGCGCAGACGGTCCGGGCCGGGGGCACCGCCTACGCCTCGCCTTTCGCGCTGCACCTCACCGTCGAAGACGGGCTCGTCACCCGCTACCACATCTACGAGGACAGCCTCACTGTCGCGCGAGCTCTCGGTACCTGACGGCAGGGCTCAGGCGAGCCGATACCCCACGCCCGGTGTCGTCGTGATGACCGGTGGCTCGCCGAGCTTGCGGCGCAGCCGCCCCATCGTCACCGTCACCGTGTTGGTGAACGGATCCGCGTTCTCGTCCCAGACCCGCTCCAGCAGAGCCTCCGTGCTGAGGAAGCCGGGACTCGCCCGCATCAGCGCCTGCAGCAGGGCGAACTCCTTCACGGAAAGGTTCAGTTGCCGGCCGTCGCGCACCGCGGTCCGGCGCACCGGGTCCAGCTCGATCCCGGCGGCGCGCAGGGTCGGCGGATGCGCGTCCGGCTTGCGGCGGGCCAGGGCCTGGATACGCAGGATCAGCTCCGGGAAGTGGAACGGCTTGGCGAGGTAGTCGTCCGCGCCGAGGGTCAGACCACTGACGCGGTCGTCGGGTGTCCCGGCCGCGGTCAGCATCAGCACCATCGGGCGGTCCGGCCGGTCGACGATCATCTGGCACAGCGTGTCGCCGTGCAGGCCGGGCAGGTCGCGGTCCAGGACCACCACGTCGTACGCCGTGAGGTCGAGCTTGGCGGCTGCGGACAGCCCGTCGTAACTGATGTCGACGGCCATCCCCTGATCGCGCAGGCCCTCGGCGACGACCTCGGCGAGCGACCGCGCGTCCTCGACGACCAGGATCCTCACGACCGCACCTCGGCCGGGACCGGGACGTACGGCAGCGCGATCGACACTCGCAGGCCGCCCTCCGGCCGGGCGAGCAGTTCGAGCCGCCCGCCGTGAGCCGCCGCGATCGCCGCCACGATGGACAGCCCGAGGCCGGAGCCGTTCTCGGATCCGGTTCGGTCCACGCCGAGCCGCTCGAAGGGCTGGGCGAGGCGGTCCACGTCCCGCTGGTCGAGGACGCGTCCGCCGGTCTGCACGACGAGCCGGACCTCGGTGCCCTCCCGGAAGGTCTCGACGCGAATCCAGCCGTCCTCCTCGTTGTGCACCACGGCGTTGTCGACCACGTTCCCCACCATCCGGGAGAGCAGGGCGGCATCGCCCCGGATGGGCATGCCGTCCCGCAGATCCTCGGTCACGCTCAGCCGTCTCGCCGCGATCCCGGCGCTGCGGTCACTCACCGCCTGCGCGACCAATCGGGCCACGTCGACCTCGGCAGCGCCGGCCAGCGCGCCGTGCCGCGCCCGGGCCAGCACGAGGAAGCCGTCGAGCAGCTGATCCACTCGGTCCAGCTGCGTACGGAGTCGGTCGCCCAAAGCGAGCGTCTGCGGCGCCACGCCGGGCTTGGCCACCGCGACGTCCACCGACGCCCGCATGGTCGCCAACGGGGTCCGCAACTCGTGCGACGCGTTGGCGACGAACCGGCGCTGGGCGGCGAAAGACGCCTCCAGCCGCCCCAACAGGCCGTCGATGGTGTCGGCCAGGTCCTTCACCTCGTCCGCCGGCCCGCTGACGCCGAGCCGCTGGTCCAGGTTGTCGGCGGAGATGCGCCGGGTCGCCTCGGTGATCACCCGCAGTGGGCGCAGCACCCGGCGGGCGAGCACCCGGCCGACCAGCACGGAGACGACCGCCATCACCGTCAGCGCGAGCAGGGATCCGACCAGCAGCTGCCGGGAGTGCTGCGCGTTCACCTCGGCCAGTTGCTCCTGCAGATGGCGAACCTGCTGGTGCATCTCGCCCAGCCTGCCGCCTGCGGGCGGTTGCCGGCCGGCGGGGGCGCTGGCCCCTCCCCCGCCGGCGAGCAGGAAGGTGAGGGCCAGCAGCCCGATCCCGGACATGAGGAACACTCCGGTGTACAAGATCGTGAACCGGAGTCCCACGCTCCCGTCGCGCAGCCTGATCACGTCTCCAGGATGCCCGGCCGGACCTAACAACGGCGTGACAGAGGCGGTTCGGGCGGTGTTAGGCCCGCGCCCGTAAAACGACCGCATGCTCACAGGAGAACTCCTTCACCGGGAATGGACGGCCTTCCGCCGCCCCGCCCGGCTGATCGCCCTCGCCGTGGCGGCCCTCATCGTGATCGCCGCCGGCCTGCTCTACGCCTTCGGAAGCCGGTCGTCCTGCGAGGGGCCCTGCCCGGCCGATCCGACCGCCGCGGACGGCTCGATCGTCGGCGACCGGTTCTGGTTCCTGCACCGCGACCTCGGCCCGGAGGGCACCATCACCGTGCGGATGACCTCCATGACCGGCACGATCACCTATCCTCCGCCCGGCCACGACCAGATCGTCTCCGGCCTGGTGCCGTGGGCGAAGGCCGGGATCATCATCAAGGACGGCGTCCGGCAGGGCTCCTCCTACGCGGCGCTCATGATGACCGGCAGGCACGGCGTGCGGATGCAGTACGACTTCCGGCACGACATCGCCGCGGGTGAGGGCGGCCTCACGCCGCGGTTCCCGCGCTGGTTGCGCCTGACGCGGTCCGGCGACACCGTCACCGGTTCACAGTCGGCCGACGGCCTGCGCTGGCACACCGTCGGAACGGTGAGACTGGCCGGTCTCCCGGCGACGGCGCAGGTCGGGCTGTTCGCCACGTCCCCCGGCGACCTCACACTACGGAAGGTCGGATTCGGCGGAGCGGTCGAGGAGAGCCGCTTCACGCAGGCCACCGGTGTCTTCGACCACGTCACCGTGGCAGGCGCGTCCGCCGGTGCGTGGCGCAGCGAAGCCGTCGGTGAGATGAACCACACCGACTGGGAGAAGTACCACAACGCCTCTGGCGCGGTCGAGAAGGACGGCGTCATCACCGTGAGTGGGACCGGTGACATCGGCCCGAGCGGAAGCGAGGGCACCGGCACCGTCGAGAGGACGCTGTCCGGTCTGGTGATCATGTCGATCATCGTCATCGTCCTGGCCGCCCGGTTCGGCGCCCGGCCGGACACGGCGGTGTCGCACCCGGTTCTGGCCGCCCGAGCCGTGGTGGTCGGCGCCGCAACCTTCGTGACCGGACTCACCGCCGTCGGCGTGGTCCTGCCGGTCGGCGTCGCGATCCTGAGCGGCAACGGCGTCCCCGTGCAGCCGGTTTCCCCGCTGACCGGCGTCCGGGTCGTCGTCGGGACCGCGGCGGTGCTCGCCCTCTGCGCCGTCCTGGCGTACGGGCTGGGCGTCCTGCTGCGGCGCGGCTGGGCGGCGATCACCCTCGCGCTGTCGCTCGTCGCCGTGCCCTACGCGGTGACCGCGTTCCCGTTCCTGCCCGACGTGGTGTCGCAATGGCTGCTGCGGCTCACCCCGGCCGCGGGCTTCGCCGTACAGCAGACGGCAGTGGAGTATCCGCAGGTGGTCGCCCACTACGCGCCGTCCGCCGGGTATTTCCCGCTCCCCGGCTGGGCCGGCTTGGCCGTGTTGTGCGCGTACACGCTGGCGGTCGTGTGGCCGGCCGTGAACCTCAGGACCCGAGGCGCCAGGAGTGGAGATACTCCTCCTGCACGTCGGTGAGCGCGTCGATCGAGATCCCGGCGGCGGCGAGCTTCAAGCGGGCCACCTCGGCGTCGATGTCGGCCGGGACGTCGTACACGCCGGGCGCCAGCCGGACCGACTCCCGGACCAGCCACGCGACGGCGAGCGCCTGGGCCGAGAACGACATGTCCATCACCGCGGCCGGGTGGCCCTCGGCGGCGGTCAGGTTCACCAGGCGCCCCTCGGCGAGCAGCAGCAGCCTGCGGCCGTCTTCCAGGACGTACTCGTCGGTGTTGGGCCGGATCCCGAAGCGCACCTCGCGCGCCATCTCCTCCAGTGCCCGTACGTCGATCTCGACGTCGAAGTGGCCCGCGTTCGCGAGGATCGCGCCGTCCTTCATGACGGCCAGGTGCTCGGCGCGGATGACATCACGGTTGCCGGTGACGGTCACGAACACGTCGCCGGTCTCGGCGGCCAGGCTCATCGGCCGTACGTCGTAGCCCTGCAGGGCGGCGTCGAGGGCCTTGACCGGGTCGATCTCGGTGACGATGACCCGTGCGCCGAGGCCCTTGGCCCGCTCCGCGACGCCCCGGCCGCAGAAGCCGAAGCCCGCGACGACCACGGTGCGGCCCGCCAGCAGGACGTTGGTGGCCCGCATGATGCCGTCGAGCGTCGACTGGCCGGTGCCGTAACGGTTGTCGAACATCCGCTTGGTCCGGGTGTCGTTCACCGCGACCATCGGGAAGCGCAGCGCGTTCTCCGAGGCCATCTGGCGCAGCCGGATGATCCCGGTCGTGGTCTCCTCACAGCCGCCGATCACGCCGTCGAGGAGTTCGACCCGCTCGGTGTGCAGGGTGTTGACGAGGTCGCATCCGTCGTCGAGCACGACGTTCGGCGCGATGTCGAGCGCCTGGTGGATGTGCCGGTAGTAGGTCGCCTTGTCCACCCCGGCGCGGGCGTGCACGGCGATGCCGTACGTTCTCAGTGCCTCGGCGACGTCGTCCTGCGTGGACAGGGGGTTGGACGCGGCCAGGGCGATCTGGGCGCCGCCCTCCCGCAGCGCCCCGAGGAGCACCGCCGTCTCGGCGGTCACGTGCATGCAGGCGGCGATGCGCAGGCCGTCGAGCGGCCGGTCGGCGCCGAAACCGGCGCCGATCGCCTGGAGGACCGGCATCGACCGGGCCGCCCACTCGATGCGCCGCTCCCCGGCCTCCGCGATGTCCGGCTGAATCACGCCGTCTGCCTCCTGACGAGGGGCGCGGGCCGGGCCCGCGCCCCCGTCACGCTAGCCATCAGTAGCGGTAGTGGTCCGGCTTGTACGGGCCCTCGACGTCGACGCCGATGTACTCCGCCTGCTTCTTGCTGAGCTTGGTCAGCTTCACGCCGAGCGCGTCGAGGTGGAGGCGGGCGACCTTCTCGTCGAGGTGCTTGGGCAGCACGTACACGCCGACCGGGTAGTCGTCGGTCTTCGTGAACAGCTCGATCTGGGCGATCACCTGGTTGGTGAACGAGTTCGACATGACGAACGACGGGTGGCCGGTGGCGCAGCCGAGGTTCATCAGGCGGCCCTCGGCGAGCACGATGATCGAGTGCCCGTCGGGGAACACCCACTCGTCGACCTGCGGCTTGATGTTGACCTTCTTGATTCCCGGGATGCGGCCCAGGCCGGCCATGTCGATCTCGTTGTCGAAGTGGCCGATGTTGGACACGATCGCCTGGTGCTTCATCTGCGACATGTGCTCGGCGCTGATGATGCCGTAGTTGCCGGTGCAGGTGACGAAGATGTCCGCGATGCCGACGACCTCCTCCAGGGTGGTGACCTGGAAGCCGTCCATGGCGGCCTGGAGCGCGCAGATCGGGTCGATCTCGGTGACGATGACCCGGGCGCCCTGGCCGCGCAGCGCGTCGGCGCAGCCCTTGCCCACGTCGCCGTAGCCGCAGACCACGGCGACCTTGCCGCCGATCAGCACGTCGGTGGCGCGGTTGAGGCCGTCGATCACCGAGTGGCGGCAGCCGTACTTGTTGTCGAACTTCGACTTGGTCACCGAGTCGTTGACGTTGATCGCCGGGAACAGGAGCGTGCCGGACTTGTGCATCTCGTAGAGGCGGTGCACGCCGGTCGTGGTCTCCTCGGTGACGCCCTTGATGCCCTCGGCCACGCGGGTCCACCACTTGTCCTCGGAGACCGTACGGCGGAGCGTGTCGAGGATGACCGCCCACTCCTCGGGGTCGTCCTCACCGGCGACCGGCACGGCGCCGGCCTTCTCGAACTCCACACCCTTGTGCACGAGCAGCGTGGCGTCGCCGCCGTCGTCCAGGATCATGTTCGGGCCGGAACCGTCGGGCCAGCGGAGGGCCTGCTCGGTGCACCACCAGTACTCCTCGAGCGTCTCGCCCTTCCAGGCGAAGACCGGGACACCGGAGGGGTTGTCCACCGTGCCGTCCGGGCCGACGACGACCGCGGCGGCGGCGTGGTCCTGGGTGGAGAAGATGTTGCAGCTCACCCAGCGGACGTCGGCGCCGAGCGCGACCAGCGTCTCGATCAGCACGGCGGTCTGGATCGTCATGTGCAGCGAGCCCATGATCTTCGCGCCGCGCAGCGGCTGAGCCGCGGCGTATTCCTTGCGGGTCGCCATGAGGCCCGGCATCTCGTGCTCCGCGAGGCGGATCTCTTTGCGGCCGAATTCCGCAAGCGAAAGGTCGGCGACCTTGAAGTCCATGAGTGTCTCCTCCGTTGTCCGTCGGTGCGAGTTTAGGCGTCGCGGACGCAGGAACGCATACGGAGGCCCGCAAACCTGACACAAGAATGTGAGATTCCATCGCCGATGGGTGCCGGAGGGCCGCTGGACTGTCTAGCGTGGACCCAGGAACGGGGACCGGAGGCACGATGCGCATCACCGAGGCGGCCAGGCGGCTCGGCATGTCCCCGCGGATGTTGCGCTATCGGGAGGCTCTCGGCCTGCTGCCGCCCGTGCGGGACAAGGGCGCCCATCGGCGCTTCGGGCCCGACGAGCTGGAGGCGGTGCGCCAGGCGATGGAGCTGGAGCGGCGGTTCGACGTCTCGCCGGCCGAACTGGCCTTCGCGCTCCGTGCGCTGTCCGAGCCCGCGGTGGCCCAGGCCGTACGCGACCTCGGCCTGCGCATCGGACGTATCCAGGCGCCGCGCCGGGCGCTGGACTTCGAGAAGGAGAAGGCCCTGCGGCTGCTACGGCACCGGTGAGTCAGGCGCTCGGAAGTCAGGCGCTCGGAAGTCAGGCGCTCGGAAGTCAGGCGCCGACCACGAGGTGGAGGTCGTCCGCCCGCAGGGAGTCGGCCGTGACGTACGGCTGCTCGCTGACGATGTCGGTCATCGTCAGCGGGACGTTCAGCGACGGCACCAGTTTGAGTGCTCTGACCAGGAGGTTCGGGTGATCCGCCGTGAACTCCTGCGGCACGCCGAGAAGCTTGGCGGTCATCTTCGTCGTGCAGATCACCACGTTGCCCTCGAAGGTGAACGTGCTGCCGGTCAGCGTCGTCGGGCCCATCGTCTGCTGGGGCTGCTCCAGCACGGCCTTGTCCATGGTGAAGCGGAGCATCTTGACCGTGCCGGTCGCGGTGGGCATCTCGACCACGCCGGTGAACTTCATCCCGGTCATGGTCAGCGAGGGCGCGCGGACGGCCGCCGTCTCGGTCGCGACCGTCACCGCTCCCTTCGTGGAGGAGCCCCCCGGCTCGTCCTGGCCGGCCTCCCCCGGCGACGGCGAGGGACTCTTCCTGCCGGTGAGCGACCCCACGGCGTCCTTCAGGTCCGTGGGCAGCCCCGTGGGCAGGGCCGAAGGGACCGCGCTGGGCAGGACGCCGCCGAGGACGTCGGACAGGCCGCCGGGAACGGCGCTCGGGACGACGCCGGGCAGGAGGGAGCCGCCCTGTCCGCCCGTTCCCGGGTCCTCCCGGGCCATGCCCGTCCCGGCCGCCAGGATGACGGGCAGCACCGCGATGGCCAGCGCCTTGGCCGCGGGGCCCGGACCCGTGTCTCCGCGCCCGCCGCCGTCCGGGCGGACACCCCCGTCATCGCGGCCCTCGCCGGAGCTCTCACCGGAGTCGTCGGAGCCGTCGCCGGGGCCGTCGCCGGGTTCTTCGGCGGCGGGATCGGTGTCGCGGCGGACGCGGGCGACCAGGATGCGCGGAGCCTCGTCCGCGGGTTCGGCGGGCCGCTGCGGCCGGGTGGCCTCCAGGCGCTCGTCGCCGCTGACCACCCGGCGCTCGGTGAAGGTGATTCCCCCTTCCGACAGCACGGGCGGCGCGGCGGGCTCGATCGGCGCCGCGCCGGCCTCGGTGGTCTCCGCGGGCGCCCAGGCGACCGCGAGCGCGCCTCCGACCAGGCCGAGCAGCATGCCGATCAGGAAGCCGCCCAGGTTGGCGTAGACGAACGACGCGATCGAGACCAGTACGGCGACCACGCCGAGGAAGGCCCGCTGGCCGGGCTGGAGCCAGATCATCAGGCCCAGGATGATCAGCACCAGCGCGATCAGGTAGGTGGCGCCCACCGTGCCCGACTGGATGACGAGCGGCAGGGCCTGCGTCGCGAACGGGATGCTCAGCAGTTCCAGGCCGGCCGCGAGCACCAGCAGGCCGCCCCAGAACGGCCGCGACCGCCGCCATTTCACCTGCCGCTCCATCAGAAGCACTCGTGCTCGCCCGGCTCCACGGCCAGTTTCAGCCCCGGCAGCTTGAACGTGGCCGCGTTGACCGCCCAGGAGACCTGCCGGAAGTCCTTGATGGTGACCCCGGCGGCCTGCTGGCCGAACATGCCCGCCGCGCCCTGGCCGTCCGGCACCTGGTCGAGGGAGCTCGCGTCGCGGCCCGCCTCCAGCTTCGTGAAGACCGCGTTGCCCTCGATCTGGGTGGCATCGACGATCATGTTCTCGGCGGTCACCGGGTCCTTGCCCGTGCCGGCGGTGATCCGGATGGTCACGGCGCCGACGGGCGACTTCACCAGCACCGTCTGGCACATGTTGGTCAGGGTGGCCTTCCGGATGCCGGAGACGGCGACCGGGATCTTCTGGCCCTTCTTGTTCTCGACCGTGCTGCCGTACTGCACGAAGCCCTGGCCCTGCAGCGTGTCCGCGGAGACCTTGAACGTGTCACCCGAGACCACGAACGACGCGCCGATCGCCCCCTCGGCGGTCGCGCCGACCAGCACGGAGGCGACCGCGAGCGCGGGCACGAAGACGAGGGCGAATCGTTTCCACCGCACGCGTCCCTGAATCATGAGTCACCTCCGGGGTAACCAGTCGTAATGTAAGGGTAAAGTTACCGACCGGTACCGCCAGCACTGAAGTGACTGTGCATCACATTTCAATTACGGTGCGCAGTGAAAAACGGCTGCCCGTAACGAGGGTTATGCGCCGGTACGCTGCCCCGAGGCGGCGTCCGCCCGGTAGAGGTCCGGCTCCAGGTAGATGACCCGGGCCATCGGAACCGCCTCGCGGATGCGCCGTTCGGCCTCGTCGATGCCCCGTGCCACCTCGCCGGCGGTGTCGTCGTGCTCCACCGCGATCTTCGCGGCGACCAGCAGCTCCTCCGGGCCGAGGTGCAGGGTGCGCAGGTGGATGACCCGGCTGACCTCGGGCGCGGACTCCAGGGCGGCGCAGATCTTGTCCTCGACCTCGGGCGTCGCGCTCTCGCCGATCAGCAGCGACTTGGTCTCGGCGGCCAGGATGACCGCGATCACCGCGAGCAGCAGGCCGATGACGAGGCTGCCCACACCGTCCCAGATGCCGTTGCCGGTGACCACGGCCATCGTCACGCCGAACAACGCGAAGACCAGACCGAGCAGCGCGCCGAAGTCCTCCAGCAGCACGACCGGAAGCTCGGGGGCCTTGGCCCGGCGGATGAACGCCACCCAGGAGTGGTCGCCCTTGAGCGCGCTCGACTCCTTGATGGCCGTACGGAACGAGAAGCCCTCGGCGACGATCGCGAAGATCAGCACCGCGAAGGCCCAGATCGGCGACTCCACGGGCTGCGGGTCGGCGATCTTGTGCCAGCCCTCGTACAGGGAGAACAGGGCGCCGATCGTGAACAGCACGACGGCGACGACGAACGCGTAGAAGTAGCGCTCCCGGCCGTAGCCGAAGGGGTGCTTGCGGGTTCTTCCCTTGGCGGCGCGCTTGCCGCCGAGTATCAGCAGCGCCTGGTTGCCGGAGTCGGCCACGGAGTGGACCGACTCGGCGAGCATCGACGACGACCCGGTGAACAGGAACGCCACGAACTTCGCCACAGCGATCGCCAGATTGGCGCCGAGCGCCGCGAGGATCGCCTTGGTACCGCCACCCGCACTCACGATGAACTCCTCAATTCAATCGGCCGAGGCGATCCTATTGGGAAATCCTGGCCTGGAGTTCCGTTGCCGCCGCGGCCGACGCCGGGTCCATCCCGTACCCGAGAGCGAGGTAGACACTCGCGTAGTCGCACAGGCCGACCAGGGCGGCGAACCGGTCCAGCGGGTGCACGCCCTCGGCCAGGATCTCGGACACCGGAACCCCCCGATCCTCGGCCAGCCGTACGGCCACCGTGCGGGACCTGGTGACCTGAGTGTGCTCCTCCACGTCGCGCAGCAGCAGCAGGCGCAGGCGCGGGCCCTCCCCCGGCTCGTCGGCGAACGGGTCGGCGAAGATGTCCCGCCCGGCGAGGGGGCCGTCGAACGTCACGATCTGGTTGTGGGCGGCCTCGGGCAGCTCCCCCCAGACCGCGGGATAGCCCGCGTCCTCGCTCAGCCGGCCGGCCAGGCGGTGGGCCGCCACCGCGGCCAGCGGCGAGGTGCCCCAGATGACCGGAAGCGTCCCGGCCAGTTCCATCGCCAGCGTCTTGCCGGGGTTGATGAACGACTCGCTCGACGGGCGGCACCGATGGGCCAGGTCCTCCAGCCGCTTGGCCACCGACTCGAACTCGCTCTCCCCGGCCGAGACCAGCCCGAGCGCGGCCGCCGCCAGGATCGGCGGCACCATGAGCGACCACAGCGTGGCCCTCGGCTGCCCGGCCACCCCGGTCACCCCGCCCACCGGCACGTACGGCCCGCCCGCCCGCTCTACCAGGGCCGACAGCGGCGTGTCGGGCGCGCCCACGCCGGCGAGCGCGCACCCGCGCCGTACGGCCTCGGCGGTCACGGCGACGGTCTCCTCGGTCCTGCCGGAGCGGGAGATCGCGATGACGAGGTCGGCGGCGCCGACCCAGCCGGGCAGCCGGTGGCCGCGCACCGTCACCACCGGGACCGGGGCGCCGTAGCGGCACAGCGCCTCGAGCACGTCGCCCACGAGAGCGGAGGCACCCATGCCCGCCACGACGATCGCGCGGGGGCGGCCGTCCCGGCCGACCCGCGCCACGCCGTTCTCCACCGCCGATCGGTACGCCGCCCGCACCTGGGCGGCCGACGACGCGACCGAGCGGAGCATGCCGGAGGGGTCGCCCTCCACCAGGTATGCCTGGTCGTCGAGCCGGCCGGGCTCGAACCGGGCCCCTCCGGCACCACTCATGCCACGCCCTCGCCTGGCGGCTCGGCGTTACGTCGCTCGCTCATGCCTTGCGGGCCTCGTCGACGAGGAGGACCGGGATGTCGTCACGCACCGGGTAGACCAGCCCGCACGACTCCGAGGTGCAGGCCAGCTCGTCCGCGTCGGGCACGGCGCGGAGCGGGGACTTGCACGCCGGGCAGGCGAGGATGTCCAGCAGCCAGTCGTCGATCTTCAACTCGTCAGCTCCTTACCACGGCGAGCACTTCATCCCGGACTTCGGCGACCTTCTCCTCGTCGCCGGCCTCCGCGTTGAGCCGGAGCAGCGGCTCGGTGTTGGACGGACGCAGGTTGAACCACCAGTCCGGACCGCTGACGGTGAGTCCGTCCAGCTCGTCGAAGGTAACACCCTCCCGGCCCGCGAAGGTCTCGCGTACCCGGGCCAGGGCGCCGGCCTGGTCTTCGACCCTGCTGTTGATCTCCCCGGACGCGGCATAGCGCGAGTACCGGGACAGCACCTCCGACAGCGGCCGGTCCTGCTCGCCCAGCGCGGCGAGCACGTGCAGTGCGGCCAGCATGCCCGAGTCGGCGAACCAGAAGTCGCGGAAGTAGTAGTGGGCCGAGTGCTCGCCGCCGAAGACGGCGCCGGTGCGGGCCATCTCCGCCTTGATGAACGAGTGGCCGACGCGGGTGCGAACGGGCTTGCCGCCGTGCTCGCTGACGATCTCCGGCACGCCCTTGGAGGTGATCAGGTTGTGGATGATCGTGGCGCCGGGGTTCTTGGCCAGCTCCCGCACCGCGACCAGCGCCGTGATGGTGGACGGCGAGACCGACTCGCCACGCTCGTCGATGACCCAGCACCGGTCGGCGTCGCCGTCGAAGGCGATGCCGATGTCCGCGCCCTGCGAGACGACCGCCTTCTGCAGGTCGCGCAGGTTCTCCGGCTCGATCGGGTTGGCCTCGTGGTTGGGGAAGCTGCCGTCGAGCTCGAAGTAGAGCGGGGTCAGCTCGATCGGCAGGCCCTTGAAGACCTCCGGGACGGTGTAGCCGCCCATGCCGTTGCCGGCGTCCACGACCACCTTCAGCGGCCGGATGCCCGACAGGTCGACCAGCGTCTTCAGGTGGGCGGCATAGCCCTCGAGCAGGTTCCGCTCGGTCACCGTGCCCTTGCCGGGGTCGCCCCCCAGTCCCGCCTCGAGCAGTTCGGCCGCCCGGTCGCGGATCTGCAGCAGGCCGGTGTCGGTGCCCACCGGTACGGCGCCCGCCCGGCACATCTTCATGCCGTTGTACTTGGCCGGGTTGTGGCTCGCGGTGAACATGACGCCCGGCAGGTTGAGGCTGCCGCTGGCGTAGTAGAGCATGTCGGTCGAGCCGAGCCCGGCGTTGATCACGTCGGCGCCACGGGAGGTGGCGCCACGCGCGAACGCCGCGGCCAGCGGGCCGGACGAGGTGCGCATGTCGTGCGCCATCACCACCGAGGACGCACCGGTCAGCTCGACGAAGGCCGCCCCGACGGCCTGTGCGATCTCCTCGTCGAGTTCGTCCGGCACCACGCCGCGCACGTCGTACGCCTTGAAGATCCTGCTGAGGTCGGCCACTGCACGCCCCTAAAAGTCGTTAAGTCTTCGCACCTGAGCCTATAGCGCCTGATTGCCCACACAATGAGCCCTTCAACGCGCCGCGTGCGATCTCATCGCGGGGTGTCATCGCTCCCTGTTGGGCTGGGCGGACTTGAGCACCCGCAGGTGACCTCGGCGGCCCACCTCGACCGCCTGGCCGACGGGTTCGCCGGCGGCGGGAGCGGGACGCGCGGCCTCGCGGACCGCGTTCGCCAGGGCCTCCAGGTCGTCCCCGCTCGGGGCGACGGACTCGGACGGGAGGCGCACGACCTCCCACCCCCTGGGCGCGGTGAGCCGTTCCGCGTGCTCCGCGCACAGGTCGTAACAGTGTGGCTCGACGTACGTCGCCAGGGGGCCGAGTACGGCGGTCGAGTCGGCGTAGACATACGTGAGTGTGAAGACGGCAGGCTGCCTGCAGGCGGTACGGGAACAGCTGCGGACGGGGCTCACGGAGGGACCGTATCCGGTCCGCGTTCACATTGCCACCACCCCGCCGCTCTTATTGAACGTGTCGCCACAATTCAGCGATCTCTGAAGTCGACATGACGTTGGTGGGCAAAGCGGACACGACCCGCCGGACCCACCGCACCGGCGGAAGGCGCTCTAAGCTGGCTGCGTGAGCGATCGGAGCGGCGACAGGCCGGATCGAGGGCGGCGGGTGCGCCGGCGTGACCGGCACGGCCGCGGCATGCGCGGCCCCCTCGCGCCCTCGCACGTGCCCATCGCCAAGTCCCGCGGCGAGCGGTTCGACGACCTGGTGCTCGACGCGGTCGACCGGCTCAAGCCGCGGTGGGGCACCCAGCTCGCGTCGGTCGAGTTCGCGGTCGAGGAGGTGCCGCCGGCCGCGGAGCTGGTGGACGGGCCCGCCCGGCTGTCCTCCGACCCGATCCCGCTGGGACGGGCGGAGTCGGCCTCGGGGGACGAGCCCGCCTCCGTCGTGCTGTACCGCCGCCCGCTGGAGGCCCGGGCCCGCGACCGCGACCAGCTCGGCACGCTGGTCCTGGACGTGGTCGTCGAGCAGGTGGCCAGCCTGCTCGGCCTCACGCCGGAGACGATCGACCCCGGCTACGACGACCGGCACTGACGACCGGCACCGAGGCCCTACGGCAGCACGGCGCCCGGCGAGTCGACGGTCGGGGGCACCAGAGCCCAGGTCCTGGCCATGGCCAGCGGCTGCGCGGTCACCAGCTGGCCGTCCTTGGCCGCCTCGTCGAGAACGCGCCCGCCGTACACGGGCCCCGAGCCCGGCATCGGCCGTACGACCACGCTGAAGCCGCCCTTGCTTCCCTTCGGCGGCGCGAGCCTGAGCTCCTTGGTGCGGGCGGCGGGCAGCTTCACCTCGACCGGGGCCGGCGCCTCGCCCTTCGAGGGCACCAGCCGAACCTCCACGGTGGCCGCGGCGAAGGGCGCCGACAGCACCAGCCAGGAGGTCTGCTTGCCTTCCGCCCGGCCGTCCGCGACGACGCTGCCGAGGTCGACGGAGGCGGCGCCGGCCGTGAAGGCGACGTCCTGCCTGGTCCCCGTTCCGGTGATCTTCAGGCCCGCCACGATCGGGACGTCGGACTCCAGCACCAGCGCGGCCGGCTGCCCGCCGATGCCGGTGGACAGGTCGAGCGAGGCCGCCGAAGCGGCCGGCACCTCGATCGTCTCCTTGTTCTTCAGCGCGTAGGAACCGTCCTCCAGCACTGCCCTGATCCGCACGACCGTGTCCCGGTCTCCCGGCGTGGCGACGTACAGCTCCCGCTGCCCGGCGGTGCCGGGGATGCCGGGGACGACGACCCGGGTGGCGGGGGCGGCGGCGACGGGCAGCCAGTCGACGCCCCTGCCCTCACCCAGCACGGCCTTCACCGCGGCGGCCACCCGGCCGCTGCGGGTGCTCACCTGCAGGGCCATGATCAGCGGGGAGGGCGCGAGGTCACGCAGCCGGATCACGCGGTGCTGGCCGGGCTTGACGACGACGCCGTTGCCGCGCTCGCTCAGCACGGGGCCTTCCCCGGAATAGACCATGAACGAGACGTTGGCCGGAGCCGAGTCGGGATTGGCGAGGTAGAGCGTCATCTCCGCCGCGGCGGGCCCGGGCCCGACGAACCAGGTCTCGGCGCCCGGCTCGACGCACCGCACCCCGGCGAGCCCCCGCTGGGTGCCCGACGTCTCCCTGGCGGTCTGGGCGCTCTCCAGCCCGGCGGCCATCGAACCGGTGGCGTCGACCACGAGGGGGCCGCCCCCGGGGGCGATCTCGCGCTGCCACAGCAGGCCCGGCCGGTCGATCACGTCGTCCTTGCCGCCGCTCTTCTCCTCCGGCGCCTTGATCGCCGACAGGGTGGCGCTCCCCTGCCCCTGGTTCTGCTGCTGTTGGGCGGGAGTGACCACGCTCACCCGGCTGCCGGACGGCGCCGGGCACACGGCGGCCACCGACTCCACCGGCGCCTTGACGGCCTGCGGACGCACCTGAGCGGCCGGCGCGGGCCGGCTGACGAAGGCGACGCCGTACAACGCGCCCAGCGCGACCAGCACCAGGGCGAGCAGGCCGAAGCGGTTCTCGATCAGTCTCCTCACGCGGGCACCCGATCTTCCTTTGCTCGGCGGCGGCCCCGCGGCCCCTCCTCGACGGGCACGTCGGCGTAGTCGCCCTCCGGCTCCTTGGTACGGGCCCCGGGCGAGGCCAGGATCAGCACGAGCACGAGCAGCGCGCCCTGGGCCCACAGCCAGCCCCGATGCAGCGCGCCCGCGGTCGCCGGCCGCGGGGGCACCGTCACCTGGCCGGCCACGCGCCACAGCCCGCCCGTCTCCGAGAGGCTCACCCTGACCAGGGCGGGCTGCGAGTCGAGCGCCCGTTGCAGGGCGGGGTCGACGGGGCCCGGCACGGTCACGAAGCGGACCCCGGACGACGCGAGCGTCTGGACGTACGTGCTGCCCCGGCCCGAGGCGAGCCCGGCGACCGCGGTCGTGAAACGGCCGGTCGCCTCCCGGGGCGATTCGAGGTCGGACTCGCCGATCAGCGGGCCCTGGCCGCGCATCAGCGTGTAGCCCACCACACCGTCCCTGGGGCGCAGCAGCAGCGTGCCCTCGCCGGGCTCCGACTGGAGTTCGGCGAGCACCGGCACCGGGTCGCTCAGGTCGCTGCGCAGCGGGTCGTCCGCGCCTCTGGTCACCCACAGCGCGGCGGCGGCGAGCGGGGTCGCGAAGGCGACCACGACGATCAGCATCGCGCCCAGGCGGCGCAGCCCGCCCGCGGCGCGGAACTCGGCGATCCGGTGCGCCTGGTGCCCCGCGGCCACCAGCAGGCCCGTCGCCGCGAACGCCAGCGGCACCCCCGGCCACGCCGCGTCGTTGATCCGGCTGACCACGATCGCCACCAGCAACCCGAAGAGCATGACGCCCCAGCCGATGGCGACGATCATCTGGTGACGCCGCAGCAGCAGCGCGGCCAGCGCGACCGCGATCAGGCCCGCCGTCGCCCACACGGGCGGCGCGCCCGGCCCGCCGGGGCTCAGCATGAGCAGGGAGTCGGCGCCGAGCCGGGGGGCGGTGAGGCGCCCATCGTGAAGGCCGGATTCGAGCAGGATGCGGCCCGGCTCCCTGACGATCTGGACCAGCCACGGGAACAGCAGGACGACCGGGGTGCCGAGGCCGATCACGAGCGACCGCCTGACGCCCCTGCGGATGCCGCCGAACGACACCGCGGCGAGCCCGCCGAGGATCGCCACCAGCACGTACACGAGGGGGACGAAGGCCGTGCCCACGGTCAGGAGCAGGCCGAAGCCCCAGGCCGCCCGCCGCGACCCGGCGATCACCCGCGTGGCGAGCGCCGCGTAGACGGGCAGCAGCACGATCACGATCGCGGTGCCGAGCCGCCCGCCCGCCACCGCGCCCGTCGTGACCGGCAGCAGGGCGTAGGTGGCGGCCAGCCAGACCCGCGCGGGCGTGTACGAGATCATCCGCTTGGTCGCCGCGTACGCCGAGATCCCGGCCAGCGGCACGCAGCCGAGCAGCACCACGGCCACGGCCAGCCATGTCTTGCCCAACGCGACCGCCGACAGCCCGGCCAGTACGGCGACGTACGGCGGAGCCCAGGTCTGCGAGCCGAGCCCGGCGGCGTGGTGGTCCTCGATGTAGAGCCGCCACAGGTCGGACGCGCCCCCGGTGACCGGCACCAGAGCGCCGCCTCCCAGATGCCCGTCGGAGGACAGGAGCCCGGGCAGCAGCGCCCTTTCGGCCGCCAGCGTGATCACCACCAGGATCAGGCAGAGCACCACGCCGGGACTGCTGAACACGCGCTGGACGCCGCCCGAGTCGGTCAGCAGTTCGTCGCCGTCGTCCTCCTGGGCGCGGTCCGCGGCCGCGTGGTGGCGGCCCGCCGAGTCCACCGGGCCGGCTCCGGCGAGGAAGCCCTGCACCATGTCGGCCAGCCGCCGCAGCGCGGCGCCCGGCGGGGTGAGCTTGCGCCGGATCGCGGGCCAGCCCTGCTTCCTGCCCTTCTTCCTGGCCTTGCGGGCCCGCCGCAGGCGCATGGGGTGGCCCATGACCGAGCCGAGCGCGGCCAGTTCGTCCAGGGCGTTGGCCGGCTGCTTGGCCAGCAGGAACAGCAGGGCCCGCAGCGCGGACCCGAAGACGTTGCGCAACACCGACCGCACGAGCGCGCCGAACGGCAGGTTCGCCATCAGGACGAACAGCCCGTTGCGCCGGTCGAGCCTGCGCGGATGCTCCTCGCTGGTGGCGATCCTGCGGCGCCGCCGCGCGGACGCCTCGGCGTGCCAGGCCACCGCGTCACTCACGTTCAGCACGCGGTGTCCGGCCGTACGGGCCCGCCAGCACAGGTCGAGGTCGTCGCGGAACAGCGGCAGCGCGGTGTCGAGGCCGGACAACTCGTCCCAGACGTCCCTGCGGATGAGCATGCCGGCCGTGGACACCGACAGGACGTCGGCGATCCCGTCGTGCTGGCCCTGGTCGTACTCCCTCGGCTCCAGGCCGGTGTCGCGCCGTCCCGACCTGCTGACGGTCACGCCCATCTCGAGCAGCACCCGCCGGTCGAGCCAGTCGCGCAGCTTCGGGCCGAGGATGGCGGCCTTGGGATCCTGCTCGGCGGCCCACAACAGGGCCTGCAGCGCGTGCGCGTCGGGCGCGCAGTCGTCGTGGAGCAGCCAGACCCATTCCTGCCCGGGCGCGGGCGGCAGCCGCCGCAGCACCTCGTGGACGGCCTCGCCGAACCCGGTGGACCGGGGCAGAGTCAGCACGTTGCCCGAGCCGAACGCCTCGGTCAGCAGCTTTCCGCTGCCGTCACGGCTGCCGTTGTCGACGCCGACGACACGGTCGAGAGGCCGGGTCTGGCGCAGCACCGCCGCCAGCGTCTCCTTGAGCCAGCGGGCGCCGTCGTGGGCGACGACGATCGCGGTCACCGAGTGCACGTCGAGTCCTAGGGGGGTCGTACGGCTGAGCGCCGACCACGATACGGCAACCCGGACTCACCCGATCACATCCAGGCGAAACAGGATGTCAGCAGCAACCCAGACATGAGTGCGGGGCCGCGCGCCGAGCGCACGGCCCCGTCCACGTCAGCCTCAGGGACCTAGACGGCCTGGCGCTTGATCTTGCGCCTTTCCCGCTCGGACAGGCCGCCCCAGATGCCGAAACGCTCATCATGCTGAAGCGCGTATTCAAGGCACTCGGCGCGCACCTCACACGAACGGCACACCTTCTTTGCTTCCCTGGTGGAACCGCCCTTTTCAGGAAAGAACGCCTCAGGATCGGTCTGCGCACACAAAGCGCGCTCCTGCCACCCAAGATCTTCACCATCGAGCGCCTGTGCCATGACCAGATCGGTCATTGCACACCTCCCTGTCGCTCGCCCGCCCACATGGAGCCCCCCATAAAAACGCCTGCCCTATACCCACCCTTGGGAAGGCGTAACAACATGTCTGTAATTACACGCGCGTGGCGCGTGTGGCGTCAAGCGGCATAACGATACCCGGGGAAAGACCTGCTCGCCCCGGTTCGTACGCCCCGATCTACGGTCCTATCAGCGTTCGGAACCATACCAAGGGAGGTCGGGGTCGGTTCTGCGGCCTGCCTGATCGGGGGCGGAACCTTCCTCATACTTTGCCTGCGACCTGTCCGGCGTGTAGATGGCCGTCGGGTCGAGCGGTTCCTCCCTGCGCAGCGGGTCGCTGAGCGGGTCTCCGTGGTAGGCGGAGGGGTCGAAGCGGACCGTCTGGTCGGCGGGACCGGGCGCCGGGGGCTGGAACGGCGCGGGCTCGGACTGGGGGTGACCGAGCGGGTTGTCGTAGTACTCCGGCATGTCCTGCGGGCCGGTGGGGTGGTCCGGCAGGGCGCCCTTCTGGTAGCTCTGCGCCTGCTGGTAGGCCTGCGCGAGCTGCTGCTCCCTCGGGTCGGCCGGGCCCTCGTACGCGGGGGGAGCGTCGAAGGCCGGGCCACCGGCCGCGTGCTCGCCGGCCTGGCGGGCGAACGCCTGGCCGGAGTAGCCGGAGAACGGCGACCCCTGTCCGTACGCCTGGTCCTGCTCGTACGGCCTGGCCTCGGGGGCGGGGCTCGGGCTGTAGGAGGAGGGCTGGCCGTAAGCACTGGGGGCGTTGCCGGGCGCGGCGGGGGGAGTGCTCGGGAACTGCCCGTAGCCGCCGGATTCCGTCTGCTGGCCCGCGTAGCCGTACTGGTCGAACACCGGGCCCTGCGGCGGCGGGGAGTAGTCGGGCCGCTGGGGAGCAGGCGCCTCGGGCTGCGCGCCGTACGCGCCGTAGTCGGGGTAGTGCGCGCCGGTCTGGACGTCCTGCAGCGACGGCCGGGGCTGCTGCTGCGCCTGTCCGTGGCCGGGGCCCTGAGAGGGAGCCGAGGCGGGAGCCGGGGCGCCGGGCTGTCCGAACGGCGGGGGCTGCGGGGCGGTCGGGGCGGGATTGTAGGAGGGCTGCGGCTCGTATTCCTGGCCGTAGACGTCCTGGGGCCGCTCCTGGCCGAAGGCCCCCTGGCCCCGCTCCTGGGCGTACTGGTCCTGGCCGTACTGGTCCTGCGCGTACTGCTGGTCCTGCCCGTACTGCTGGTGCTCGGCGTACCGGTGCTCGGCGGGCGGCAGTTGGGGGTGGGCCGGCGCCGGCGTGCTCTGCCCGTACGCGGGCCCCTGCGGCTGGCCCTGCGGCTGGCTGTGGGGCTGGCCCTGGTGAGGGGCGTCGTACTGGCCGGGGTGCGGGACATTCTGCGGCGGGTTCTGCGGGCCGTTGTGCTGGCCCTGGTGGGGGGCGTCGTACTGGCCGCCGGGGGTGGCGGCGTGCGGAGCGGCCTGGGGTACGGCCTGGGGGACGTTCTGCGGGTCACCCGGGGCGGGGTGACCGAACTGCTGCTGACCGGGAACCTGCTGACCGGGCACCGGGCCGGGATTGGGGTGGGGGTTGTGGGGCGGCGCGCCCGCACCTGCCGCGCCCGCACCTGCCGCTCCCGGAACCTCGCCGTACCCCTGCGGAACCTCGCCGTACCCCTGCGGCCCGTGAGGACCTTGAGGGCTCTGGGGGCCTTGCGGGCCCTGCGGCAGCGCCGGGGCGTACGTGTGAGGCGGATAGGCGTCCTCGCGCCTGCCGAAGTAGTCGCCCGCCGGCTCCCTGGCGGGCTGGAGCGCCGATGCCGTGCTCAGCGAGAACAGCGCGCCGAAGACGGCGAGCGCGATCATCGGCAGCCCGGTGATCAGGTATTCGAACCGGTCGCGGAACGTGGCCAGGTCGCCCACGAGCACGCCCAGCACAGCGATCACGCCGAAGACGATGCCGAGACCGAGCGACCCGGCCGCGCCGAGCGCCACGAGGCGAGCCCTGGGGGTGGGCGCGCCGGCCTTGGCGACGAGCAGCACGGCGCCGGCCGCGAGCACGGTCGAGACCGGGGACACGAGGGAGTACAGGCTCGCCGCCGCGCGGACGCCGAATGTGCTGCTCAGCGAGGAGCCGATCAGCATGCGCGCGATGGTCACGAGGACGGTGGTGATCACCACCGCGAGCATCGTCCACGCGGCCGGCTCGCGGAGCCGGCCGGTATCGACCTTGAGCACGACTACCCCCATCGGTCCAAACGGCACTCGGGGAAGTTTTGCACATGACTGACTTAAGCGTCGGCAGACCCAAGAACCTCACAAGCCGAACACACCCTACATATGGCTGTTCATCCCGGTTCCTGGGTGGGTGTCGGCGCTCCCGCGGGCGGCCGATGGAAGACTGACGGCATGCGCATCGTGTCCCTCGCCGGAGGAATCGGCGGCGCCCGGTTCCTCCGAGGTCTCAAGGCGGCGGCCCCCGATTCCGAGATCACCGTGATCGGCAACACCGGCGACGACATCACCCTGTTCGGCCTGCGCGTGTGCCCTGACCTCGACACGGTCATGTACACGCTGGGCGGCGGCATCAACGAGGAACAAGGCTGGGGACGGGCCGATGAAACGTTCACGGTGAAGGAGGAGCTCGCCGCGTACGGCATGGAGCCCCAGTGGTTCGGCCTCGGCGACCGTGATTTCGCCACCCACATCATCCGCAGCCAGATGCTGGCGGCCGGTTATCCGCTCTCGCAGGTGACCGAGGCCCTGTGCGACCGGTGGCGGCCCGGGGTGCGGCTGCTGCCGATGTCGGACGACCGCACCGAGACCCACGTGGTCGTCTCCGACGAGACCGGCAGGAGGGCCATCCACTTCCAGGAGTGGTGGGTGCGGCTGCGCGCCTCCGTGCCGGCCGAGCAGATCGTGCTCGTCGGCGCGGACGAGGCCCGTCCCGCGCCCGGCGTGCTCGATGCCATCGCGGCGGCGGATGTCGTCATCCTCCCGCCGTCGAACCCGGTCGTCAGCATCGGCACGATCCTCCAGATCCCGGGCATCCGGGCGGCCCTGGAGGACAAGACGGTCGTCGGCGTCTCCCCCATCATCGGCGGCGCGCCGGTGCGCGGCATGGCCGACGCCTGCCTGACGGCGATCGGCGTGGAGACGAGCGCCCAGGCGGTCCTGGAGCTGTACGGCTCCGCGCTGCTCGACGGCTGGCTCGTGGCCGAGGAGGACAAGGGCGTGGCGCTCGACGGCGTGGTGGTGGAGGCCCGCCCGCTCCTGATGAGCGACCCCGAGGCCACGCGGGACATCGCCGCCGCGGCCCTCGCACTGGCTCGATCCCTCAGGTCCTGAACCCATGCCAGAACAGATGTCAGAGGAGCCCATGCCCCAGATCAGTGTCAGCGGCCTGCCCGGCCTGCCCGAGGTGCGGCCCGGCGACGACATCGCCCTCCTCGTGGCGCAGGCCGCGCCCGACCTCCGGGACGGCGACATCCTGGTCGTGACCTCCAAGATCGTGAGCAAGGCCGAAGGCCGCATCCGCCAAGACAGCAGCCGTACGGCCGCGATCGAGGAGGAGACCGAGCGCGTGGTCGCGCGGCGCGGGGACACCGTCATCGCGCAGACGCGGCACGGCTTCGTGATGGCCGCGGCCGGCGTCGACGCCTCCAACACCTCCCCCGGCACCGTGCTGCTGCTGCCCGAGGACCCGGACGCCTCGGCGGGCCGGATCCGCCGGGGGCTGCGCGAGCGGCTCGGCGTGCGGATAGGGGTGATCGTGTCCGACACCTTCGGCCGGCCCTGGCGGCACGGCCTGACCGACGTCGCCATCGGCGCGGCCGGCGTGCGGCCGCTTGAGGACCTGCGCGGCGGCATCGACGGCTACGGCAACCCGCTCAACGCCACCGTCACGGCGCTGGTCGACGAGATCGCGGCGGCGGGCGACCTGGCGAAGGGCAAGCTGTCCGGCGTTCCGGTGGCCCTCGTCCGCGGGCTGGGCGACCTGGTGACCGACGAGGACGGCCCGGGCGGGCGGGTCCTCGTCCGCCCCGCCGACGAGGACATGTTCCGGTACGGCTCGGCCGACGTCGTCTTCGCCCGCCGCACGATCCGGGAGTTCTCCGCCGCCGAGGTCGATTCCGCGGCCGTACGGCGGGCCGTGGCCGCCGCCGTCGCCGCGCCCGCCCCGCACCACACCACGCCGTGGCGGTTCGTACTGCTGGAGACCCCGCGGGCGCGTACGGAACTGCTTGACGCGATGCGGGACGCCTGGATCGAGGACCTGCGCTCCGACGGCTTCTCCGAGGAGTCGATCGCCCGGCGGATCCGGCGCGGCGACGTGCTGCGGAACGCGCCCTACCTGGCGGTGCCGTGCCTGGTGATGGACGGCTCGCACACCTACAGGGACGAGCGCAGGAACGCCGCCGAGCGGGAGATGTTCGTGGTGGCCACCGGCGCCGGCGTGCAGAACTTCCTGGTCCAGCTCGCCGTGCAGGGGCTGGGCTCGGCGTGGGTGTCGTCCACGATGTTCTGCCGCGACGTGGTACGCAAGGTGCTCGACCTGCCGCAGAACTGGGACCCCATGGGCGCCGTGGCCATCGGCCATCCCGCCGCGCCGCCGAAGGACCGGCCGCCGCGCGACCCGGCCGACTTCTACGTCACGAGGTGACCGTCACCTCTGCGTGCACGTCACTTCTGCGTGCACGTGGGGTGGCACAGCCGCCGGGCCAGCGCCGACAGGAACACGTCGATGATCTGGCCCGGCTCCTGCGCCACGTAGAGCTGCCCGTTGGTGGCCGAGACGATCTCGTCGAGCGCCGGCCGGTCGGCGGCCTTGCCGAACGCGACGATGATGATCTGCACCGGCTTGTCCGGGTCCCACTCCTTGCGCAGCCTGTCGACGAGCTCGCGCCGCGACACGCCCTTCCCGTCGTCCACGCCCGCCGTCAGCACCAGCAGGGCGTTGCTCATCAGCGGGTCGTAGCCCTTCGACACCGACCGGAAGCCCGCGTCGATCGCGTCGTACAGCGAGCTGCTCCGGTCGCCGAACGCCTTGATGCCGTCAGCCACCCGGAACAGGGCGGTCCTGCGGATCTCCTCCTGACCGTCGTCGGGCTTGGTGATCGGGCCGAGGCCGATCAGCGCGCGGTGGTCCGCGCCGCCCTTCAGGTCGCGGGCGAACTCCCACAGGCCCATGTGGGTCTCGTTCGGGAACAGCTGCAGGCCGAGCTTGGCCGCCTCGACCGCGACGTCCAGCCGGGTCTTCCCGCCCGCCTTTATCGGTTCCGCGTTCTCCTTCGACACGTCGGCCAGCACGAGGATCCGGCTCGGCGGGGCCAGCCTGCTCCACGCCTCCAGCGCCTCGTCGATCACCTCTGCCGTGATCGACGGCCGCGGGCGGGGCAGCTCGGTCGAGATGCCCGCACCGCTGTCGAACGGCGGCCGCCCGTCGGCGCCGCGGAACCCGGCCTTCCGTACGGCCTCCTGCGTGGCCGCCGACCGCAGCCATGCCGCGAACAGCCGGGAGGCCGCCGCCCGGTCGGGATCCGCGGCCGTCACGACGTACGGGTAATCCAGGTTGATCGTGCCCTCCTTGGGCTGGAGGGCGACCACGGGCTCGGCGCCGCTCTCGCGGTCGTGCGCCCACACCGACTGCTCGGGGACGATCACCACGGGACGCGACCAGAAGCCGGGGGCGTCCACCGCGCCGAGCATGCTGCGGTAGTCGGGGGCCGACCCCGCCTGCGCCATGCGCACGAACGCCGTGAGGTCGCGGTCGGCCTTCTCGCCCGTGCCGACGATGTCGCGGGCCGCCGCGACGGTCGCGATCCCCGCTCCTGAGACCGAGGGATCGGGGATGCGCACGATGTCGGGCTCGTGCTCGGTGGGCTGGAGACGTCCCCGCACCGTGGCGGGGAAGACCATGTCCCAGCTCATGGCCGTCCCCCCGGCGGCGAACCGCTCGGCGAGCGAGCGCCGGGTGGCGAAGACCAGCGGGGAGGTGGCGACGACGGTCTCGTCGGCGGCGATGTCCTGCCCGCCCTGCTTGCGGGCGAGCCGCACCCACACGGAGGAGTCGGCGATCCAGCCGTCCGGGCGGTCGGGCAGGACGCCGGCCCGGTCGCCGATCAGCGTGCGGAGCACCGGCGCCGGAGGCTGCTCGGCCACCTGGACCTGGACGCACCGCCCCTCCACGCCCGCGCCCGAGGCGTTGAACCGCTCGGCCGCGTCCATCACGGGCGGCGCGACGTCCACGGCCGCCGCGACGCTCACGAGGATCGGATCCCGGGCGGAACACGTTCCTGTCGAGCGCGTGAGGAAGAGGACGGCCCCCGCCGCGACGATCGCCGCGGCCGTCAGGACCGCGACCACGCCCTTCCATCTGGCCTGCCTGCGGCGCCGCTCGACGGTGAAGGCGGCGCGGTGACGACCGGACGGCACGGTGCGGGTCCTTCCCAGTTCTCATGACCGGTGCAGCGGCATTGCGATTCTGCCCACCCACCCCGCATGCGGCGCAAGAGCGAAATAGAACTTGTTATATACAGCGCGTCCAATTACTCCTGACGTGCGATGGGCGAGACCGTGAGCAGCGGCCTGCGGACCGACTGGCACACCCCGTCGCTGCGCCGGGCCGCCTCGGCCCGCTCCTCGCTCGGCCGGCCGTACGACGTGGTGCGCTGGCGCAGCGGGCGGCCGGTCGGCGCGACCATGGCCGCGATCTCGCTGATCGTCTTGTAGGAGCCGTTCTCCGAGCCTGCCATCCGGCTGATCGTCTCCTCCATGAGCGTGCCGCCGAGGTCGTTCACGCCTCCGGCGAGCACGTCCCGGCACAGGTCGTCGCGCAGCTTCACCCACGAGCACTGGATGTTGCGGATCGCGCCGTGCAGCATGATCCGCGCCAGGGCGTGGACGGCCCGGTTCTCCCGTACGGTCGGCCCCGGCCGGGCGATCCCCGCCAGGTAGATCGGGGCGCTGTGGTGCACGAACGGCAGCAGCACGAACTCGCTGAACCCGCCCGTCTCCTCCTGGATCGACCGGATCAGCCGGATGTGGCGCACCCAGTGCTCGTGGGTGTCCACGTGGCCGTACATCATGGTCGAGGTCGTCGGGATGCCGACCCGGTGGGCGGTGGTGATGACCTCGATCCACTCCCGTGCGGGCAGCTTGCCCTTGGTCAGCACCCACCGCACGTCGTCGTCGAGGATCTCGGCGGCCGTGCCGGGCAGGGAGTCGACCCCCGCCTCCCGCGCCGCGTGCAGCCACTCCTCGACCGACAGGTTCGTACGGCTCGCGCCGTTGACGACCTCCATCGGCGAGAACGCGTGGACGTGGATCTCGGGGCAGCGTTCCTTGACGGCCCGGGCGATGTCGAAGTAGGCCGTGCCGGGCAGGTCGGGGTGGATGCCGCCCTGCATGCACACCTCGGTCGCCCCGGCCTCCCACGCCTCCTGCGCCCGGTCGGCCACCTCGCTCAGCGACAGGGTGTAGGCGTCGGCGTCGGTGCGCCGCTGGGCGAACGCGCAGAAGCGGCAGCCGGTGTAGCAGACGTTGGTGAAGTTGATGTTCCGGTTGACGACGTAGGTGACGTCGTCGCCCACCGCCTCGCGGCGCAGCCCGTCGGCGATCAGGCACAGCTCGTCCAGGCCGGCGTCGTCGGCGCCCGCCCCCGACTGGTCGCCGGCGAGGTCGAGCAGCGTCAGCGCCTGCTCGTCGGTCAGCCGCGCCGGGTCCGCCTCGGCCTGCCGCAGCGCCTCCCGCACGTCCGCCCTGACAGACCCGTCTCGCCCGCCGCTGGGCAGGCGCTCGCGCAGGGCGTCCCAGTCGCCGTACACGCTGTCGAAGTCGGCGCGGCGGTCGCCCGTGCGGCCCTCGGCGTCGACGGCGGTGTGTAGGTCGGCCCGCCCGCCGGTGACGAGCCCGCCGAGTCCGCCGTCGGGCTCCTGCCAGGGACGGCCGCGGGGCACCGCGTCCTCCCGCGCGAGCCCGGTGGCCGGGTCGGCCAGCGCCGCGACGTGCTCGGTGAGCCGGGGGTCGAGCCACGGCTCCCCCGCGAGCACATACTCGGGGTAGATCGTGAGGCGCTCGCGCAGCGTGAAGCCGGCGGCGGAGGTGCGGGCCGCCAGGTCGTCGATCTGCGGCCACGGGCGCTCGGGGTTGACGTGGTCGGGCGTGAGCGGGGACACGCCGCCCCAGTCGTCGATGCCCGCCCGCAGCATCAGCGCGTACTCCTCGCCGATGAGGTTGGGCGGCGCCTGCACGCGGACCTTCGGGCCGAGCACCAGCCGCGTCACCGCGATCGTCGCGGCCAGCTCGTGCAGGTCGGCGTCGGGCATCCCGCGCATGGCCGTGTCGGGCTTGGCGCGGAAGTTCTGGACGATGACCTCCTGGATGCCGCCGTACTCCCTGGCCACCCGGCGGATCGCGAAGATCGACTCGGCCCGCTCCTCGATCGTCTCGCCGATGCCGATCAGCAGGCCCGTCGTGAACGGCACGCTGGAGCGACCCGCGTCCTCGAGCACGCGCAGCCGTACGTCCGGGTCCTTGTCGGGAGAGCCGTAGTGGGCCTGGCCCTTCTCGGTGAACAGCCGCCGTGAGGTGGTCTCCAGCATCATGCCCATCGAGGGCGCGACCGGCTTGAGACGCTGCAGGTCCTTCCAGGTCAGCACGCCGGGGTTGAGGTGGGGCAGCAACCCGGTCTCCTCCAGCACCCGGATCGCCATCGCCCGGACGTACGACAGCGTGTCGTCGTACCCGTGGGCGTCGAGCCACTCGCGCGCCTGGTGCCACCGGTCCTCCGGCCGGTCGCCGAGCGTGAACAGCGCCTCCTTGCACCCCATCGCCGCGCCCTGGCGGGCGATCTCCAGCACCTCGTCGGGCGACAGGAAGGCGCTCGGCAGCTTGTGCGGCGCGGTGGCGAACGTGCAGTAGCCGCACCTGTCCCGGCACAGCCGGGTCAGCGGGATGAACACCTTGCGGCTGTAGGTGATGACGCCGGTCCGTCCGGCGGCCTCCAGTCCCGCGTCCCTGACCCGCGAGGCGTGTGCGAGCAGGGCGTCCAGGTCGTCGCCGCGGGCGCGCAGCAGGATCGCCGCCTCGGCGAGATCGAGGGTCTTGCCGTCCCTGGCCCGCGCGAGTGCCCGGCGGGTGCCGCTGTCGGAGCTGACGTTCGGGGGTCGCTTCGCCGTCATACGCCGCACCCTATGAGGCGTGAGTCCGTCCGGCGCACTCAGCCCCCGGCCGCGCGTACGGCCGAAGTCATGGTGTACGCCCTCCGGGGAGTTTGCGGTCGCAGGGTATGAGTGGTGGGGCGGGATCGACGGACGGGCGGGGAATTGGTGGCCGTTATGAGGGTGGATAGTGCGTTTTGTCTGGCCTCGGGGGCCCGGTCGCTGGCCGTCGCGACGCTCGTTATCGGGTTGTCGGCGCCGCTCGCGGGTGAGGCGTTCGCGGCGCCGTACGCCGGGCACGGCGACGGATCGGGCAAGGGCCACGCCAAGCAGGTCACGGACGGCCGCAACACGGCCAACACGCCCGCGATCGCCAGCGCCCCCCGGCAGGTGTCCATGGGCAGGCGCAACGTGAACGCCCCCGCCGGCAACAACGGCCTCGCATTCGCCGGCCTCCAGCAGGAGACGAGCGTCGGCGTCTTCACCAACACCCTCAGCGGCACGTGCCACGCGGGGGTCGAGCACTGCGGGATCAACCAGGACCTGAAGACGGGCGAGGCCGGCGGTGCGCGACGCACCGGACGTGGTCAGAAGGCCCGGTAGTCGCGCGGGGCCATGCGCGGGCCGCGCGCCGGCGGCCGGACGCCGCTGAGCTCGATCAGCCTGACCACGCGGTGGCGGTGCCCCCGGAACGGCTCGAGCAGGTCGAGCATGCCGTCGTCGTCGGTCTTCCGCCCGGTCAGCGCGTAGCCGACGATCCCCGGCAGGTGGAAGTCGCCCACGCTCGGGGCGTCCGGGTCGCCGTGGGCCCGCTGGCGCACCTCGGCGGAGGTCCACACGCCGATCCCCGGCAGCGCCCGCAGCAGGCGGTCCGCCTCCGCCGACGCCTCCGTGGTGCGCTCCAGCTTCTCGGCGTGCCGGGCCGCGTTGACGATCGTCCGGGCCCGTACGGCCTCCGCCCCGGCCCGGTGCCAGTCCCACGACGGGATCGCCCGCCACACCTCGGGCGGCGGGATCACGTACATGCCCTCGGGGGCCGGGCCGGGGGCCGGCTCGCCGTACCGGCGCATGAGGAACCGCCAGGCCCGCCACGCCTCCCTGCCGACCACCTTCTGCTCCAGCACGGCGGGCGCGAGCGCCTCGAAGACCCGCAGGGAACGCCCGATCCGCAGCCCGGCGGCACGGTCGGCCAGCCCCGCGACGAACACGGCGGCGCGGGCCTGCCGGGCAACGCCCGAGCGGGTGAGCCGCGCGAGCATCGCGGCGAAACCGGCCACGTCGTCGTCGGCGCCCAGCAGCGACGGAAGCGTCTCCAGCAGCCAGTCCGCCCCCGGCCCCCACGCCTGCCCGAGGACCTCGCCGCGGCTCACCGTGACGCGCAGAGTGCCGGGCCCTTCGGGGGCGCGCGAGGTGCGCCAGATCGCCCCGTCCGGGGTACGCCGCCAGGCCGGGTCGCCTCCCCCGCGCCGGTGCGGCGACAGTGTCAGCGCGACGTCGAGCGGCGCCGGCGGCCGCCAGCGCCTCTCCCGGACGGCCGCCGCGGAAGCGGCGGGAACGGTCACTGCCCCCCGTCACACGTCGCTGGAGAAGCGGACCGCGCACTCGGGCAGATTTACCCCCGGCCAGACGCGCATACCGGAGGTGAGCTCATTGCCGGGGCCGATGAGCGCGCCGTCGCCGACCACGACCTCGCGCAGCACGGCGCCGGAGGCGACGCGGGCGCCGACGCCGACGACCGAGTCCACGACGGTCGCGCCCGACGCCACGTGGCAGTCCTCGGACAGCACGCTGCCGCGCACGCTCGCGCCGGCCTCGACCGTGGCCCGGGAGCCGACGACCGTGCCACCGGTGACCTTGGCCTCGGGCGACACGACGGCCCCGTCCAGCAGGAGGCTCTCGCCCACCGGACCCGGCAGCGCGGGCGAGCCGAGCTTGCCCAGCACCAGGTCGGCCGAGCCCTGCACGAACGCCGCCGGGGTGCCCACGTCCAGCCAGTACGAGGTGTCGGCGTAGCCGAGCACCAGCTCGCCGGCCGCGATCAGTCCGGGGAAGGTCTCCCGCTCCACCGACACCACCTGGCCCTCGGGGATCGTGTCGATGACCGAGCGCTGGAACACGTAGCAGCCGGCGTTGATCCGGTTCGTCACGGGATTGGGCGTCTTCTCCAGGAAGGCGCTGACCCTACCGTCGTCGTCGGTCGGCACGCAGCCGAATCTCGACGGGTCGTCCACCTCCGTGAGATGGAGGGTCACCGCGGCCCCCCGTGAAACGTGCAGGTCCACCTGCGCCGCGATGTCGTGACCCGACAGGATGTCGCCGTTCAGCACGAGCACCGGCGCCTCGGGCGGGCAGGTCAGCGCCCGTGCGGCGTTGCGGATCGCGCCGCCGGTGCCGAGCGGGGTGTCCTCGGTCATGTAGACGATCTCCAGGCCGAAGCCCGACCCGTCGCCGAACGCCTCGCCGAACATCGAGGCCCGGTAGGACGTCGCGAAGACCACCCGGCGCACCCCGTACGCCCGCGCCTTGGCCAGTTGGTGCGCGAGGAAGGGCACCCCCGCCGTCGGAAGCAGCGGCTTGGGCGTGCTGAGCGTCAGCGGTCGCAGACGCGTACCCTGGCCGCCCACGAGAAGGATCGCCTCAAGACCATCCGGCGACCGCACAGAACTCTCCCTCACAGCCGCGAGGGTAGCCTAGCCGGGCCCTTCGCATGGCTCGCCGCCGCCGACCGTTGTGCGGACGTTTCATGACTGCCCGCAATTTCCGTTCGCATAACCCCGAACCGAGCGACACGCAGGGCTGATTTTTGCCTCAAAAACGGACGCGCGATAATCGGGATGCCGCCGAGCAGCTAACGGATGAGTCCATACGGCGTGTCTTCGAACGGTCACCTGGAGGATGCCGTGGAGAGAAGACGTCTCAGGCAACTTTTGGAAGGAGCAGATGAAGCGCGCTTGCTGGCGCGGGCAGCGCTCGATGCCGGTGCTGAGTACGTGCTCTGGCCCGGAGCCGTGACGACCCGAGACCTGATCTCTATTTACGAGAGAAGGGAGCGGAGACTGCGCCGCTCCGGCCGGCCCTCGTTAGGTTTCGGCACGGCTGTCAACGAACTTCGCGCGTATCACGGCGTCCAGCTCACACTGGGATACGTCGATGACACACCTCCGGGTGGATACCGCTTCCAGCTCTTTCTGGATTCGGAACTCACGGAGGTCGTCGCCTGTCTGGGAGTGAGACCATCCGGCCGCTGATCGGAAACTTTCATGGACCCTCGCGCCGATTCGCCTCCCTAGCCTTCGACGGCCCGCTGGTAGGCGACCAGGTGGGCCTCGGCGGAGTGCCGCCAGGTGAACTCGCGTGACCGGGTGACCCCGGCGGCCGCCAGCGACTCGCGCCGTTCCGGCGACTCCAGCAGGGCGCGCAGCGCCCGCGCGATGCTGTCGGCGTCGGGCTCGGTGTAGGCCACGGCGTCGCCGCCCACCTCGGGCAGCGAGGCGCGGTGGGTGGTCAGCACGGGCGCACCGCAGGCCATCGCCTCCAGCACCGGCAGCCCGAACCCCTCGCATCGCGATGGGGAGGCGACCACGAGCGCCCCGCCGAGGAAGCCCGGCAGGTCGGCGAAGGGCAGGAAGCCGGGACGGACGACCTTCACCTTCTGCGGCAGCGCGGCGATGGCGGCGTCGACCTCCTCGTCCCACGCGGGACCGCCCGCCAGAACCAGCGCGGGCGGCGAGGACAGGTGGGCGACCGCCCGGCCGAACCCGGTCACCAGGCTCGGCACGTTCTTACGCGGCTCCAGCGCGCCCAGATAGGCGACGTACGGCCGGCCGTGCAGGCCGATGCGCCCGGCCACCCGGCGCACCTCCTCGGGCGCCGGCGGGTGGAACAACGTGGGATCCACCCCGTGATAGGCGACGTCGATGCGGGTGGGGTCGGCGTCGAGCACCCGGACCAGCTCGTCCATGGTGGCCTTCGAGGGCACGATCACCCGGTTGGCGTGGCGTACGGCGGTGCGGGTGGCCGACCGGAAGAACGAGGCCCTGACGGGGTCGTGCTGGTCGGGGTCGGTGAACGAGGTGACGTCGTGGACGGTGGCCACCGTGGGCAGGCCCGAGCCCAGCGGGATCGAATAGTAGGGGGCGTGGATCACCTGGGCGCCGGCGTGCCGGGCCAGGACCGGCAGCCCCGTCTGCTCCCAGGCCAGCCGCTTGTTGCGGTTGGTGATCGCCGGCGGTCCGGAGAGGATCCGCGCCGAGGGGGCCAGGGCGGCGTACCGCTCGGCGTCCGCACGCTGGCAGACCACCGCGATGTCCGCGCCCGCCTCGTGCAGGGCCGCGACCAGTCCATCGACATACCTGATCAGGGCGCCGCGATCGGCGGGGACCGCGGCGGCGTCGACGAGCACCCGGGGTGTCAAGTGAATCGCTCCCCTCACTGGGCCCGCACCGACCGGGAGGATCACTCCCCGCCCGCGCGGTCCCGCTGGTTCCGGCGGTGTTCCGGCAGGGGCCAGGGGCCCCGCGCCACGAACTGACGCCTTCCCCCGCATCCCTCCCTGTCACTCTATTTCCGGCGTCCCCCGAAACGTGAGTGATATCACATGAGGATCATCTCTCCGGGTGTGCGACCCGCGTCGAATCCACGGATTCAGGCCCGGGCTACGGGTTCCTCCCGCGTACGGACCGCGCGCCGGGAGGCCAGACCGGCGGCGCCGGCGCACACCAGGTCGCCGACGGACACGATGAGCCGGGAGCACAGCGCGGCGGCGATGGCGGCGGGCCGGTCGAGCACCGGGGCGAGCGCGGCCACCATCGCGACCTCCCGCACACCGGCGCCCGCCGGGGCGATCACGAACACGAACCCCAGGCACCAGGCGAGCGCGAAGGCGCCGAAGCTCAGGATCACGGCCGAGGGCCCGCCCGCCCCCAGGCCGTGCACGATCAGCGCCAGGTGCACGCCGTACGCCGCCCAGCCCGCCAGGGCCCAGCCGCACGCGACGAGCACGCCGCGCCGGGTGAGCGGCCGTTCGAGCGGCGGGCGGCGCAGTGTGCGCAGCCCGAACGCGATGACGCCGTTGACCACCTTCGGATGCAGGGCGGCGGCGACCACGGGCACGAGCAGCAGCAGCCAGGCGTATCTCGCGACCGACTGCCCGGCGAGCACCGGCAGCGTGACGACGGCGACCAGCAGGCCGGTGCCGAGGTAGATCGGGTAGGTCAGGAAGAAGGCGGCCGCGCTGCGCGAGCGGGGGATGCCGTGGTCGCGGCCCATCTCCATCTGCGCGAGCATCGGCCACACGGATCCGGGGATGTACTTGCCGAGCTGGCCCACGAAGAAGATCTTGGACGCGTCGGTGAACGCCAGCGGGGAACCCAGGTCGGTCAGCAGCGCCCGCCACATGAGCATCCCCGACAGCAGCGCGCCGAGCACCGCCACCAGTGAGCCGCCGAGTTCCGCCCACGACAGGCGGGCGAACCCGTCCGCCACGGCGGTCCACTGGCTCGCCACGGCCCAGACGCCGAACCCCAGCGCCACGAGCAGGAACAGCGCGCGTACGGCCTTGCGGCGGCTCATCGGGACGTGCGGACCGGCTCGGGGGCCTGCGGGAGCGGCGCGCCGAGGGGGCGTCGAGGTGTCTTGGTCGCGACCCACAGGTAGGTGGGGACGACCGGCAGCAGCGCCCGCAGGGCCGGGCGCGGGGTCCGCTCCAGCGTGGCCTTGGCGGCGCGGCCGACGGCGCCGGGGAACAGCTCACCCCCGGCGAATCGCTCGGGCGCGGCCAGCACCGGGAACGTGTAGTCCCACACGTGGAAGTCCGCCAGCATCCGCCGCAGCCCGGGCCGGGTGCGGAAGCGCTCGTAGTAGTGGTCGGCCCGGCCGAACGCCCGCACGTACCGGTCCGCCGCGGCGGGCGGCAGGTAGGACAGGAAGGGCAGCTTGTAGTGCGGCTCCATGACCCCGAGCCGGTTGCCCAGGCCCAGGTAGAGCACGCCGTCGTCGGACAGCACACGGTGCATGTCGGCGATCACGGCGTCGGGGTCCACCACGTGCTCGTAGATGTGGTTGAAGACCAGCACGTCGATCGAGCCGTCCGGGAACGGCAGCCGGGAGCCGTCGGCGCAGACGAACGCGACTCGCTCGCCGAACCGGTCGGACGCCTTGCGCAGGCCCGGGACGTCGATGTCGAGCCCGAGCGTGCGGCGCGCGCCCGCGGCGGCGAGCTCGTCGGCGATGAACCCGGCCGAGCACCCGACGTCGCCGACCGTCAGCCCCGACAGCGCCTCGCCGGGCTTGGCCGCGTCCCTGCCCAGGAAGTGCGCGAGCACGGCGATGATCTTCGCGGCCTTGCGCCGGCGCTTGTCCTCGTCGAGCATCGCGGCCTGGAACTCGGAGTATTCCAGCTGGGCCGCGCGTTCCCCGCTCACCGGTCGATCACCCTCGCGTCCTGCCTGTCGTCCACGCTGCCCAACAGTACCCGTGCCCGCCCCGCCCCCGTCTCCCGATCAGCCGACCCTGTGGATAACCCGCGCGGCGGACCTACCGATCAGTAGCTTCAGGCTTTACTCTGGGGCGCGTGCCGCGCCTGCTGAACCGCCTGCGCTCCAGCCCGCTGCTGCGGGTGCTGCTGGCCCTGGTCGCGCTCGCCTTCCTGGCGTACGGCCTCGCCCGCAACTGGACGGAGACCTCGGCCGCCCTGTCGCGGCTGTCGTGGTGGTCGCTCGGGGTCTCGTTCCTGTCCGTGCTCGCCGGGCTCTGGTTCATGCTGGTCGCCTGGCGCGACATCCTCGCCGGGCTCGGCTCGCCCCTGCCGCTGCGCGTGGCGGCACGGGTGCTGTTCGTCGGCCAGCTCGGCAAGTACATCCCCGGCTCGGTCTGGGCGTTCGCAGCGATGATCGAGCTGGCCCGCGACCACGGCGCGCCGCCGCGACGGACGTTCAGCGCCACCGCCCTCGGCCTGGTGACCTCCCTCGGCTGCGCGCTCGCCCTCGCCGCGGCCACGCTGTCGCAGCAGATCGCCAGGCAGGCGTGGTGGCTGCTCGCGCTTGTCCCGATCATCCTCGTCGGCCTCCACCCGCAGGTGATGACCTGGGGGCTCAACCTCGCCCTGCGCGTCGCCCGCAGGGAGCCGCTCGACCGGGTGCTCAGCGGCACGGAGATGGCCAAGGCCGCCGCCTGGACGATGGCCGGCTGGCTGGTGTACGGCGTGCACCTGTGGGTCCTCATCGGCGGCATGCGGCCCGCGGGCCCGTCCCTGTACGCCGTCGCGGCCGGCGCGTACGCGCTGGCCTGGGCCACGGGCATCCTCACGGTCGTGGTCCCCGCCGGGATCGGCGTGCGGGAGGGCGCGATGGTCGTGGCGCTGGCGCCGGTGCTCGACACGCCGAGGGCGCTGGCGATCGCCGTGGTGTCCCGGGTGATGTTCACCGTCGCCGACGCCGCCTGGGCCGGGCTCGGCTTCCTGCTCGCCCGCGGCCACGCCGCCCCGGCCGGTCAGCTCCCCGACGCGGCCAGCAACGTGTCGAGGTAGACGGCCCAGTGCGGCTCGGGATCGACGGGCGCGACGCCCGCCCGCAGTCGCTCGGGCGTCCCCGGCTCGTAGAACCGCTTGATCGCCTCCGCCAGGGCACCGGCCGAACCCGGCTCCACCAGCAGGCCGTCCACGTCGTCGCGTACGTTGTCGGGAAGCGCCCCGACCCGGGTGGCGATCACCGGCACGCCGTGCTCGTGACCGAGCCACACGTTCTGGCTGGCGGTCGCCGACCGGTAGGGCAGCACCAGCGCGTCGGCCTCGGCGAACAGCCCCGGCACGTCCTCGGCCGCCACGTATCCCGGCCGGATCTCGACTCGGCCGGCCAGGCCGAGCCGGGCGATCAGGGCGCGGGTCTCCTCCAGGCCGCCCCAGAACTCGCCCGCGACCGTGAGCCGTACGTCGGGCACCTGCGCGACCGCCTCGAGCAGCAGGTCGAGCCCCTTGTAGGGCCGGACGATGCCGAAGAACAGCAGGCTGCCCCTGGGCCCCCGGCCCGCCGTCTCCCGGGCGCCGCGCGCGGGCAGGTGCGGCGCGAGGGCGGCCACCCGCACCGGCGCGCCGGTGAGCGCGCGGGCGAGGTCCGCCTGCTGTTCCGAATGAGCGAGCACGCCGTCCACCCGGCGCAGCAGCGCCTTCATCAGCGGCCTGTCGTACGGCTTGCTCTCGTGCGGCAGCACGTTGTGACACAGGGCCACGACCCGGGCCCTGCGGCGCAGGCCGTACAGGATGCCCAGGTATGCGGGCACCTGCACCGGGCTGAGCACGGCGAGCACGACCAGGTCGGCCCCGCGCAGCCGCCGCCCGCAGGCCACCCAGCCGTCCGGCCGCCGCCAGTCGAGGTCGCGGCGGGCGCCCGGGTAAGGCTCGCCCTCGGGGCTGTCGATCGTCTGCTGCCCGGGATACAGGAACGAGGGGTACTGCGCCCGCCACGACTCGATGACCACGTCGTGGCCCCGCGCCCGCAGCCGGTGGGCCAGTTCGGTCGTGTGCTGCGCCCCGCCGCCCTTGTACGGATACGTCGGGCCGACGATCGCGATCCTCACACGTCACCTCTGGAGCGCACGATCAGGTCGGCCAGCAGGGCCACCGCCCCGATCAGCATGCCGGACAGGAAGGTCACGACGGTGTTGCTGGTGAGGTAGAAGGCCAGGTGGCTGATCATGTCGTACACGCCCTTGACCAGGCCGATGCCGACCAGCCAGAGCGCGGGCGGCATGAGCACCTTGAGCGGGTTGAAGTACATGACCATCCGCAGCACCTGCAGGATGTAGCGGTAGGCGTCGGAGACGAAGTTGAACTTCGACTTACCGGCCCGCTTCGAGTACTCGATCGGCAGGTAGTAGACGTCGTGCTGGTTCGACATGAACGCCAGCGTGATCGTCGTGACGCAGGAGAAGCCGGGGGGCAGCAGCCGCAGGTACGGCTTGGCCACCGACTTGCGGAAGGCCCGCAGGCCCGAGTTGAGGTCGGGGATCTTCTGCCCGGCCAGCCGCTCGGCCACCTTGCGGATGAACCACTTCGCCGGCACCCGCAGGAACTTGTGCGAGCCCTCCTCAGTGGTGCGCGCGCCCACGACCTGGTCGATCGTCGAGTCCTTTTCGAGGATCTGGACCAGCTCGGGGATGCGCTCGTTCGGATAGCTCATGTCGGCGTCGGTCCACACGACGATCTCGCCGCGGGCCTCCTGGCTGCCGATCCTGCGTACGGTGCCCGAGCCGCCGTTGCGGTGGAACGCCCTGATCCGCATGTTCGGGAAGCGCGGCGCGGCCTCCTGGAGGCGCGCGAGCGTCTCATCGGTGGAGCAGTCGTCCACGGCCAGCAGCTCGTAGGTGTACCCGCTGGCGTCCATGGCGGCGCAGATGCGCTCGACCTCGTCGATGACGTGGTCCTGCTCGTTGTAACAGGGCAGGACTATCGTGACGTACGGGGTTTCTGCGGGAGTCACGGCGCTTCCAGAGGTCTCGGGCGTGGTCACGTCGGGCTAGGGTACTCTGCCCCACCAAATCGCGGTCTCACTTCGAGGACGCCGTCGTCACAGCCGCTTCTCCTTCGTGGTCGCGTCGACCGGGCCCACCAGCAACACCCCGGCCGCTCCGCGCAGCGCCCGCCTGACCTCCGACAGCACGGGCGGGATCGAGAATTTCACGTAGAAGACCTCGGGAAGGTAGGCGCCGAAGTCTTCCTCCGGCACTATCCGGTGACGCCACATCGGGGCCTGGTGGGAGCGGGCCTGGAAATAGACCTTCTCCAGCCCGGGGAGATCGCCGATGCGGTCCAGAATGGCGTTCTTCTCGGCGAGAGTGGCCAACCCTCGCCCCTCGCAGGGCCCTCCCTGCCCTTCGCTGAGGTCGGCCCGGGGGCACAGCTGGACCATGACGTCAGCCTTGCCCGGCCAGTAGTCGTCGCGGGTCACGAAGGCGTTGGACACCCCCGCCGCCTTCGAGAGGCGGCGGACCAGCGCGCGCCAGTCCCCCGGACCCACCCGCGCGATGTAGGACGCGGACTCGTCCGCGGGGTCCGCGCCTTCCAGCAGCTCGGGTCTGTCCCGCAGTGCCTCTCGCGTTCGCCTGAACTCCTCCGCCTGCGACACGAAGCGGACCTTCTCGACCTCCGGCGCGGCTCCGAGCAGCGCCCGCACCTTCCGTATCTCCCCCCGCGTGGCGGCTCCCCGGTCGTTACAGGCGTCGAACACGGTGGAGCGCGCGCAGAAGAACACGGCCAGTTGTCCCGTCTCCGGCCACGGGCCGTCCGGCGGCGGCAAGGGCGTGAGCGCGCTCGTGCGCGGCCACGGATCGTCCGGCGGCGGCCACGGCGTGGCGGAACCGGACGGCGACGGCGAAACCGCAGCGGCCCGCGGTCCGGCGGTCGCGCAGGACGCCACAAGAAGCACCGCCACCGCGACCGCGAGAGCTCTCATCCGGAGGCTCGGTGAGCCCTTACGGGTGAGCATGCCGGACCACCTTCACGACGCCCGGCATTCCGGCGAACGCCCGCTGAACCTCGGCGAAGTCCCGGTGGCCGGCGAATTTCACGTGGAAGGCCTCCGGCGCCAGGTCCGCACGGTAGAACTCCGGCCGATCCACCCAATGCACGTGACGCATGACCGCCACGGCGTGTTCGGCATCCTCGTAGTAGACCTCGTCAACGCCGGGCAGCGCGCGAATGCGGTCGAGCACGGCCTGCCGGTCCGCCGGGCCGCCCTCACAGTCCTTCCGGCACAGCCGGACCGCCACGTCGGCCTTGTCCCACCAGAAGTCGTCCCGGTAGGACTCGACGTAGAAGACCCCCGGAAGCCGCTGCACCTCACCGAGGACCCGCCGCCAGTTCCCCGGCGCCAGGACTCCGCCGTACTCCGCGCGCCTCAGCAGATACTCGTCGAGATGGTCGCCGACGCGTTCGTCCTGGCGGGCGATGGCGAGGGCCTGCCCTGGCGTGAGCCGCCGGTATCCGCGGGTCTCCGCGTGGCTCGCGAGCACGCGCTCGACCTCGCGCCGCTGGGCCGCCGTCGCCGCACCCGACGGGCAGTACTCGTCCAAGGACTGCGCGTCGTCAGATAACTGCGCGTCATAAGGGGACGGCGGCCCGCACAGGTGGACCAGGAAGGTGCCGGTCCGGGGCCACGGCCCGTCCGGCGGGGGCGAAGGCTCCCTGGAGGCCCGATAGGCGAGCACCCCTCCGGCCATCAGCGCCGCGATGAGCACGACCGCCGCGACGACGAGCGGCCATCTCCGCCGACCACCGCTCTCAACGATCGTCAGTTCCTCGATTTGATACTCCTCGGGAAGGGTCATGACACCGACACCACGACGGCGACGCCGGGCACCCGGCCGAAGATCTTCTCCATCTCGGCCTTCGCCGGTGGACGGTCGAACGCGACATAGAACGCCTCGGGCAGAGTGCGCGGGTCGAGGTCCTTCGCGTCCGCCTCCCAGTAGATCCGCCGCCTGTTGACGAGCGCATAGGCGACGTCCTCGAAGTAGACGGCCTTGACCCCGTCGAGGTCCCTGATGCGGTCGAGCACGGCCGCCTTTTCCTCTTCCGAGACCCTCCCTTCGCGTCCCTGGCACCGCGAAAAGTCGCTGCCGATCTCCGGGCAGAGCGCGACCCCGACGTCGGCGACTCCTCTCCAGAGGCTGTCGCCGTAGATCTCTGTGGCCAGGACGCCTCTCAAGTCCCCGATGCCGAGCCGGATCGCCTCCCAGTCCCCGGGACCGAGGGTGGCTTGGTAGGACTCGGGCATCTCGTCGACTCTCGTTTTCCGCACGAACTCCAGACCCGCCGGGTCCTCACCGGCACTCTTCCGGAATCTCTCGTACGCCTGCTGCTTCGTCTCGAAGGAGAGATCGCGGATTTCCGGGAGCGACCTGAGCATGGCCTCGATCTCCCGCCGGTCATCGGCGGTCGCGGCACCGTACAGACACTCCGGTGCGTACTCGTCCGAATCGTCCGCGCACAGGAAGACCGACAACCTCCCGGTGAGCGGAGCGGAGGTTACGGGCGGGGGCAGCGGCCAGCGGGAGTGCTCGTAGAACCGCCACCCGGCGAGCCCGAGTCCGGCGAGTCCCCCCAGGAGCACGACCACCAGTCCGGCGACGACCAGCGGCCTCCGGAAAAGGCCCGTCCTGTGTTGCGGCTCACGACGATCGTCGCCGAAGGACAATTCCTCCATCGCAGGGGAATCCACACGCCGAACCCTAGATCTATTGAGTGGGAACGGTCATCCAGACGTCGATGTTGAGCGACCAGGTGCCGTTGGGCGGGTCCACCAGGGAACGTTCGTCCTGCCGCGTGTGCAGGCTCATCACCCGGGTCGCCGGACCGTACATCATGAGCTGCTCGGGCTCGGCGGCGAGCAGCACGGGCACGCGGCCGGTGCGCCGGACGGCCTCCACCAGGCGCAGCACGTCGGCAGGGGGCGGCACGTCGGAACCCCGGGGATAGACCACCCGGGCCGTCGGCAACCCGCACTGGCCCCGCATGACCTGCGTCAGCCGCTCGCCCGTGACGCGCTCGGCGACGAGCACGGAGGCGTTCGCCGGGATCGCCCGGCACAGCCCCGCCACCGCGGCGGCCTCTCCCCTGTTGACCGGCGTGAAGGCCGTGCCGATCGAGGTGATCGCGGGCGGGACCGCCAGCAGCAGCGCCCCCGCCGCGACAGCTGTCCGCGAGCGTCCCGGACGGCCGGCGAACCAGCGCGTACGCGCGAGCCGCCGCGAGAGCCACCGCAGCCCCCAGACGGCGAGCAGCACCAGGCCGGGGATGACGATCGGCACCAGCCTGCGGGACGCGAAGGGGTGGTCGGGGGTGATCGCGGGGCGCCAGAGCGTCGTCACGGTCGTCCACCCGATCACGGCCAGCGGCAGCAGCCAGCCGAACTCCTCGCCCCTGGTCAGGCGGCGCGCGAGCACGGCCGCCGCCACGGTCGCCAGCACGACGGCGGGGATCCCGACGTACCAGAAGACCCAGTCGAGGGAGTGCTCGTAGTACAGCCGGGACATGTCCTTCGCAAGGCCGTTGGCGACCTGCGTCTTCTCGATGAAGTCGGCCGTGAGCCTGTCCTCGGGCGTGACCGCGTCACGGCGCACGGTCTGCACCCAGGGCCGTACGGCGAAGCCCGCCATGACCAGCACGACCAGGGCCGCGGCGGCGTTCGGCAGCCACGCGGCTCCCGTGAGGGACCGGCGCGCGCGGACGGCGATCCAGGGCGCGAGAGCCGTGCCGGCGACCGTGAGCGCCACGACGACGGCGCAGATCGCGAGCAGGGGCATGAGCGAGCCCGACAGATACGCCAGGTATGGCCGGGCGAGGACGTAGCCGCCGGTGAACCCCCACAGGCCGCCCACGACCAGGCCGATCAGCAGGGGCAGGCCCAGCCGTCCCTCCGGGAAGGGCCTCGCGCGGGGTATCCGCCGGAGCGCGACGAGCACCCCGGCGAAGGCGAGCACGGGCAGCACGTCGCGCAGGCCGTCGATGCGCACCAGCAGCGCCAGCCCGAACGACAGCCCCGCGAGCGCCGCGGACGGGAAGCCCGCGCCGGGCAGTGCCGCTCTGAGCCGGGTCCGGGCGTCGAGCAGCAGGTTCATCGCGCCGAACAGCAGGATCAGCGAGGGGATCTCGCTGAACGTCGTCCGCGACGTGTAGAGGATCGGCAGGCTGACCGCGAACACGAGGGCGGCGAGGGGCGCCCAGCGCGTGCCCACCAGCCGCGCGGCGGTCCCCGCGACGGTGAGCACCGCGAGCGCGCCCAGCACGGGCGGCACGAGCAGCAGGCCGGGGACGCCGCCCAGCCAGTGGCCGATCGCGTAGGTCATCGGCGGCCCGGCCATGAACTGCGGGACGATCCCGCCGTCGGTCACGTAGACGCCCATGCTGTCGAAGCGGAGCGCGGGATCGGGACCGCCGAAGTTCCCCATCGGGATCGGGAGCGACCCGTGCCGGGCGAGCCAGATGGCGTACTGCGCGTAGGTCGACGGGTCACGCCGGACGATCAGTTGCTCGCCGTGCAGGAGCCCGTTGAACACTCCCGACCCGAGTGCCACGGCGAGTGTGGCCGCCGTCGCCCACCGGTGCGGCGTGGCGGTCCCGGGCAGGCGGCGCAGGCCGTACGCGCACAGCAGGAGGGCGGCGGCGCCGCCGAGCAGCGCCATGGGAAGCGGCCGGAACCAGCCGAGCAGCAGCAGCGGCAGCCCGGCGAGCAGCCACCCGCTCAGCGCGAGCGCGGGCACGACGGAGACGGCCGCGAGCGTCCTGCCCGCCGCCTCCCGCTCCGATGGCAGCCGTGTGCGACCACGTGAATCGCCGGATCTGTGCACTGGAATGCACCCGAGACTAGCGGCCCACCCGGGCGCCCCGCCTTCACCAGGCGGCCCGCCCGCTCCGCGCGTCGCGATTGTCCACAGGCGCGTCCGGCCCCCGCACGGGGGTCGGACGGAGCCGGTAGCGTACGCCGGGAGGCAGGCAGGGGGGCGCATGAGGGTGTCGGACAGCCGGGGCTCGGCGCCCTGGCCGGAGCGGGGCGAGCACCCGCACGAGCACCCCGAGCCCGCCCGGCCCGGCGAGCCGCCGTCTCCGAGGCCGCCCGCGCCGCCTGCGGAAGGACAGCTCGCGGAGGAACGACCCGCGGAGGAACGGCCCGCGCACCTGCGACTCACGGGCGAAGGACTAGTGGGCGGGCGGCTCGGGAACTGGATGCGTGGGCGTCTGGCGCCCCGCGATCCGCTGCACCCGGTGGCCTGGGCGCGTGCGGATCTCCCGGGGTGGGCGCGCCGGCATCGATGGTTCCTCGTGGTCTTCGGGCTGGGGGCACTCCTGCGGCTGGTGACCGCGCTCGGCTACCGGCCCGCGCTGTGGTTCCCCGACTCCTATACGTACGTCGTGACGGCCATGCGGCCGAGGCCCGACCTGGTCCGCCCGGCGGGCTATTCGATGTTCCTGAGGCTTCTGGAGGCGTTCCACAGCTTCGCCCTGGTCGTGACCGTGCAACACGTGCTGGGGCTGCTCGTCGGCGTGATGCTCTACGTGACCGTCCTGCGACGCGGCGGTCCTTCGTGGGCGGCCGTCCTGGCCTGCGTCCCGGTGCTGCTCGACGCGTACCAGATCGAGTTGGAGCACCTGCTCGTCTCCGACTCGCTGTTCACGTTCCTGGTCGTGGCGGCGGTGTGCCTGGCGATGCGCCGCCCGCTGACGCCGCGCTCGGCCGCCGCGCTCGGCCTCGTGCTCGCCGCCGCCACGCTCACCAGGACCGTCGGGCTGCCGCTGATCGCCGTCTTCGCGCTCCTTCTGCTCGCGTACGGCGTGCGCCGCGCGAGCGGGGCGGCCCGCCCCGGCAAGGCGGTGGCCAGGCTCACCGTGCCCTTCCTGGTGGCCGCGCTTCTGCCGGTCGCGGGCTACGCGGGCTGGTTCTACGCGACCTACCAGCGCGTCGGGCTGGTCGGCTCGAACGGCGTCTTCCTCTACGCCCGCACGATGGCGTTCGCCGACTGTTCGGTGATGAAGCCACCGGCCGACCTCGCCGTGCTGTGCGACTCCCGGCCTCCCGCGTCCCGGCCGGCGTCCCAGGAGTACATCTGGAACCCCGAATCCCCCCTGGTCCGGCTGCCCGGCATCACGTTCACCGAGGAGACCGACACCCTGGCCGGGAGGTTCGCCTCGCTCGCGATCCGCAGCCAGCCGCTCGACTACCTCCGCAGCACGCTGACCGAGCTCGGCAGGTCGTTCACGCTCGGGCGGCCCGTCTACCCCGACGCCGAGACGTACGGGTACTACGAGTTTCCGGACACCGTGCCACCGCCGCCCGGGCGGCACCCCGCCGTGAAGGGCAAGGAGTTCGCGCAGCGTTACGAGCGCGGCTCCCTCACGCTGCGCATCTCCGAGCCGTTCGCGGGGCTGATGCGGGCCTACCAGGACGTCGCACGGCTGCCGGGGACGGTGCTGCTGCTGATCCTCCTGGTCCCCCCGGCCGCCTGGGCCGTGCGTGCCCGGTCGGCGCGGACGCGACGGCCGGCCGCGGACCGTGCCCCCTCGAACCATGCCTCCTCGAACCATGCCTCCTCGAGCCGGGGCCGATCGAGCCGGGGCCGATCGAATTGGGCCTCCTCGCACTGGGGCATCGCCTGGGCGACGGCTTGGGCGCTGCTGCTCGTCCCGCCCGCCACGGCCCAGTTCGACTACCGCTACGTCCTGCCCGCGGTGCCGCTCGCCTGCCTGGCCGCCGCCCTGTCCGTCCGCGGACTCCGCCCGGCGGACATGACCCGCGCGACCTGGCCAAACGGCCGACAAAACACCAAATCCGGGTAAAGGCAAACTCAATCCCATACCCAAAATGTCGGTGTTTAGTATGCTCTGCCCCTGGATCAGGGGGACGTGGCACAGGGTGATCGCGGCCCGGATCCTCCCAATCGCGGCGCCCGCAGACGCTCCGGTGACCTACCCTCGGAGCGCGACGTGTGATCGCCAGGCAAGGAGGACAAGTGTGCGAGCGAACCAGTAATTCTTCCGGCCTCTCGCCCACTCGTCCGGCCGCCTCACTGTGCCGTCGGGCCGCCACACTGGGCCGTACGGCCGCCGCTCGCCGGGCAGGCGCGCGGTGAGCGAGCGCAGGCGCGTCGGGGCGCGTTCCAGTCCTCCGCCGGCTCCGTCCGACCAGAGAGTCTGGGGTCCCCCCGAAGACGGCTCATACGGCGGCGCCTTCGAGCCTCCCCGGGGCCGCAGAGGGGCTCCCGCGCCCGCCGGCTACGCGGACATGCCGGTGGCCACCGCCCCCGCCGGCTACGCGGAGATGCCGGGAAGACGAGGCGGGCAGCGACCGCCCAGGGACGACTACCCGCCCGAGGTGTACGACGAGGGACGCCGCCGAGGCGGGCGGCGTGCCGAGCCGAGCGGTCCGCCCGAGCCCCCCTACGACGAAGAGGAGCCGCCGCGGCGGCGCGGCCGCAGGCGCGGCGGCGACGAGGAGAGCGGCTACGGCCCGGCCCCCACGGCACCCACCGTCGCGAGCCGCGCGTCCGGGGGCGGCGGCCTCCCTCCGGACGGCAAACCGACCCGCCGGCGCGGCGGAGGCGGCGGCAGGTCCGGCATGGGGATCGGCGGCTGGATCAGCGTCGTGCTCACGTGCGTGCTGGTCATCGGCACGCTGACGGCCTACAAGGTCTACCGGAGCACGATCGGCCTGATCAACAGAGGCGCGTCCACCGACGACCTCGACAAGAACCGCCCCGTCAACGAGACCGGCGCGATCAACGTGCTGCTCGTGGGCTCCGACACCCGCGCGGGAGACAACAAGAAGTACGGCCAGCACCTGGTCAACGATGGTGAGCGCACCGACACGATCATGCTGCTGCACGTGTCGCCCAACCGCGACGGGGCGACGCTGCTCAGTTTCCCCCGCGACTCCATGGTGATGATCCCCGCCTGTTACAACAGGAACAGGACGCTCGTCCCGGCGCACCTCGGGATGATCAACTCCGCGTTCTCCGACGGCGGGATGATCTGCACGCGCCGGACCATCGAGAGCCTTACCGGGATCCGCGTCCACCACTACGTGAAGGTGGACTTCACCGGCTTCAAGAACATCGTGAACGCGCTCGGCGGCATCGAGATCTGCCTGCCGCAGGCCGTCAACGACAAGAAGGCGAAGCTCGCGCTGCCGGCCGGCAAGCAGATCGTGAAGGGTGAGGCGGCGCTCGGCTACGTGCGGCTGCGCTACGGCCTCGGCGACGGCAGCGACATCTCCCGCATCAAGCGCCAGCAGGTCTTCATCTCCCAGGTCGTGAAGAAGGCGACCAGCAGCGCCCTGCTCACGGACGTCGGCAAGCTGCAGAACTTCATCGCCGCCGCGGCGAAGTCCGTCACGATGGACGACGCGCTCAACACCGAGGAGCTCATCAAGATCGCGCAGAGCGCGCAGAAGCTCTCGGCGAAGGGCTTCAAGGCCACCACCGTGCCGTGGGAGCCGTACGTCGCCGACAAGAACCGCGTCCAGTGGAAGCAGCCGGCCGCGGGCAACCTCTTCAGGGCCATCGCGAACGACACCGAGGTGACGCCCACCGCCACCGCGACCCCGAGCGCGGCCGCTTCGCCGTCCGGCCCGGTGGTCACCAAGCCGCAGCAGGTCAAGGTGCAGGTGTTCAACGGCACCAACACCTCCGGGCGGGCCAAGGAGGTCGCCGAGGAGCTCGCCGGGCTCGGCTTCAACGTCGTCGGCGTCGGCGACGCGAGGAAGCCCGACGGCACTGACCAGCCACAGACCATGGTCCGCTACACCGGACAGGGCTGGAACTACTCGAAGATCCTGGTCGGCAAGCTGGTCAACCCCGTCAGCCCGCAGACCGGCAAGGTGGCGGGCGGCCCGGTCACGCCGTTCACCCCGTCCTCGCCCCCGCCGGACGCGCCCAAGGGCAAGGTGCGCGGGCCGATCATCCAGCTCGTCATCGGCGCCGACTGGAAGGGCGTCCGCTCCCCCATCAACCTGGGCGACAACGTCGTCACCTCAGACACCAACCCCTGCGCGAGCTGACCCGCGTCGCACTCCGCCCACAACCCGGCCGGGGCTCCCCACTGTCCACCAGGACGAAGGGCCCCGGCCCGTTCTATCTCCGGCGGTCTGACAACAGAACCGACAGACGCCACATGAGTTACGTTCGGCCTCAGAGGCGACATCAGTCTTCAAGAACGTTAGGGTGAACACCTGGCGAACGCGCCCTGTTCGCCCGTTCGGGCTGATGCGCCGGGGCGCCTTCGCTAGTGTCCGAAAGGACGCGGCGACGCTACGCCAGGCGTGGCCGTTCCCCCGAGCCTCCAACAGATAGCTGAGCGTTTCTCCCGTGAGTGACACCCGCCATCAACCCCCGGTTCCCGGATCCCCGCAAGGCGCCGACCCCGATGCCGAAGAGGCTCCGACCGGAGTGATAGGCCGCATCACCGGAGACTGGCCCGCTCCGGACGGCGGCCTGCCGCGGCGAGAGCCGAAGACCGCGGGCGGTCCGGAGGCGGAGCAGGGCGCGGGCCGGCCCGGCTCCCAGGCACCCGAGCGGCACGAGCACGGGCGTCACGAGGGCGCCTTCCCGGCGTCCGGTGACGAGAGCGCCGTCGCATCGGCGCACGGACGCCACGAGAGCGGCGAGAGGGCCCCGGGGAGCACGACAAGCACGGGTAGCGCGGCAGGCGCGGCCGCCGAAGCGGGGTACGCCGAGGGCCCCAGCGCCGCACAAAGCAGCGCCGCGCAGAACAGTGCCGCACAGAACAGTGCCGCACAGAACAGTGCCGCGCCGACCGGTTCCACGCCCGCCGGCCCCCCGCCGTACGAGAAGCAGCCGCTGCCCGTGCGCAGGCCGCGGAGCGCCGAGGGCCCCAGCGTCGCACACGCCGCACAGAACAGCGCCGTGCCACACAACGCCTCGCCGAACAGTGCCGCGCCGGCCGGTTCCGCGTCCACCGCTTCCGCGCCGCACGACAGTCCGTACGAGAAGCAGCCCCTGCCCGTACGAAAGCCGCGCAAGCCGGGCGCTTCCCGCCTGGGCATGCCGCCCGAGTCCGCCCCGTCGCCGGAGGGCTTCGACTACTTCTCCGCCGGCCGGGCCGCCGACCGTCCGAGCACCGACCGTCAGGGCGCGGATCGTCCGGGCGCCTCGCGCGTGAGCGCCGCCGACGGTCCCGCGTGGCCGCAGACGTTCCCCGAGCACGGTCCCCGGAACCTCTCGGACGCCTTCCCCGGCGCCGCCCGGCGGTCGTCCGCCCCCGGCCCGCAGGACGGCTCGGACGTCCCCACGCCCCCCTTCGGCGACTCCCCGGCCTTCCCCACCCCGGCCTTCGGCACCGGGCCTGAGCCGCTGGGAACGGGATTCGCCGGCTTCCCCGAACCCCCGGGCTTTCCGGAGCCCCCGGCGGCCGCCACCGGCAGGGCGGCGAACCCCTTCCTCGACACCCCCCCGTCCGGCGCCGACTCGGCCTTCACGCCGGACGACCCCTTCGGCGCCGCGCCGTTCCCCGAGACCACCCGCGGCCCGCGCGGCGGGCGAGGCCTGTCGGACGCCTTCCCCGGGGCCGCTCCGCACGCGGCCTTCAGCCCCGCGCCCACGCCGGACGCGCCGGCCCCCGCGTGGCCCGGTCAGGAGGCCGACCCCGCCCAGTGGGACCCCTGGCGGCGCTCGCAGGACGGCGCGGGCGGCGCGAACGACCCCCGCCAGACCGGCCCACTCGGCAGGCCGCTGCGCGCCCCGCTGCCCGCCTGGGCCGAGGCGCCCGTCCGGCCGGACGACCCGTTCGCCCGGGGTGCGGGACAGCAGGACGGCCTGGAGGACGAGCCCGAGCAGGAGCCCGCGCCCCGGGCCAGGAAGCCGCGCGACCCCTACCTGGACAACGTGAAGTTCGTCGGCATCGCCCTGGTGCCGATCGGGCACTCGCTGGTCCCGACGCTGGCGGCCGACTCCGCCCGGGCGGCGTACCTGTTCATCTACGTCTTCCACATGCCGCTGTTCGTCATCGTCAGCGGCTACCTGTCCAGGAACTTCTGGAACTCCAACGCCAAGACCAACAAACTGGTCGACACGTTCCTCGTGCCGTACGTGATCGTCGAACTGGGGTACGCCCTGCTGCGCACCGCCTTCGGGCACAAGTTCAGCATCACGATCATGGACCCTGCCTGGTTGAACTGGTATCTGCTCGCGCTGCTGTTCTGGCGACTGTCCACACCCGTGTGGAAGCGGATGAAGTATCCGTTCGTCATCTCGGTCGCCGTGTATCTGTTCGCCGGGTTCTCCGAGCTGACCGGCGACTTCAGCATGGACCGCTTCTTCGGCCTGATGCCGTTCTTCGTCCTCGGCCTCGTACTCAAGCCGGGAGTCTTCGACTTCCTCAAGCAGCGCTGGGTGATGGTGCTGTCGGTGGGCGTGCTGCTGGGCGCCGCCGGTGTGGCGATCTTCCTGGTGAAGAACTACTCGATCAAGCTCGGCCCGATCTACTACAAGGACAGCTACAAGGACCTCCACCTGGTCTGGTGGAAGGGCATGCTGCTGCGGACAGGCCTGCTGGTGGCCGCGCTGGCCATGTCGGCGGCCGTGATGTCGCTGATCCCCCGGCGCCAGACGTGGTTCACCGACCTCGGCACCCGCACGCTCTACTGCTACCTGCTGCACGGCGTGCCCGTGATGATCGCCAAGGAGATGGGCTGGCTCAGCTTCTCCTGGCTGTACGGCCCGCTCGGGGTGGCGGCCATCGCGTGCTCCTGCTTCGCGCTGGCCATCGTGCTGTGCCTGCCGATCACCCGTACGGCGTTCAAGTGGCTGCTCGAACCCCGGCTGACCTGGTTGTACCGCAGGCCGAGCGGGCAGGTGCCGCAGCCGGCGAACACCGGAAGTTAAGCGGCATTTCGAGGGGCATTCACCCAGCGCATCCGGTCATTTCGGACGGTGCGGTCAGCCTCCCCATATGAGGGTATGCGTCGGCACGACAGTCCATCACCCCGAGGACGCCCGGATCACCCACCGGCAGATCCGGGCGCTGCTCGACGCGGGGCACGAGGTGACCTTCGTCGCGCCGTTCACGCACTGCAACGTGACGCCGCGGCAGGGCATCCGGGCCGTCGACGTGCCGAGGGCCGTGGGCCTGCACCGGGGCAAGGCGCTGCGGGCCGCCGCCGCTGCCCTGCGTACGGCGGTGCGAGACGCCGACCTGCTGCTCGTGCACGACATCGAGCTGCTGCTCGCGCTGCCGCGCAGGCGGCCGCCCACGGTCTGGGACGTCCACGAGGACACGATCGGCGCGCTGAACGCCAAGGCGTACCTGCCGGGGCCGTTGCGGGGCGTCCTGCCGCCGCTGATCCGCGCGATCGAGGGCCGGGCGGAGCGGCGGCTCCACCTCATCCTCGCCGAGGAGTCCTATCGTGAGCGCTTCCCCGGCGCGCATCCCGTGGTGCCCAACCACACGTACGTGCCGCAGACGCCGCCCCCGCCGCCCGGGGACTCCCGGATCGTCTACGTGGGCCACATCTCCCTCGCCCGCGGCGCGGCCGAGATGGTGGAGATCGCCCGGCGGCTCCGGCCGTACGGCATCCGCCTGGACCTGATCGGACCGGCCGACGCCTCGGTGCGTCCGATGCTGCGCGACGCGCAGCGCGCGGGGCTGCTCGACTGGTTCGGGTACGTCCCCAACAACCACGCGCTGCGGATGGCCGAGGGAGCCCTGGCCGGGCTGTCCCTGCTGCACGACGTGCCGAACTACCGCGAGTCGACGCCCACGAAGGTCGTCGAATACATGGCACGCGGCATCCCCGTCGTCACGACCCCGCTGCCGAGGGCGGCGTCCCTGGTCGGGCGGGTCGACTGCGGGACGATCGTCCCGTTCGGCGAGGTCGGCGCGGTGGCCGACGCGGTCGTGCAGTGCGTGCTCCGCCTGCGTGAGGACGCCGAACGGCGTGCCGCGATGGGCGCCCGGGGCTACGTCGAGGCGCTGAACCACTTTCACTGGCCCTCCGTGGCCGGGGAGTTCGTCGCCCTGCTCGAGCGGTGGGCCCAGGCCCCGAGCTCCGTCGCCGCCCTGCCGGACCGCTCCCCCGCCGGCCGCCTGACCAACCTGTCGGGGCAGAACGTCTAGCGGCCCGCGCCGGACATCTGGGTGGCGACGAGGCGGGCGTAGCGGCCGCGCAGGGCGAGGAGCTCGGTGTGGGTGCCGCGTTCGACGACGCGTCCGTGGTCGAGGACGAGGATCTGGTCGGCGTCTTTGACGGTGCTGAGGCGGTGGGCGATGACGATGCGGGTCTGGGTCAGGCCGGTCAGGCGGGCCTCGATGGCCGCCTCGGTCGCGGCGTCGAGCTGGCTGGTGGCCTCGTCCAGCAACAACACCTTGGGGCGGGGCAGCAACGCGCGGGCCAGCGCGATGCGCTGACGCTGGCCTCCCGACAGCCCGCCGCCCTCGACGAGGATCGTGTCATATCCCATCGGCATCGCGGTGATCTCCTCGTGCAGGCAGGCGCGGGCGGCCGCCTCGGCGATCCGCTCCATGGACGCCCCGGGGTCGTTCAGCGCGATGTTGTCGCGGATGGTGCCGGTGAACAGCGACGGCTGCTGGGTGACCACGCCGAACTGGCGGCGCAGCGAGCGCGGGTTCAGCTCGGCGGCGGGCACCCCGTCGTAGCGGATCTCCCCCTCGCTGGGAGTGTGCAGGGCCAGCAGCAACCGGGCCAGAGTGCTCTTGCCCGAGCCGGAGGCGCCGACCAGCGCGATCTTCTGCCCGGGCCGCACCGACAGCCAGACGTCGCGCAGGATCCACGGGCCGCGCGGGTCGTGGCGGTAGCTCACGCCGCGCAGCTCGATCGCGCCGCGCAGGCGCAGCACCTCGATCCCGGCCGCCGGTTCGGGTTCGGCGGCCAGGATGTCGGACAGCCGGTCGAAATGCGCCCCGGCCTGCTGAAGGTTCTGCAGCGCGGTCATCAGCGATCCGAGCGGACCCAGCGCGGCGGTGGCGATGGCGTTGAGCGCCAGCAGCGCGCCCAGGCTCAGCTCGCCGTCCAGCACTCGTGAGGCGCCGGCCCACAACAGCGCCAGCGGCGCCAGATAGCGGATCGCCCCGAGGGCGGCCTCGACCAGTGCCCGGATCTGCCCGCCGCGCACGTCGGCGTCCAGTTGCGCGGCGAACTGGTCCGACCAGCGGCGCATCGCGCGCGGCTCGGCGCCGGAGGCCTTGAGCGTCTCGATCCCGCCGACCGCCTCCAGCAGGCGGCTTTGGGTGGCGGCCAGGGCCGCCAGCTCCCGCCGGGTGTGATCGCCCACCCGTGCGGCGGTGGCCAGCAGCAGCCCGCCCTGGGCCGCGGCCAGCGCCACCAGCACACCTCCCAGCAGCGGGTCGGCCACCACCACGAGCACCAGGTAGACCACCGCGAGCGGCCCGTCCAGCAGCGTGGCCAGGATCTGCCCGGTCAGCGTCTGACGCAGCGCGGCGACGCTGCCGGCCCGGTTGAGCAGGTCGCCGGTGCCCCGGGTGGCGAAATACCGGTAGGGCAGGGCGACCAGATGGGAGACCAGGGTGCGGGTGACCTCCCCGTCGGTGCGGGCACGCAGCGCCACCAGCAGCATCGCCCGCAGGTAGGCCAGGGTGAACTGGGTGAGCGTGGCGGCTGCCACCGCCGCCCCGGCGAGCGCGAGCAGGTGCCCGTTCCCGCCGGGCAGGATGCGGTCGACCACCACCCGCAGCGCGACCGCCACCCCGAGGCCGAGGACCTGCAGCAGCGCCGAGGCCGCCAGCACCTGGGCCAGCAGTCCCTTGCGGCGCAGCAGCAGCGCCCGCACGAACTCCCGCCGCCAGGCGCGGGCGGCGTCAGAACGCCCCCGCCGAAACCCCGGGCCGGGCTCGAAGGCCAGCACAACCCCGGTGAACCCCGCGTCGAACTCCTGCGCCGGCAGTCGCCTGCGGCCCAGGCCGGGGTCCACCACGTCCACATGACCCGCACTCCAGCGTTCCACGACCACGAAGTGCTGGAAGTCCCAGTGGACCACCGCCGGCATCGGCACCCGGGCCAGATCGGCCGGCTCCAGCGAGAACGCCCGCGCCTGCAGGCCGTGCTGCCGGGCGGCCTGCACGATCGCCAGCGCGCTCAGCCCGTCCCTGCCCACCTGCAGCCGGTCGGACATCTCCCGCACCGTGGTGCGCCGCCCGTGGAAGGACAACACCATCGCAAGGCACGCGGCCCCGCACTCGGTCGCCGCGTTCTGCAGCACGACGGGCACCCGCCTCACCGCCCGCCTCCCCGGACTGCGGGAACCGCCACGCCCGTCCCGGTGGGCGTGGCGCTCGCGCCACCGCCCAGGAGCGGCCAGGTGAGCAGGGACAGCACCACGACCAGCACCACGACCGCCCCCCACAGGATCACGAACCTGCGGACGCCCGTCTCGGGGGTGACGGCCTGCTCCACGGGGGCGGCGCGGCGGCGCAGCGCCTCCTCACGGAAGATCCCGCCGCTCACGGCGCGCTCACCCCCCGGGACCGGCCGTTCCTCGCGGCCCCGCCGCCTTCCTCGCCGCGTTCACGGCGGCACTCGATCGTGGTCACTGGTTTCCCTTCCGCTCGGCGCCGACGTTAGGGGCCGCGACTTGGGGATCACTTGAAAGCGATCTGGAAGCGCGGCCCCACGGCGCGTCCGCGGATCACCGGGACGCGGCCAGCAGGCGCGCGCCGGTGGCGGCCAGGCCGACGGCCTGGGTGAGCGCACCCGCGACCTCGAACCACTCGGTGCCGGCCACGAGGCCGATCACGTGCAGCGGCGGCCATGCCATGATCCCGGCGGCGGCCCAGAGCGGCACCACGCGGGCGCGGAGCAGGGCCAGCCCGAGCAGCAGCGTGCCGACCAGGTTGCCGAGCACGAAGAGCAGGAACACCCAGACGGCCGACGGGTCGCTCTGGGCGCCGTCGACGACCGCCGCGTAATCCGCGAGAGGGCCCCCGCGTCGCGCCATTACGTCCACGGTGATCCCGCCGAAGACGACCGCGAAGTAGCAGATGTAGCCGCCCGCCATGAGGGTCGCGCCGAGGAAGCCGAGCCTGCGGCTCCGGTCCGCGAGGAGCCGCCTGGCGCCGAGGACGGCCGGGACCATGAGCAGGCTGCCCAGCATCGCGGCGACCGTGGCCAGCCGCATCTGCGCGGGGTGAGCCGCCGTGAGCGCCAGCGCCTCCGCGCCGGTGGCGTCGCTTCCCCCGTCGCGCGTGGCCCAGGCGTACGCCGCGTTGGCCACGACGAAACCCCACGGCGCGGTGAACAGCGCCAGCGCGAGCGGTGCGTGACGACGAGTGTGCGGCGGAGCCGTTTCCATGGGTTCTCCTCAACAGAAGGGGAGGTCAGGCGTGGGAGCGCAGCGCCGGGGCGAGGAGCGCGACGCAGGCGAGGGTGAGCACGACGCCGACCGCGGCCACCGCGATCGCCGGCGCGGGGACCCCGTCGACGAAGAACGTCGGAACGGCGGTGAGCGCCGACAGCAGCCTGGTGACGATCACGGCCACCACCCCGGCGCGGCTGCCGCGCCAGGCCAGCACGACGCCGACCACGGTGATCAGGCCGAGTACGCCGTCGGCGAGGGCCACCACGAACGGCGGGTGCTCGCCGTCGCCGAACGGCAGCGAGATCACGTCGATGAGACCGAACAGGCCTGCGACGACCAGGCCGATGACGAGAGAGACCGAGCGTTTCATGCGCTTCTCCTGAGCCGCGGGATGCCGACGTCCGCAGTGTGGGCGCGCGGGCCCCGTCGGCGGATCCGGGCCGCCCCCGGTCCGATCTCCGTGCTGGCACGTATTCACCCCGGCCGCCCCGGGACCTACGGTGTGCTCGTGGCACTCCCCCGTCTGCTCGCGTACGCCGCCGTGCTGGTGGTGTGCGCGCTGGCGGGCGCCGGGGTGGTGCCGGCCAGTCAGGACGCGGGGGCGGGCATGGCGCTCGCGGTCGGCACCGCGCTCGCCCTGCCCTCGGTCGTGCTCGGCGTGCTGGTCGCCACCCGGCGTCCGCGCAGTGTGGTGGGCCTGCTGCTCGTGCTGGCCGGCGCGACGCCCGTGCATCTGGCGGTCGGCGACTCGTACGCGAACCTGGCCGGGCGTCACCCGGGGCTGCTGGTCTCCGAGGTCTACGCGGCGCTGTCGCAGGGCGACTGGATGCTCCTGTACGTGCCGGCTGCGCTGCTCACGCTCGTCTTTCCCGACGGGCGCCTGCCGGGGCGGCGCTGGCGCTGGGCCGTCGCCGGGCTGCTGGTCGTGCCCGTGCTGTTCATGCTGGTCGTGGCGTGCGTCCCCGGCGCGTACCCGCCGCCGTTCGAGAGCACGCCACACCTGCTGCGGCCTCCGGAGGCGTACCTGCCTTTGCTGGAGATCGCGGGAGTGGCGCTGCTGCCGGTCTTCCTCGGGCTGCTGGTCGCGTCGGCGGCGGCGATGGTGATCCGCTACCGGCGGGCGGCCGACGAGATCAGCCGGGCGCGGCTCAAGTGGTTCGCCCTCGGCGGCGGCTTCCTGCCGCTCACGCTGCTGCTGTGCTGGGCCAGTTACCTGTTCCTCGGCAGTTCCGACCTCGTGGTGATCGGCCTGGCCGCGACGGCCGTGTCGATCCCGGTGGCGACCGCGATCGCGGTGCTGCGCCACGACCTCTACGACGTCGACCGGGCGATCAGCGCGGCGGTCACCTACGGCATGGTGACCGCGGTCCTGCTGGGCTTCTACACGGCCGCCTCGTTCCTCGTCGGCCTCGGCGCCGGCCGCGGCTCGCCCGTCGCGGCGGCCGCCGCCACCGCCGTCTGCGCCGCCGCGCTGTCCCCGTTGCGCGTGCGGCTCCAGCGCCGGGTGGACCGCCGGCTCTACCCGGCCCGGCAGGCCGTGCTGACCGCCGTACGGCACCTGCGCGACCGCATGCACGAGGGACAGGCGCGGCCCGAGGAACTGGAGGCGGCGCTGCGCGAGGCGCTGCGCGATCCGGAGCTGCGCGTCGGCTACCGGCTGCCCGGTGCTACCGGTCCGGTCGACGCGACCGGTGCCACCGGGCTGGTCGACGCGACCGGCGCGCCCGTCGATCCCGGCGACTCCCCCGTGACACCCGTACGGCTCGGCGGCCACGAGATCGGCGCGATCGTACGCGGCCGGGCGGGCAGCCGGGAGCTGCTGCGCGAGGCGGCCGACGCGAGCGCGCTGCTCATCGAGGTGGTGCGGCTGCGTATCGAGGTGAGCCGGGCGCTCGACGAGGCCGAGGCCAGCCGCACCCGGCTGCTGCACGCCGGTTACGAGGAGCGGCGGCGGCTCGAACGCGACCTGCACGACGGGGCCCAGCAGCGCCTGGTGTCCCTCGGCATGGCGATCCGGCTCGCCCAGCGCCACCTCGGCGACGGCTCGGCCGACGTCGGCGCCCTGCTGGACGAGTGGGTGGCCGAACTGGCCGTCGCGGTCACCGAGCTGCGGCAGATCGCGCACGGCCTGCGGCCGAGCAGCCTGGACGACGGTCTCGGCAACGCGCTGGTCACGCTGGCGGGCAAGATTCCGGTGCCCGTGGCGCTCGACGTGTCGGCCGACGACCTGCCCGACGATGTGGCGATGACCGCCTACTACGTGGCGAGTGAGGCGATGACGAACGCCGTCAAGCACGCCGGCCCCGCCGCCATCGGCGTCCGCGTCAGCCGGACCGGCGACCGGGTCACCGTGCGGATCAGCGACGACGGGCGGGGCGGCGCCGAGATGCGGCCGGGCGCCGGGCTGGCGGGCCTGGCCGACCGGGTCCGCGCGTCGGGCGGCGCGCTGCGGCTGTCCAGCCCGGAGGGCGGCGGGACGACAGTGGAGGCGGTGCTGCCGTGCGCGTCGTGATCGGTGAGGACTCCGCCCTGTTCAGGGAGGGGCTGGCCCGGCTGCTCGCCGACGCCGGGCACGAGGTCGTGGCCAAGGCCCAGGACGCCCCCGGGCTGGTCGCCGCCGTGGACGCCACCGATCCCGACCTGGTCATCGCGGACATCCGGATGCCGCCCGACCACACCGACGACGGCGCGCGGGCGGCCCGGCGGATCCGCGACGCCCACCCGGGCCTCGGCATCGTCCTGCTCTCCCAGCACGTCGAGACCCGGCACTCCGTCGACCTGGTGTCCCGCGGCGGGTTCGGCTACCTGCTCAAGGACCGGGTCTTCGACGTGGACGACTTCCTCGACACGCTGCGCCGGGTGGCGGCGGGCGGCTCCGCGCTCGACCCCGAGGTCGTCTCGCGTCTCATCGGCGTACACCGGGCCGCCGCCCCCCTCGCGTCGCTCAGCGCCCGGGAGCGGGAGGTGCTGGCGCTGATGGCCGAGGGCCGTACGAACGTCGGCATCGCCCGGCGGCTCTACCTGACCGACCGGACGGTGGAGACCCACGTCAGCTCGATCCTCGCCAAGCTCGGCCTGCCCGGCTCGGAGGAGGACCACCGCCGCGTGCTGGCCGTCCTGCTCTACCTCAACTCCCGGACCTGACGCAGGCGCCGGTCGAGGAAGGCCCGCTCGGAGGCGTTGCGGGTGCGGGCGATCGCCGCCTCGTACGCCCGCGCGGCCTCCCCGGCCCGGCCGAGCCGCCGCAGCAGGTCGGCTCTGACGGCGTGGAACAGGTAGTAGCCGTCCAGATCGAGCGCGGCCACGAGAGCGAGCGCGGCCTCCGGCCCGTCCACCTCGGCCACCGCGACAGCCCGGTTGAGCGCGACGACCGGACTCGGGGCGAGGGCGAGCAGGTGGTCGTACAGGCTCAGGATCTGCCGCCAGTCCGTGACGGCGGCGATCGGCGCGTCGGCGTGGACGGCGTTGATCGCCGCCTGGATCTGGTACGGCCCCGGCCGGTCGCGCCGCAGGCACGCCCGCACGATGTCCTGGCCCTCGGCGACGAGTGCGCGGTCCCACCGGCAGCGGTCCTGCTCGGGCAGCGGCACGAGGTCGCCGGCCGGGGTGGTGCGGGCGTCGCGCCGCGCGTGGACGAGCAGCATGAGCGCGAGCAGCCCCATGACCTCCGGCTCGTCGGGCATCAGCGCGGCCAGCAGGCGGCCGAGCCTGACGGCCTCCGCGCACAGGTCCTCGCGGGCCAGCCGGTCGCCCGCGCTCGCCGTGTGTCCCTCGTTGAAGATCAGGTAGACGACGGCGAGCACGGCCCGGAGGCGGTCCGGCAGGTCGGCCTCCCGCGGGACGCGGTACGGGATCCCCGCGTCGCGGATCTTGGCCTTGGCCCGGACCAGCCGCTGGGCCATGGTCGGCTCGGGGACCAGGAACGCCCGCGCGATCTCGGCCGTGGTGAGGCCGCCGAGCAGGCGCAGCGTCAGCGCGACCCGGGCGGCCGGGGCGAGCGCGGGGTGGCAGCAGGTGAAGATCAGACGGAGCCGGTCGTCGTGCACGGGACCCTCCTCTGCCGGGCCGTCGTCAGCGTCGTCGGGGGCGTGCAGCAGGACCGCCCGCGCGTGCCTGTCCGCACGCAGGGACTCCCGCCGGTGGCGGTCGATCACCCGGTTGCGGGCGGTCGTGATGATCCAGCCGGCCGGGCTGGGCGGCGTCCCGTCGCGCGGCCAGCGCCGCACCGCCTCGGCGAACGCGTCCTGGACCGCCTCCTCGGCGACGTCGATGTCGCCGAAGTGGCGGACCAAGACCGCGACGGCCCGGCCGTACTCCTCGCGGAACACCCGCTCGACGTCGGGGGCCCTACTCCCGGTCGTCATCGCCCTCCACGACGCCCGCGAAGGGGCGCACCTCCACCGGGAGCGTGGTCGCACGGGCGAGCCTGCGACCCCACTCCAGCGCCGCGTCGAGGTCCGGCGCTTTGATGATGGTCAGCCCGCCGACGTGCTCCTTGCCCTCCGTGTACGGACCGTCGGTGACGAGTTCCTCGCCGTCGCGCACCCGCACCACCGTCGACGTGCCCGGATCGTGCAGTCCGCCGGAGAAGACCCACGCCCCCGCGGCGCGCAGTTCCTCGTTGAGGACCGCCAGGTCGCGCATGATCGGTTCCAGGACCTCCGGCGGGGGCGTCCCGCCGTCGGGCTGCTGGATGCTGAGCAGATAGTGCCTCATGGTCTCGTACACCTCCTCTGCGAGGCCCGCCCGGCGCGGGCCCGTTCACCCTCTACACGAACGGCCGCCCCGGATATCGACACCCGCCGGAAACAGGACTGGGACAACCTTGCCGCCGTACGGCTGTCGCCCGGCCGCCGGGCTTTGCTGTACTGGGAGCATGGCAAGCCATGTCGTCCAGGGTCGCAGGGTCGAGACGCCGGTGGAGGTCCGCGACGCGTCGGTCTGCCTCGCCGCCTACCCGGTGCGGGCGGACGCCGCCCGCGCGGTCCTCGCGTACTCCGGGATGGACGTCACCGAGGTCCTGCCGGGCAAGGCCCTGTGCTCGCTGGTGTTCGTCCGTTATCACGATTCCGACCTGGGCTCCTACAACGAGTTCGGCGTCACCTTCCTCGTACGGCCGGTCGACGCGGGTCCCCCGCCGAGGCGCGGACCGCTGGCCGGGCTGAAGGACCTGCGCGGGGCGGGGTCGGGCGCCTTCGTCCACTGGCTGCCGGTCGACCAGGCGTTCACGCTGGAGGCCGGTCGGACCATCTGGGGCTTCCCCAAGGAGTTGGCCGACGTGGATCTGCGGCTCGGCTCGCCGTACAAGCGGTGTCTGCTGCGCAGGGACGGCCGGATGGTCGTCGACCTGCTGATCAGGCCCGGCATCCCGGCGACGCCCGCGCCGCTGCTCGGCGAGGCGCTGCCCGTGCCGGACGCCTACGCCCACCTGGACGGGGTCACCCGCCGCATCCCCTGGACGGTCCGCGCCCGGGGGATCCGCTGGCGGCCCGGCGGCGCGCTCATCCGCCTCGGCAACCATCCGATCGCCAAGGAGCTGAGCGAGCTCGGCCTGCCCCGGCGAGCCCTGATGACGGCCACCGCCGAGCACGTGTCGATGGCGTTCGAGGAGCCGGGACGGGCGTGACGCCACCGCGGGCCGCTCCCGGCGGGGCTGGAAGAATCGGCGCGTGACCATTCGCGTCCTGATCGCCGACGACCAGGAGATGGTGCGGCGGGGCCTGCGCCGCATCCTGGAGAGCCAGCCGGACATCCAGGTCGTCTGCGAGGCCGCCGACGGAGTGGCGGCGGTGGAGATGGCCCGGCGGTTCCAGCCGGATGTGGCGCTCGTCGACATCCGCATGCCCAGGATGGACGGGATCGAGGTGACCCGGGCCCTCGCCGGCCCCGGCGCGGCGGTCCCGACGAAGGTCGTGGTCGTGACGACCTTCGACCTGGACGAGTACGTCTACCCGGCCCTGCGGCACGGCGCGTCCGGGTTCCTGGTCAAGCGCTCGGGCCCCGCGCTCCTGGTCGAGGCGGTCCGGGCCGCCGTGGCGGGCGACACCCTGATCAGCCCCTCCGTCACGGTGCGGCTGCTCAGGCACGTCACGGGCGACGGTCCCCGGCACACGCCGCCGTCCGAGCCGCTGACCGAGCGCGAGATCGAGATCGCCGGCCAGGTGGCCGAGGGGAAGACCAACGCCGACATCGCCGCCGAGCTGTTCATCTCGCCGGGCACGGTCAAGACCCACGTGGCGAGCATCCAGCGCAAGCTCGGCGTGCGCAACCGGGTCGGCATCGCCGTACGCGCCTGGGAGCTGGGGTACGCCGGGGTCCGATGAACAGGGTGCGATGAACGGGGTGCGGTGAAGGTCCCCGCCGCGTGCGTACCCTCGGTGGCATGACGAGGTCCCGGGTCCGCGCCTTCCTGTGCGTCGTGATCGTGGCGATGGTGCCGACGCCGGCGATCCTCGCTCCCCCGCACGCGCTCGTCGTCGCCCTGTCCGCCACCCTGGCCGTCGCCGTCGCGCTGACGCGCCGGCCGCACCGGCGGGTCGGCCTCGCCACGGCGGCGAGCGTCGTCGCGCTGGTCTCCTACGCCGTCACGTTCGTCTACCAGGGGCGGCACCAGTTCGCCGGGCTGTGGCTGCCCGTCGAGATGGGCGCACTGCTGCTCCTGTTCGGACGGGTCGTACGGCGGCTGCCGGGGCGGCAGGCGGCGGTCATCGGGACGGCGCTCGGGATCGCGGCGGCCGTCGCGCTGCCGTTGCGGCTGACGCTGCGCATGCCCCGCCCGACGGCGGACGCGTCGGTCATCGCCTGCCTCCTGTCGTTCTTCGCGGTGGTCACCGTGGCCGCCGTCGCGCTGTACCTCAGGTCCCTGGACGACCGGCGGGTGCGCGCGGTGGCGGACGCGCGGCGGGCCCAGCGGCTGGATACGGCCCGCGACCTGCACGACTTCGTCGCCCACGAGGTCACCGGGATCGTCCTGGAGGCCCAGGCGGCCCAGCTCGGCGAGCTCGATCCGCGTCAGGCGCGTGAGCTCGCCGTACGCGTCGAGGAGGCGGGGCTGCGTGCGCTGGCGTCCATGGACCACATGGTGAGCGCGCTGCGCGATCCGGACGAGCGAGTGGCGGAGGAGCCGCCGCCGACCCGAGTCTACGGCCTGGCCGACCTGCCCGACCTGGTCGGCCGTTTCTCGGCCACCGGAGGAATCCCGGCCAGGCTCGACATGCCCGGCGACCTCGCCCTCCCCGTGACGCCGGAGATCGGGAGCACCGTGTACGCCGTCGTGCTCGAGGCGCTGACCAACGTGCGGCGGCACGCCTCCGCCGCGACCCGCGTGGTGGTCGCGGTCGCCCCGGCTGGCGCGGCCGACGGCCCGGCCCTGCGGGTGTCCGTCACCGACGACGGCGGCGGAACCTCTCCGACCGGCCTCGCGGGAGACGACCGGCACGGCGGAGGCACCGGCCTGGTCGGCCTGGCCGAGCGAGTGAAGGCGCTCGGGGGCGTGCTCCACGCCGGCCGCCAGGCGGAGGGGTGGCAGGTCGTCGCCCTCCTCCCCGTTTCGCAGAGTGCCAGGAGCCACAGTGCCAGGAGCCGCGCCGGCCGCTGATCGGGTCCCCGATATCTGCCGAACGGCAGATGCCGGCCCGGCCGCCCACGTCGGATCCTGCTCGGGACGGCTTATCCGGAGGATCCGAATGACTACGCGCAAGACGGTGTGGTGCGCCTTGACGGTGCTCGCGGCGGCGGTTCTGAGCGGCTCGGTTCTGAGCGGCTGTTCAGACGCGTCGAAGGCCACACCGGTGTCCCAGACCTTCTCGTTCGGCGGCAGGACGCTCGACGTGCGGGCGCACGACACCCCGACCGACCTCGTCGCGACGGACAGGAAGGACATCAAGGTCACCCTGTGGTTCGACGTGCACGGCACGAACCCGCATTCCAGCCAGACCCTCGAAGGGAACACGCTCGACCTCAACGCCGGATGCTCCGGGTGGGCCGACTGCTCGGCCCGGTTCCGCGTCGAGGTGCCCCGCGAGGTCAAAGTGCTGCGCGACGGCCGCACGACCGATCTGCGCGGCCTGCCCGAGTGAGGTGACGAGATGATCGAAACTCCGGTCCTCGAACTGGTGGACGTCACCAAGACCTACAAGGGCGGCAAGCGCGCGGTCGACGGCGTCACCCTGCGGTGCGGCGCGGGACTGCTCGGCCTGCTCGGCCCGAACGGAGCGGGGAAGTCGACGCTGATGCGGATCTGCGCGACGGTCACCCGGCCGACGGGCGGCAGGGTCCTGTTCGACGGGACCGACGTGGTGTCCCGGCCCGGCGCGCTGCGCGGGGTTCTCGGCTACCTCCCGCAGGACTTCGGCGTCTACCCGCACCTGACCGCGCGGGAGTTCCTCTCCTATCTCGCCGCCCTGAAGGGGCTGGCCGCGCGTGCGACGCGTGCGCGCGTCGACGAACTGCTCGAACTGGTCAACCTCACGGAGGCGGTCCGGACGCCGCTCGGCAAGTACTCCGGCGGCATGCTGCGCCGGGTCGGCATCGCCCAGGCCCTGCTGGCCGACCCGAGGGTGCTGATCGTGGACGAGCCGACGGCGGGGCTCGACCCCGAGGAGCGGGTGCGGTTCCGCGCCATGCTCGGCGACCTGGCGGAAGACCGGGTGGTCCTGCTGTCCACGCACATCGTGTCCGACATCGAGTCCGTCGCGTCCGACGTCGCCGTCGTGGCCGGGGGACGGCTGCTGCGGCGCGGCACCCCCGAGGCGCTGCTCAGCGAGGTCGACGGCCACGTCTGGGAGACGGTCGCCGATCCGTCCGAGGCCGCCGTCCTGCGGGAGCGCCACCCGGCCAGCCGCGTGATCCGCACGGTGGACGGGGTCCGTCTGCGGCTCCTGTCGGACACGCCGCCGGCCGCCGGCGCCGTACGGGTGCCCCCCGACCTGGAGGACCTGTACCTCGCCGTGGTGGGCGGCGGCGTCCGGGAGGCGGCCCGATGACGGCACGGGTCACGGCGCGGGCGACGATCGCGCTCGCCGTCGCCGACTTCCGGGAGCGGGTGCGGCGGCCCGCGTACGCGCTGTTCCTGCTGGCGGCGGTCGGCCTGGCCCGGCTGGCCGTCCCGCCCGCCGACTCGGGATGGGTGATCCTGGACGTCGGGGGCTACCGCGGCGTCTACACCAGCGCCTGGGTCGGGACGGCGACCGCGCTCGCCGGTGCCCTCTGGCTCACGATGGGCGGGTTCTACCTGGTACGCGACGCGATCGGCCGGGACGAGCGCACCCGCGTGGGCCAGCTCGTCGCCGCCACGCCACTGCGTACGCCGGCATACCTGCTGGGGAAGTTCCTCAGCGACTTCCTGGTGCTCGCCTCGATGGCGGGCGTGCTCGCGGCGACCGCGCCGATCATGCAGCTCGCCCGCGGCGAGTCCGGGGCCGTGGACCCGGTGGCGCTCCTCTTGCCCTTCGCGACGATCACGCTTCCTCCGCTGGCGCTGACGGCGGCGGCCGCGGTGCTGTTCGAAACCGTGCCGCTGCTGCGGGGCGGCGTGGGGAACGTCGTCTGGTTCGTCGTCTCCCTGGTCCTCCTCATCGGCGGCCAGTCGCCGAAGGCGCCCCTCGGCGGGCTCGGAGTGCACCAGGCCGCCGACTCGATGCGCGCCGCCCTCGCCGCGCAGGGCGTCGACGTGCACGGCCGGGAGTTCAGCCTCGGCCTGACCTCCGTCGCCAGGCCGCTGCGCACCTTCCAGTGGGACGGCTTCTCCGTCACCGGCGCGTTCCTCGGCAGCCGTCTCCTCGTCCTCCTGCCGGCGCTCGTCCTGGCGCTGCTGCCGTGCCTCTGGTTCGCCCGGTTCGACCCGGCGCGCCGTCTCACCGCCCCGGCCGTCGCGCCGTACGAGCCTGGCGTCACCGCCGACAGCGGGCGACCGGCCTTCCGGACCACGTCCCCGGTCACGCCTTCGACCGTGCCGGGGGTCGCGCCGCGTCCGGGCCGGGCGTCGCGGCGGCTTCTCTCCGGCGAGCTGCGCATCCTCCTGCAGGGCGTCTCGCGCTGGTGGTGGCTCGTGGCCGCCGGGGTGACGGCGGCCGCCTTCGCCACGCCGGAACCCGCGACCGTGCTCCCGCTCGCCTGGATATGGCCGGTGCTGATCTGGTCGCGGCTGGGAACCCAGCGGGTGGAGTACGGCGTGGAAGGGCTGCTCGGCGCCTATCCCGCGCCCTGGCGCGGGCTGGTCGCGGAGTGGGCGGCCGGGGTCGTCCTCACGGCCGCGACCGGCGTTGGGCCCCTCGTCCGCATGGCGGTCGCCGCCGACTGGCCCGGAGTGGGGTCGTGGGCGGGCGGCACGCTCCTGGTGCCCTCGCTCGCCCTGGCGCTCGGCGTGGCCTGCCGTACGCACCGGGTCTTCCAGGTCGTCTACCTCGGCCTGTGGTATCTCGCCGTCAACGGCACGGCGGCCGTCGACTACATGGGCGCGGTCCGTACGGACGGGCTGCCCGCCGGGCCGTCCCCGCTCGTCGTGGCCTGCCTCGCCGCGGCCCTGCTCTGCGCCGCCCTGGCCGTCCGTACCGCCCGCCACGCGATCCGCTGACGCGGCGTGATCACGCTCAGCCGCCGGACGCGAGACGGGCGACGGCGGCTCGTGTCAGGGCCGGCGGCTGCGGGTCCGGGTGGAGTGCGATGTGCAGTGCCGCGCCTTCGACGTAGGCGTCGAGCGCTCGGGCGGTGTCGGGGGCGAAGTGCCGTTCGAGGGCGCGGCGGCTCTCGCGCATCCACCTGTGGGTGATCGACCGGAAGGCGGCTCTGCGCGCGGCGAGGGTGTACAGCTCGTACGTCAGCACGTGCTCGCGCCGGGACCGCTGCAGGTCCCCGTGGATCAGCGCGACGATCGCCTCGACCGCGGCGTCCCGGTCCCGGGCGGCGGCCAGGCGTCGCTCGAACGCGTCGCCGATGCTCGCCGCGAAGCGGGTGAACGCCTCGACGAGCAGGTCGTCCATGTTCTCGAAGTGGTAGGTCATGGACCCGAGCGGAACGCCGGCCCGGGCGGCCACCTTCCGGTGGGAGGTCCCGGCGACCCCGTCCTCGGCGATGCAGTCGATCGCGGCGTCGATGATGCGGTCCCGGCGCTCCGGGTCGTAACGGCGGGTCATCACAGCCGCCGTATCACCCGCGCCGGGTTGCCGACCGCGACGACGTTCGCGCCGACGTCCTTGGTGACGACCGCGCCGGCCCCGATCACGCTGTTCTCGCCGATGGTCACGCCCGGCAGGATGATCGCGCCGCCGCCGATCCAGACGTTGTCACCGATCGTGATGGGTTCCGCGGCTTCCGGCTTCGCCCTGCGAGGCTCGGGTTCGATCGGGTGCGTCGGGGTGAGAAGTTGCACGTTCGGGCCGATCTGGCAGTCCTCGCCGATCGTGATCGCTGCGACGTCGAGCGCGGTCAGGTTGTAGTTGACGAAGGTGCGGGCCCCGATGGTGATGTTCTCGCCGTAGTCGACGTACAGCGGCGGCCTGACGACCGCTCCCTCGCCCAGGCTCCCCACCAGCTCGGTCAGGATCGATCGGGCGGCGCTCTCGTCGGCGAGCGCGGCGCGATGGTACGCGTCCGCCAGCCGCGCCGCGCGCTGTGCGCGCCTGGCGCTCTCGGGGTCGTCGGCGATGTAGAGCTCACCGGCGAGCATCCGCTCGCGGTTCGTACGGGGGTCACCTGCGAAATAGCCCACCGCGACCGCAAGTGTACGTTCGTACGCATCGGGCTGTGACCCTTGGTCGTCTTTGCCACGGTTCGGTCGATTACGGGTGTGCGGGACAATCGCTGATGTGCGAGTCGGATTGCTCGGGCCGTTCGAGGTCCGGAACGGCGATGGCGCCCTGGTGGAGGTTCCCGGGGTCCGGCTGCGCGCGCTGCTCGCCGCGCTCGCCCTCGAACCCGGCCGGATCGTCACGCGTGCGAGGCTGGTGGACTGGATCTGGGGGCAACGGCCGCCCGCGGACGAAGTGAATGCGCTGCAGGCGCTGGTGTCCAGGCTGCGCAGGGTGTTGCCGGACGGTGCGATCGAGGCGGATTCCGGCGGCTATCGGCTGGCCGTGGCTCCCGATGCCGTGGACGTGTGCCGGTTCGAGCACCTGGTCGGTCAGGCCCGCACCGCCGAGCCCGCGGCCAGGGCCGATCTGCTGCGGTCGGCCCTGGCACTGTGGCGCGGTACGGCCATGGCGGACATCGCACTGCGAGACAGCGACGCGTTCGACGCCGCGGTCGCGCGCCTGGACGAACTCCACGTCGCCGCGCTCGGGGATCGGGTGGATGCCGATATCCGCCTCGGCCGCGGCTCGGAGCTGGTCTCCGAGCTGACCGAGCTGGTCGCCGCGTACCCGCTGCGGGAAGGGTTCGTGGCGGCCTTGATGCGGGCGCTCGCCGAAGCGGGGCGTACGGCTGAGGCGTTGACCGTGTACCAGCGGACGCGCGAGCGGCTCGCCGAGGAGTTGGGCGCCGATCCGTCTGCCGAGCTCTCCGCGCTGCACACCGCGTTGCTGCGGGGCGAGCTGGGCGAGCGGGCGGAGAACGGCAGGACGAACCTGCGCGCCGAGCTGACGAGTTTCGTCGGCAAGGACGACGACATCTCCGCGGTCGCCGGGCTGGCCATCACGCACCGGCTGGTCACCTTGATCGGGGCGGGTGGCTCCGGGAAGACGAGGCTGGCCACGGAGACCGCGCGGACGATGCTCGCCGAGCTGCCGGACGGGGCGTGGCTGGTCGAACTGGCCTCGGTGCGGGCAGGCGGTGAGCTGGCACAGGCCGCCCTCACCTCGATCGGCCTGCGTGACCAGGCGCTGCTCGGCGCCGCCCGGGGTGGGGAACCGATGGATCAGCTCATCGCCGCGGTCCGGGAGCGCGCGATCCTGCTGATCCTGGACAACTGCGAACACGTGATCGAGGAGGCCGCGGCTTTCGCGGACCGGCTTCTGGGAGAGTGCCGGAGGCTGCGGATTCTGGCCACGAGCAGGGAACCGCTCGGTATCACCGGGGAGGTGCTGTGGCAGGTCGAGCCGCTCGCGCTGCCCGCGAAGGGAGCGGATCCCTCCGAGGCCGGGTCCTCGCCCGCCGTGCGGCTGCTGCGGGACCGCGCGGGTCTGGTGCGCAAGGACATCGGCTCCGACGCGCACACCTTGTCGGCCATGGCGCGGATATGCCGGTCGCTCGACGGGATTCCGCTGGCGATCGAACTGGCCGCGGCACGGCTGCGCACCATGTCCGTCGATCAGCTGGCACGCCGGCTCGATGACCGATTCCACCTCCTGACCAGCGGCAGCCGTACGGCGCTCCCTCGGCACAAGACGCTGCGCGCGGTCGTGGACTGGAGCTGGGATCTGCTGACCGAGGCCGAACGTCGCGTGCTGCGGCGGCTCTCGGTGTTCTCCGGCGGGGCGAGTCTGGAAGCGGCCGAACGGGTGTGCGGGGACGAGGCGTTCGCCGGGGCGCAGGTGCTCGACCTGCTGACCGCGTTGATCGAGAAGTCGCTGCTGCTCGCCGACGGCGAGGGCACGCCGCGCTACCGGATGCTCGACACCATCAGGGAGTACGCGGCGCATCGGCTCGCCGAAGCCGGGGAGACCGAGCAGGCGCGCCGGGCGCACCTCGCCTACTTCACCGAACTGGCCGAGACGGCCGATCCGCACCTGCGCCGGGCCGAGCAGTTGGACTGGCTGGCCAGGCTCGAGGCCGAGCACGACAACATCAATGCGGCGCTGCGCGGGGCGATCGCCGAGGGATGGGCCGAAGAGGCGATGCGGCTGGTCGGGGCCGCGGGCTGGTACTGGTACCTGAGCGGGCACAGGGCCGAGGGCACCGAGTTGAGCATCGCGGCGGCCTCGCTGGACGGTGAGGTGCCCGATGAGGTGCGAGCGATGGCGTACCTCATCGTGACGATGTTCGTGACCGCCGGGGTCGGCGGCGATCAGTATCAGGCGCGGGAGTGGATCCACGAGGCGCACCGGCTCGCTCAGCGCAGCGGGTATAGCCACCCGCTGCTCGGGTTCGTCGGGGTGCTTGAGCGGATGCTGGAGGGCCCGGCGGAGTTCCTGCCCGCGTTCGAGCCGCTCATCGCCGACGACGATCCGTGGGTGCGCGCGCAGGCCAGGCTCGCCCGTGGCCGGCTGCGGCTCACGCTCGGCGGCGACGAGACCGACGTGGACACCGACGCCGAAGTCGCCCTCGCCGAGTTCCGCACGCTGGGTGAGCGGATGGGGATCTCGCTGGCGCTGACCTTCCTGGCCGATCGGCTCGCCATGCGCGGCGAGTTGGCACGAGCGTGTGAGCACTTCGAAGAGGCGATCGTGGCGCTGACCGAGGTGGGCGGGACCGAGGACGTGGTCGGCCTGCGGGCGCGGCAGGCTCAGCTGTACTGGCTGCTCGGCGACGAGCGGTCCAGCGCTTCCGCCATGGCGGAAGCGCAGCGGTGCGCGGGCGGGATCGGCTGGCCGGACTCGCTTGCCGAGCTGGCGCTCGTGCAGGCACAGCTGGCGCGCTGGCGCGGCGAGCCGGACAAGGCACACGAGCACCTGGCGACGGTGCGTGCGGTGCTGGAGGACGCGGAAAGGGGCGACTCCGTCCGGGCCGCGATCATGGACCTGTACGGCTACCTCACCGAGGACCTCGACAAGGCCCGCGCGTATCGGGCCGAGGCGCTCCGCGCGGTCATGAAGTACGAGCATCCGCCGACGGTCGCCGAGGTGCTGGTCGGCATCGCGGATCTCGCGCTGCGCCAGGGAGACCACGAGCAGGCCGTGCGACTGCTCGCGGCGAGCGACGGCGTGCGCGGCACGCCGAATCGGTCGCACCCGGACGTTTCCCGGATCACCGCGGAGACGCGGAACCGCCTCGGTGAATCCGTTTTCACCGAGGCGATCCGCGACGGTCGGCGGCGGGATTGGCGCGAGCTGGCCGAGATCACGCTCGCTTCTTGAACGACGCGCGCGCCCACAGGTAGCCGATCAACGCCAGCCCCGCGCACCAGGCGATCGCCGTGATGGCCGAGCCCGCCGACGGCGCGCCGGTCAGCAACCCGCGCAGGGTTTCGATGATCGGGGTGAACGGCTGGTATTCGGCGAATTGCCGCGCACCGGGACCCATCTTGTCGGCCGGCACGAACGCGCTGCTCAGGAAGGGAAGGAGCATCAGCGGGACAGCGGCGAGGCCCGCGCTTTCCGGCGTTTTCGCCGCGAGGCCGAACGCGACGGTCAGCCAGCCGATCGCGAACACCGTCAGCACGACGATGCCGATCACGCCGAGCCATTCCGCGAAACTCGCCGACGGCCGGAATCCCATCAGGAACGCGACCCCGGTGACGAACGCGATGGCCACCAGGCTTCGCAGCATGGTCACGATCACGTGCGCGTTCAGCACCGCGGCCCGGGACACGTCCATGACGCGAAGCCGGTTGATGAATCCGGTCGTCATATCGGAGTTCACCGCGATCGCGGTGGCGCCGATGCCGTAGCAGATCGTCGTCAGCATCAACCCCGGCGTCGCGTAGTCGGCGTAGTCGACGCCGACGCTGAACGCGTCGCCGAACACGTAGACCATCAGGAACATCAGAAAGACCGGCATGACGACGCCGTTGAACAGCGCCATCGGATTTCGCATCGTGTGCCGGAAGTTGCGCCGCAGCATGGTCCCGGAATCCGCGATGACGTTCATCGTGCACTGACCTCCTTGTTCGCGTTGCCGGTAAGGGCGAGGAAGACGTCATCCAGGTCCGGTGTGTGCACCGACAGTTCCTCGACGTCGATGGAATGCCGATCGAGCCGATCGAGCAGCGCGCGCAACGACCTCACCCCGCCGTCGCCGGGCACACGCAAGGTCAGCTCTTCGTCGTCCCTCGTGGACCCGGGCAGGATGCGTGCCGCGGCGTCGAGTTCGTGCCTGCCGGTGAACCGCAGCCGGACATGGCTGCCGGGGACCCGGCGCTTGAGCTCGTCGGCGGTGCCCTCCGCGACCAGCCGGCCCTGATCGAGCACGGCGATGCGGTCGGCGAGCTCGTCGGCCTCCTCCAGATACTGGGTGGTGAGGAAGACGGTCGTACCGCCGGCGACCAGTTCCCGGATGATCTCCCACATGGTGCGGCGGCTGCGTGGATCGAGTCCCGTCGTGGGCTCGTCCAGGAAGATGATCTGCGGCTCCCCTACCAGCGTCATGGCGAGGTCCAGCTTGCGGCGCATGCCGCCGGAGTAGGACGCCGCCGGTTTGCCCGCCGCTTCGGCCAGATCGAACCGGTCGAGCAGCCGGCCGGCGATCCGCCTGCCCTCCGCCTTGGGCAGGTGCAGGAGATCCGCCATCATCAGCAGGTTCTCCTCGCCGGTGAGCAGGTCGTCCACCGCGGCGAACTGCCCGGTGACCCCGATCGCCGCGCGCACCGCCTTGGTTTCCGTGACCACGTCGTGCCCGGCGACGACCACCTGGCCGGCGTCTGGGGTCAGCAGCGTGGTCAGCACGTTCACCGTCGTGGTCTTGCCGGCGCCGTTGGGTCCGAGCAGAGCGAAGATCGTTCCGGTCCGGACATCCAGGTCGACGCCGTCGAGCACGATCTTGTCTTTATATGCCTTCCGCAGCCCCGAGGCCGCTATGGCTGAACCGTTCATGGCGTCCACGATCGCGGAGCCCTCCCCCGCCCCGGCCGCGAAGACGACGGCGCCTGCTCCCAGCAGGATCTCGGCCACCTCCGCCGCCGTGGTCCGCTCCAGGTCGCACAGCACCGCCTGGGCGCCGGCCGCCTCCA
>NZ_JADBGC010000003.1:31950-219876 GCF_014892245.1 Microbispora sitophila | reverse complement strand
GGCGGGTGCGCCCCGGGTCCCCCCCCGGCCCCCGGCCCGGTATCAGGGCGGTCGGCCATGGTGGGAACACGCACTCTCGCAAGAGAAACCCAGGCCGACAAGAGGAATGACCATGGTCCACACCGTCACCACCCTGCCGACGGCACGTCAGCCCGGCTGCCCCTTCGACCCGCCGGCGGAGCTGATCGACGCCCGCCGGCACGGCCCCATCAGCCGCTACCCCTTCCCCGACGGGCACCAGGGCTGGCTGATCACCGGATACGACCTGGTCCGGTCGGTGCTGGCCGACTCGCGGTTCAGCTCGCGCAAGGAACTCATGATCCACCACCCGTCCATCGACTACACCGGCGTGGAGGTTCCTCCCGCGCCTCCCGGCGAGTTCCTCCTCATGGACGAGCCGCAGCACGGGCGCTACCGCAAACCGCTGGTGGGCAAGTTCACCGTACGGCGGATGCGGCAGCTCACCGAGCGCATCGAGCAGATCACCGCCGACCACCTGGACGCGATGGAGAAGGCCGGGCCGCCGGCGGACCTGGTGACCGCGTTCGCCAAGCCCATTCCCTCCATCGTGATCTGTGAGCTGCTGGGGGTGCCGTACGAGGACCGGGGCCGCTTCCAGGACCAGATCGACACGTTCCTCGGCGGGGAGACCAGCGACGAGGACCTGATAGCGGCCTACACCGCGACCCAGCACTACCTCGCGGAGCTGGTGGCCGCCAAGCGCGCGAACCCCACCGACGACGTGCTCAGCGACCTCACCGACAGCGACCTGACCGATGAGGAGCTGAGGGGGATGAGCCTGATCCTGCTGGCGGCCGGGTTCGACACCACCGCGAACATGCTGGCGCTGGGCACCTTCGCGCTGCTGCGCAACCCGGAGCAGCTGGCGGCGCTGCGCGCCGATCCCGCGCTCACCGACCGGGCCGTGGAGGAGCTGCTGCGGTATCTGAGCGTCGCCAAGACGTTCATGAGGACCGCGCTGGAGGACGTCGAGCTGGGCGGCCAGACCATCGAGGCCGGCACGGCGGTCATCCTGTCGTACAGCACCGCCAACCGCGACCCCGAGCGCTTCACCGATCCCCACATGCTCGACCTTCGGAGGCAGGACGGCGGGCACCTGGCCTTCGGCCACGGCATCCACCAGTGCCTGGGCCAGCAGCTGGCCCGCGTCGAGATGCGGGTGGCGTTCCCCGCGCTGCTCAACCGCTTCCCCACGCTGCGCCTGGCCGTACCGGCTGAAGAGGTCAGCCTGCGCCCGGAGACCGCGGACATCTACGGGGTGAAGAGCCTCCCGGTCACCTGGGACGCGTGACCGAGAGCCACGCGGCGGCGCTCGTCCCAGGAGTGGTGCCCGGCTTCACGGATCGTGGCGGCAGGAGCAGCGGTCCGATTCCGAGGGGGCGTCAGAGCCTGCGCGACGGGCGTCCACGGGCACCGGCAGGCTGGCCGCCAGCCGGTCGACCTTCTCGCTCAGCGCCCTGATCTCGTTCATCACCGCGGTGTGCTGCTCCAGTTCCAACGCCTGGTCCTCCTTCCACCGCTGGGCGTTGACCTCGGCCTCCATCGCGGAAACGATCACACCGATGAGCAGGTTGAGTACGAAGAACGCCGTGATCACGATGAACGTGGCGAAGAAGATCCACGCCAGCGGCTCCTTGGCCATCACGTCCTCGGCCACCTGCGGCCAGTTCTCGACCGTGAGCACCGTGAACATCGTGAACAGCGACCGCCCGAGATCTCCGAAGTACTGCGGGGCCGCTTCGCGGAAGAGTTGTTCGCCGATCACGGACGCCATGTAGAGCGACAGCAGCAGGAGGACCACGGCCGAGGCCAGTCCCGGAATCGCGGCGAACAGCGCCGAGACCACCCGCCGCATGCCCGGCACCACGGAGATCAGCCGCAGGACGCGCAGGAACCGGAAGAGCCGCAGGATCGACAACGACTCGGAGGCCGGCACGAGAGCGACGGCAACGATGATCAGGTCGAACCAGCTCCAGGGGTCACGGAAGAACGCCTTGCCGTGCGCGACGATCCGCATGAGGATCTCGACGACGAAGACGGCGAGGATGACCCGGTCGATCACGAGGAAGGCCGTGGCGTGGCGTTCGGCCAGCTCGGGCGAGGTCTCCAGCCCGAGCGCGATCCCGTTCAGCGCGATGACGGCGATGACCGCACGGTGGAAGACAGGTGAGTCGACGAAGACGCGGAGCCGTTCGCGATGGAAAACGGGCAATCCCACACCCCAGCAGATCAGGTAGAACAAACGCCCGAAATCTTACAGTTTGCGCCTGACCACGGTTTCCGGAGAGCGTCACCGCCGCCGACGACGTGAGCCGGGGCGGGGGCCGGAGGGAAATAGATGAAGACGCTCCGCGCTCCGCCACAGGCCGGGATGCCGGGGGCGCTACCGTCGGAGGGCCGCCAAGAGAAAGGTGCCCATGAAGCCCGCAGACCCGTCCTCCCCGCCCGTCCGCCGCCTCGGCCTCGGCGACCTGCCCCACTGCCTCGACCTGGCGCAGGACCGCTCCTGGCCGCGGGAGGAGCGCAAGTGGCGGCTCCTGCTGGAGAACGGCGAGGGCTTCGGCATCGACGCCCCGGACGGCGGCGGCCTGGCGGGGACCGTCGTCCTCACCCGGTACGGCAGGACGGCGGCCGCGGTCGGCATGATGCTGGTGGCCTCCCGCTACAACGGGCGCGGGCTGGGACGCCGTCTCATGAACCACGTCCTGGCGGAGGCCGGCGACGCGACCCTGTTCCTGTGCGCGACGGAGTACGGCCGGCCCCTCTACGAGAAGCTCGGCTTCGAGACGGTCGGCGTGGTCGAGGCCCGGGTCGGCCGCTTCGACACCGGCGACGACCCGTACGGCGGGCCGAGCACCGGCCGGAACGCCGCACGGCTCGCCGAGCCCGGGCGGGACCTGGCCGCGCTGTGCGCCCTCGACGTCGAGGTCTTCGGGGCCGACCGATCGCGCCTGCTGGCCCGTCTGTTCGCCTTCGCCGAGCAGGTCCGGGTCGTCGAGCGGGACGGCGGGATCATCGGCTACGGGGCGGCCTGGCGGAGCGGTGACAAACTGTTCGTCGGGCCGGTCGTCGCGGAGGACGACGAGACCGCCCGCGCCCTCGTCACGGACCTGGCCCGGGACGCGGACGTCCGGATCAGGATCGACCTCCACCACCGTCACCAGGAGTTGATCTCGTGGTTCGCCGGGCGCGGCCTGGCGCGGGCCTCCACGACGTCCTTCATGGTCCACGGCGGGCGGACGCTCCCCGGCGACCGGTCCCGTCTCGTCGCGTCGTTCATGTCGGCGCTCGGCTGAGCGCCGAGAGGCGCCCTCGCCGCGGCCGCTCGTCCAGACCGCGCGCTAGACGATGGGCGGGCGGCCGAGGCGGAGCATGCGCCAGGCGGTGCGCCAGGCCATGGGACGGCGCTCGCCCGCCGGCTCGCGCAGCCCTTCGAAGAAGCCGCGGAACCACGCCTTGATCGCGGGCATCGAACGCTCGCGTACGAGCGTGAGCACGACCCAGTTGAGCAGGTAGAGCATCGCGAGCGGCCACGGCAGGTTGCGCCGGGCCAGCCAGACGCGGTTGCGGGCGTTCAGCCGGTAGAAGTCACTGTGCCGGGACGGCAACACCAGCGGGTGGTACATGACCGTCTCGGCGTCGTACTCGATGCGGTAGCCCTCGCCCAGCAGGCGCCAGGCGAGGTCGGTCTCCTCGTGGGCGTAGAAGAACTTCTCCGGCAACCCGCCGACCTGCAGGAACGCCGACTTCCGGATGGCGCAGGCGCCGCCGAGGAAGGTCGTCACCGGGGAGGACCGCTCGGGGTCGCCGGCCCGCAGGCGGGGCACGTGCCGCCGCTGCACCGAGCCGCCCTCGGGATCCATCACCCGGAAGCTGATCACGGCGAGGTCGGGCTCGTGCGTGAACCGCTCGCGGACGTGCGCGGCGACCTTGGAGTTGGCGTACCAGCCGTCGTCGTCGAGGAACAGGACGATGTCGCCCGAGCACTCCTGCACGCCGCGGTTGCGCCCCTCGGGGATGCCCGCGTTGTGCTCCAGCCGTACGGTCTTGATCGTCGCTGCGGAGCCGGGAAGCGGCTGGGTGGTCAGCTGCGGCACGTCCGCGCCGTTGCCGACGATGACCACCTCGATGTCACCGTCGGTCTGGGTCAGCGCGGATTCCACCGCCCGGTCGAGCTCGGCGATCCTGTTGCCCATGGTGAGGATGACACAGGAGATTTTCACCGCGTCATCGCCTCGACGTGGGGCGCACTACACACGACTTCATGATCACCGAGTCTGTATGGCCGGGCAATCCGGAATCTGCCTGGTTTACCGTGGAATAAGGGTATCGGAACTGCCAACAAACCCCTACCCAACCGCCGATGTACGGCCGACCGGCATACCCCGCGGGAAACGGCGCGCTCATGACAGCCGCCGGGAGGCGAGGATGCTGACCAGGTGCAGCACGAGCTGGACTCCCGCGATGACGACGCAGGCGACCACGAGGATCCGGGTGGCGGAGAACCAGTTGTCGAGCACCGCCGCGACCACGACGATCAGCGACAGCTCGACGGCCTGGATCAACCGGTGGAACCGCAGCGCCGCCGCGGCCCTGCGGGCCAGCGCGAGCCGCGGCGAGGTGAACTGCTGCGCCGCCGCCTCGGTGGTCGCCACCAGGCCCGACCGGGCGCGGGCGACGTCGACCAGGTCGGTCTCCGACTTGATCAGGATCGCGCCGAGCGCCGCGGCCACGCCCATCACCGTGTACCAGTCGGGCAGGGTCTCCGAGGCCCGGAAGCCCAGCCCGATCAGCAGCGCCGCCTCGGCGAAGTAGTGCCCGACCCGGTCGAGGTAGACCCCGGTGATCGAGGTGCGGCCGGTCCACCGGGCCAGCTCCCCGTCGGAGCAGTCGAGCAGCAGGTAGACCTGGATGAGCAGGGCCGCACCCAGCGCCGCCCAGAAGCCCGGGAGGGCGAGCACGGCGCCCGCCGCCACCCCGCACACGATCATCAGGCCGGTGACCTGGTTCGGCGAGATGGGCGTCTTGGCCAGCAGCCAGGTGGCGTAGATGGACAGGCGCCGCATGTACAGCAGGCCGGCCCAGTGCTCGCCGCTGCGGCGGTCCATGGTGGTCTGCGGCTGGGCGACCGCCCGAAGCTCAGCGACCGACGGCGCGGACATAGTCCTCAACTCTCCCCTGGACCTCGTGCTCCGACAGCCGGAGGTGCTCAAGGATGGTGTAGCGGCCGGGCCGGGTGCTGGGGGCCAGCATCACGGCGGCCGTGAACTGGTCGGCCGTCAGGCCGACGTCTTCTGGTGTGACGGGCAGGCCGTGCCGTCTGAGGCAGCCGGTCACCTGGCCGAGCCGGTGCGCGTCCTCGCGGAGGAAGTAGCAGAACGCCGCGCCGATGCCGGCCAGCTCACCGTGGTTGGAGGTGCCGGGGAAGAGCTGGTCCACAGCATGAAGGATCTCATGATCGCCGCCGCTCGCCGGACGACTTGACCCCGCGATGACCATCGACATCCCCGACAGGATCAACGCCTCGGCGAGCACGGTCAGGAACGCGTCCGACTCGATCGAGTCCTGCCGGCCGAGCACGGCCTCGGCCGCGGTGCGCGACATCGAGATCGCCAGCCCGTCGATGGGCTCGCCCCGCTCGGCGTTGCCGAGCTGCCAGTCCTCGATGGCCGACAGGTTGCTCAGCACGTCGCCGATCCCGGACCGGACGAGCGAGGGCGGGGCGTCGTGGACGAACTCGAGGTCCACCATGATCGCCAGCGGCATGGGGACGCCGAACGAGCCCTTGCCACCCTCGTACACCAGCGAGGCCACGGGCGAGCAGATGCCGTCGTGCGAGAGGTTGGTGGCGACGGCCACCATGGGGATGCCGGCGAGCGACGCGGCGTACTTGGTGGCGTCGATCGTCTTGCCGCCGCCGACCCCGATCACCGCCTCGTAGTTGCCCTTGCGCAGGTCCGCGCCGAGTGACACGGCCGCGTCCACGGTGCCGTCCGCCACCCGGAGCACCTTCGCCTCACCCAGCGACGGCGCGATGACCTCCGCGATGCGGTCGCCCTGCCCGACGCCGACCGCGACCGCGACCCGGCCGGAGGTGGCCACCCTGCTGTCCGCGAGCAGGGTGCCGAGCTGCGCGATCGCGCCCCGCCGCACCTCCATCGTGAGAGGCGCGGGGAGCATCCTTGCCAGAATCGGCATGCGAACTCCTCAGAAGACCGCGGAAATCAGTAACGGCACGCGATCTCACGGGCCTTCGCGAGGTCGTCGTGGTTGTCCACCTCGACCCACTCGACCTTGCCGATCGGCGCGACGGCGATCTTCTCGCCGCGCTCGACCATCTCCTGGTAGCCGTCCTCGTAGTAGAGCTGCGGGTCGCGCTCGAAGGTGGCCTTCAGCGCGTCGGCGAGCCGCTCGGCCGCGCCCGGCCGGATCAGGGTGGCGCCGATGTACTCGCCGTACGCCTCGGCCGGGTCCATCAGCTTGGTGATCCGCTTCAGCCGGCCGTCCTCCAGGGTGACCTTCATCTCCTCGTCCGCCAGCGACTTCACGTCGTCGACGGCGAGCAGGATGTCAGAGGTGTCCTCGGCGGCCAGCAGGGTCCGCTCCACCGACACGGGGTGGACGGTGTCGCCGTTGACCAGCAGCGCACCCTGGGAGAAGTAGTCGCGGGCACACCACAGCGAGTAGGCGTTGTTCCACTCCTCGGCCTTGTCGTTGTGGACAAGCGTGAGCGTCACACCGTGGCGCCGCTCCAGGTCGGCCTGCCGTTCCCGTACGGCCTGGGCCTGGTAGCCGACGATCACCACGACCTCGCGGAGGTCCACGGCCGCCAGGTTACGCAGGGCGATGTCGAGGATCGTGGTCTCACCGTCGACCGGCACCAGCGCCTTCGGCAGCGTGTCGGTGTACGGCCGCAGGCGACGTCCGGCTCCGGCGGCCAGCACCATTCCGAGCAATTTCCCGCACTCCTTGAGGTCGAGCGTCAGACAGTAACCCCAAAGGTTAGTTGGCTCCGCACCCCGCTTGGGTAATCCGGCGTTGGTCTGACGTTAATCCTGCGGTGCCGGTTCCACGGCCTCGTCGGGAGTGCGGGGGGCGGCGAGCCAGCAGGTCAGGCTCTCCCAGCCGAACAGGCCCCACAGGTAGAGCGCGAGCAGCACGAACACGGCGGTCATCACGTCGAGCAGGCCACCCAGGGCGACGACGAGCATGCGGCCGTCCCAGCCCAGCCCGGCCGTCGCCAGCCACGGCGGCGGATACACGTGCTGGCGCAGCCGGTAGACCGTGTCGTAGTGGTGGAAGGCCATCGCGCCGAGCAGCGCGACGATGAGCACCGGCGGGACGGAGCGGGCGAACCCGGCCGAGGCGATGAAGCCGTACTCGGTCAGCCGCAGGATCGGGGGCGCCAGCCAGTCGAGCCGGCCGTCGTGCCGGTGGGCGCTGCCCGCCCCGGCCAGCAGCAGGGCCACCGCCGGGGCGAAGACCGCGAAGTCGTCGGCCCCGGCGATGCCGAGCACCAGCAGCACGGCGGTCACGAAGGCTCCGGCGACCACGGGCGGCAGCGGCGGGAGCTGCCCGGCCACGAGCAGCCCCATCGCCTTCGACAGCGGGCCGTCGTCGCGGTAGGCCACCACGACGCTGCGCGGCACCGGGGTCATGCGCACGGAGATCGCGCCCCTGCCCTTCCCGCCGGCCTCGCGAGGGCGGCGGCTCATGCCACCTCCTCGCCTTCGGCACGGAGCAGGGTCGTGCCGGAGGCGCGCAGGTAAACGCCTCGCCAGGCGCTGTGTTTACCGATTCGCTCGCTACGCTCGCTCATGCGAAGGACCTCGCCATCCGCCCGGCGGCCGTGTAGGCCAGCGCCACTCCGCCCCAGCCCAGCAGCGCGAGGAACGTCACCCGCGCGTCGAACAGCGCGGCCGTCACCGCGATCAGCGCCATCCGCTCCCCAATCGGCAGGACGATCATCTTCTTCGCCCAGTAGGCCACGCCCCGCGCGCCGCTCAGCGCGTCGAGCCGCCGCGACAGCGCCAGCACCGACCCCGTGCCCTTCGCGGCGGCCGCCGCGGGCGCCTCGTCCCAGGGCACGGCCATCGGACGCGGGGCCGCCACCCGCAGGCCCGCCGCCCTGGCCCGGTCGGCCACCGCTCCCGAGTAGGAGAAGTCCACCACGTGGCGGATCGTCTGGAGGACCATCGCGCCCACCGCCAGGGCCCAGATCTCCCACGGCTCCCGGGGACCGGCCGCGTATCCGGCCGCGTATCCGGCCGCGTATCCGGCCGCGAGGCCGACGTACACCAGGTATTCCTTGAGCCGGTCGCAGATCGCGTCGAGCCAGCTCCCGAGCGGGGAGAACCTGCGCGTGTACCGGGCGAGCTGGCCGTCCAGGCAGTCGAGCACGAACGACAGGTAGAGCGCGACGGCGCCGACCACGAGCCCCGCCCTGCGGCCGTCGGAGAACCAGATCGCGGCGATGGCGGCGAACCCGACCGAGATGCCGGTGACCGTGTTCGGGGTCAGTCCGAGACGGGCGGCCGGCCTGATGAGGTGACGCGACCACGAGCTGACGCAGTGGGTGGTGAAGAAGCCGTCGCCGCTCTTCACCGCGGCGTCGAGCCTGGCCTGCGCCTCGTCGACGTCGGCCAGCTCGCGCACCGCGCGCTCGGCGGCGGGGCGTGTGCCGGCCCGCCCGCAGTGCAGGGTGTTCAACGAGACGGCGTGCACCTGGACGCCCGCCCGCACCAGGCCCGTGAGCAGCAGCTCAGGCACCTCGCCGTCGCCGACCCGCCCGAGGTGACGGCGCTGGGCCAGGTCGGCAAGGTCCTCGGCGATGTCGGCCAGCCCGGCCAGGTGGGCCTCCCCCACCTGAAGGACGCCGCGGAATGTGCCGTTGGCCCACTCGACCTCGTGGAAGGACGTGCCCGCCGACACGACGCGGCCCCACTCGGTCCGTACGGGCGGCCGCAGCGGGGCCGGGTCGCCGCTGGCGACGATCGCGCCGGTCGGGCGCGCGGGATGTTCGAGCAGCAGCGACAGCGCCTCTGTGTGCGCGACCACGTCGGCCGCGAGCACGGCGACCGGGGAGGTCGAGGCCCGGGCCGTCTTGGCCACGATCCGCAGGTCCTCGGCGAGCCCGTCGCTGACGCAGATCTGGTGCCGCGTGCCGGTCGCCGCCGCCTTCTCCCATCCCCCCGCCTGGGCGTCCTGGCTCCGCACCACGACCAGCACCTCGCGGACCGGCAGCGTGAGGAGCTGGGCGGTGAGCCGCTCCAGGAGGCTGCCGTCGGACCGGGCGCCGTCGGACCAGGGCAGCCCGGCGGCCGGCGAGGTCGCGAGGACGACCGCCACCGTCTCTGTGTCCCGTGACGTACCGGGCTTGCTCGGATCCGCCCCCATATGGAAACCCGCTTCACGTTGACCGCACGTGCTCACCTCGCAAAGTAACCGAGTGATCACTAGGTGGCAATCACCTTCTCCGGCTTCCGGCACGGGTATGGTCTCCTCCGGGGAGGACATCATGATCGCCGAATCGCGTCTGCGCAGGGTGGGGGTGGTGCTGGCCGGCGGCGTCGGTCAGCGCGTGGGCCTCAACACCCCGAAACAGCTTCTGAAGATCGCCGGGAAGACGATTCTGGAGCACACCCTCGACGTGTTCGACGGCCACCCGGAGATCGACGAGGTCGTCGTCCTGATGGCCCCCGGCTTCGTCGCGGAGGCCGAGGAGCTCGTCAGGAGGAACGGCTACACCAAGGTCGGCCGGGTGCTCGAAGGAGGCGCGAGCCGCACCGAGACGACCTGGCGCGCCTTGTGCGCGCTGGGCGAACAGGAGTGCGACGTGCTGCTGCACGACGCCGTACGGCCGCTGATCGAGCCCCGCATCATCAGCGAGTGCGTGGCCGCGCTCGAACGCTACGAGGCGGTCGAGGTGGCGATCCCGTCCTCCGACACGATCGTGGTGGCCGCGCCCGGCCCGCGCGGCGACATCATCCGCGACATCCCCGACCGCTCCCGGCTGCGCCGGGGGCAGACCCCGCAGTGCTTCCGGCTGTCGGTGATCCGGGCGGCGTACGAGCGGGCCCTGGCCGACCCCGAGTTCCCCTCGCTGCCCACGACGGACGACTGCGGCGTCGTGCTGCGCTACCTGCCCGACGTGCCGATCTACATCGTGCCCGGCAGCGAGCACAACATGAAGGTCACGCATCCGGTCGACGTCTTCATCGCCGACAAGCTCTTCCAGCTCGCCGAGAACGCCGCGCCCGCGCTGGACGAGGAGGCCTACCGGGCCGGGCTCGAGGGCCGCACGCTCGTGGTCTTCGGCGGCAGCTACGGCATCGGCGCGGACATCGTCGCGCTGGCCAAGGGGTACGGCGCGAGCGTCCACTCGTTCTCCCGCAGTCAGAACGGCGTGCGCGTCGAGGACGTCGCCGCCGTGGAGGACGCGCTCGCCCGGGTGTACGCCGAGACCGGCCGGATCGACTACGTCGTCAACACGGCGGGCGTGCTGCACATGGGCAAGCTCGGCGAGGCCGGGCAGCACACGATCGAGGAGACCATCGGGGTCAACTACCTCGGACCGGTCAACATCGCCCGCGCGTCCGTGAAATACCTGATGGAGACCCGCGGCCACCTGCTGCTCTACACCTCCTCGTCCTACACCCGCGGCCGGGCCGACTACAGCCTCTACTCCTCCACGAAGGCCGCCGTCGTCAACCTCACCCAGGCGCTCGCCGACGAGTGGGCCTGCCAGGGTGTCCGCGTCAACTGCGTCAACCCCGAGCGCACCGCGACCCCCATGCGGCTGCGCGCGTTCGGCGACGAACCCGCCGGAACGCTTCTCTCCCCCGCCGCCGTCGCCCGCACCAGCATCGACGTGCTGCTGTCCCGCCTCACGGGACAGGTCGTGGACGTACGGCTCAGCCGATGACCGCAACCACGCACCCGCGAAAACACGGAGGGATGGGCGCTCGCCCATGGGGGGAAACAACAGGGGGCGCAGGGCCCCGAACGCACTGGTCGCGCTGGTCCGGCGGCCGGCACTGAGAAGTCTGGCCGGGGGGCGCAGGGGCGCGTTCACCGCGCTCACGCTCGCGTCATACCCGGCCCTGCTCGCGGCCGCCGTGTGGCCGCTGCCCGCGACCTTCGCGGTGCTCGTGCCGCTGTCGTACGCCGCGGAGGCCGCGCTGCCCGGCCGGGCGGCGGGGGCGCTGAGCCGGGCCCATCTCGGGGCCACGGTCCGTTTCCTGTCGCGTGAGACGGCCGCCGTCGTGCTGCTGGCGCGGCTGGCGCCGGGGCGGCCGTGGTGGTTCGCGGCGCTCGCGGCCGGGCTGTTCCTGTTCCACGGCCTGCGGGCCGTGCAGACGTTGCTCGCCGAGCACGTCGACCGCCGGCACAACCAGATGCCGGTGGTGACCCGCAACATCGACCTGCCCGCGCTGCGGATCCCGCCCGCGCCGCCCCTAGCGCTGCTCACCTGGCGGGGCGCCCGGCTGCTCTACCTCGACGCGCTCGCGGTCGTGCCCGCCGCGGCCGGGGCGGCGAGCCTGAGCTGGACGGGCCTGGGCCGGACGCACCTGGGCTGGTTGGGCGCGGCGGGCGCCGTCGTGGCCCTGGCGCTGGAGGCCGCGGCCGTCGCCGCGCTGCTGGTCCACGCGAGGCGGGCCAGGCACCTGGGCGACCGGCGGCGGGTCCTCGACGCCGTGGACGACTGGGTCACGGCCTACCGGCCCGAGGTCGTCATGTACTTCTCCGGGTCGGCCACGTCGGCCTACCAGGCCACCATGTGGCTCGGCACGCTGGAGCGGATCACGCCGAGGACGCTGGTGGTGCTGCGCGACCGGCCGCTGGTCACGGCCCTCGGCGCGACGACGCTGCCCGTCGTGTGCATCCCCTTGTCGGTCGACCTGATGAACTTCCGTGCGCTCGACGGCGTGCGGGTCGCGCTGTTCCCCGCCAACGTCGGCAACAACATCCACATGCTCCGGGTGCCGGGCGTGCGGAGCGTGTTCATCGGCCACGGCGACAGCGACAAGGAGGCGTCCTTCAACCCGTACACGAAGGTGTACGACGAGGTCTGGGTGGCCGGGCCTGCCGGTCGGGACCGCTACCTGCGCGCCCAGGTGGGCGTGCGGGACGAGGCCGTCGAGGAGGTCGGCCGCCCCCAGCTCGCCGGGGTGCTGCGCACCAGCCCGTACACCGAGGGGGCGGCGCCGTACCGGACCGTCCTGTACGCGCCCACGTGGGAGGGGTGGAGCGACGACCTGTTCCACAGCTCGCTCGCCGCCATGGGACCCGCGATCGTGCGCGCCCTGCTCGACCAGCCGGTGCGGGTGATCTACAAGCCCCACCCGCTCACCGGTCACCGTTCACCGGCGGCCAGGGCGGCGCACCGGAAGGTCATGGCCCTGCTACAGGAGAGCACCGGCCTGCCGCACCTCGCCGTGACCGGCCGGGAGCCGTCGCTCTACGAGTGCTTCAACGAGGCCGACGTGCTGATCTCCGACATCTCCAGCGTCGTGTCGGACTTCGTGGCCAGCGGCAAGCCGTACGTCGTGGCCAACGTGGCGGATCTGCCGCCGGACCGGTTCCGCGAGCGCTACCCGGCCGCCGGGGCGGCGTACCTGCTCGGGCCCGACCTGGCGGAGCTTCCCGGCATCCTGCGCAGTCTCGGCGCTCCGGGAGAGGACGAGATGGCCGCGGCCCGGCGGGCCCTGCGCGCCTACCTGCTCGGCGCCGACCATCCGGACCCGCTGGCCCGCTTCGAGGAGGCCGTACGGCGCGCCGCCGCCCGCGCCGAGGCCCGCGCCCGCTCCCTCGGCCTCGAAGCCCTCGCCCCCTCCGCCCGTGACTGAAATACTGGGCAAGTCAACTCAGCGTATCGACGCAGACACGAAGGGATGCGTACCCATGGTCGCGACTTCACACAAGCCACACGGTCCGGCTCTGGCACCCATACCGGACCGGCCACTTCCCGGCACTCCTCGTGAGCTGTTCGATTCGCTGCCCCCACTTCCGGGTCTGCGGACCGAGATCATCGACGGGAGACTGATAGTGAGCCCCGTGGGCACCCCCGAACACGCCCGGGCGGCCATGCGCCTGTTCCGCGCGTTCATCCCCCTTATGGACGAGAGAGGCTGGGAGGGCTTTAGCGGCAACGTGGACGTGTGCATCGACGGCAGCCGGGATCCGGTCGAGCCGGACTTCGTCATCGCACCATTCGACTGCCCTCGCTGGGGGAATCGAGAACTCTTCTCTTCCGGGCTGCTGCTGGTCGCGGAGGTGGTGTCGAAGGGGAGCGCGGAGGACGACCGCCTCAAGAAGCCGGCGATCTATGCCGGGGGCGGGGTCCCGGTGATGCTCCTCGTGGACCCGCTGACGAGGCCCGCGTCGGTCACGGTCTACAGCGACCCCAAGGAGGGCCTCTACCAGGTGACCTCGACGGTGCCGTTCGGGCGGGAGATCCACGTCCCCCACCCGATCGGCTTCACGCTGGACACCTCAGTCTTCGAACAGGTCCTCTAGGCTCGCCCGTTCCGGCTTGGGACGGGGCTTGCTGAGCTTCGGGGGGCTGGTCAGGAAGCCCGTCCCCCACGAGACGTGCATGGTGGCGTACACCACCGGCAGGCGTGCGAGCGCGGCGGGCGGCAACTGCCGTCCGGTGAGGACCGAGCCCGCGAGGATCGCCACGAGGTAGCCCCCGGGGATGATCAGGCCGGGCCAGAAGAAGGGCGAGACCACCAGGCCCAGCGCCATCGCCGCCACGGCGGCGGGCGGGGCGAGGTAGCGCAGGTTGATCGTGCCCTGGTGGGTGCGGGAGACGACCCGCCGCCAGCGGCCGTAGTGGAAGTACTGCTTGGCCAGGGCGCGCACGTTGGGCCGGGGACGGTAGGTGACGCGCATCCTCGGCTGGAACCACACCAGCCCGCCGGTCTCCCGGATGCGGTGGTTCATCTCCCAGTCCTGGGCGCGCAGGAAGTGCTCGTCGTAGCCGCCCACCCGGTCGAGGGCGCTGCGGCGGAAGACGCCCAGGTAGACGGTGTCGGCCGGGCCAGCCTCCCCGCCTGTGTGGAACCGCGCGTTGCCCACGCCGATCTTCGAGGTCATGGCGCAGGCCACCGCCTGCTCGAACGGCGTGATCCCCTCGGCGGCCATGATGCCGCCGACGTTGTCGGCGCCGGTCTGCTCCAGCGTCTCCACGGCCGTACGGAGGTAGTCGCGGGGCAGGATCGCGTGTCCGTCGACCCGCGCGACGATGGGGTTGCGGGACGCCGCGATGGCGGCGTTCAGCGCGTTGGGGGTGCGGCCGGTGGGGTTCGGCACGACGACGACACGGCGGTCCTCGGCCGCGATGGCGTCGGCGACCTCCTGCGTGCGGTCGTGGGAGGGGCCCACGCTGATGACGACCTCGAGAGGGCCCTCGTAGTCCTGTTCGAGGACCTGCCGTACGGCGTCGCGCAGGTGCCGCTCCTCGTTGAGCACCGGCATGATCACCGACACCGGCGGCCAGGGCCGCGCGGGATTCTGGCTCGACTGTCGCGAGTCGGGAAAGGGCTTCATGGCGGCGCTCACGCTACTGTACGGAGGGGTGGAGACGGCAACCGGAGGACGGGAATGCCCGGCGACCATGAGGAGGACTCCGGCGTCCGCGTAGGGGGCGACGGGTACGGCGGGGTAAGGGTGACGGTGCAACGCGCCCGCCGACGGAGGACGAACCTCCGATCCCTGGTCATTTCGGGCTCGCTGTCCGGAGTCGTGCTGATCGGCTCGGGCGTCGCATGGGTGGCGCCGAACTACGCGCTCAACCGGATCCATGCCGTGGACGCCGGCACGAGCGAGGCCGAATCCACGGGCGCGATGAACATCCTGCTGGTGGGCGTGGACAAGCGCGACAACCTGACCAGGCGCCAGCAGAACCAGCTCCACCTCGGCCGCGACGTCGGGCAGCGCACCGACACGATGATGGTGATCCACCTGTCGGAGGACCACCGCAACGTGACCGTGGTCAGCCTGCCGCGGGACACCTGGACGACGATCCCCGGCAAGGGTGAGCACAAGATCAACTCCGCGTACCAGTTCGGCGGCGCCAAGCTGGCCGTGAAGACGGTGGAGCAGGCGACGGGCCTGCGCATCAACCACTACATCGAGGTGAACGTGCTCGGGTTCATCGACGTGGTGGAGTCGCTGGGCGGCGTCACCGTCTGCACGCCGGTGCCCATCGACGACCCGAAGACCAAGCTGAACCTGCAGCCGGGGACGTACACGCTGGACGGCGTCAACGCGCTCGCGTACGCCCGCACGAGGGCCACGGCGCGCTCCGACCTCGACCGGATCGACCGGCAGCAGCAGGTCATCTCCGCGCTGCTCGGAAAGGCCCTCAGCGGCGGCACGCTGGCCAACCCCGCCAAGCTCGCCGGGTTCCTCGACTCCACGTTCAAGACGCTCACGGTGGACGCGGCCCTGCAGAAGGACCTGCTCGGCATGGTGAACCAGTTCAAGGACGTCTCGACCGACGACGTGTCGTTCGCGACCGTGCCGCTGGCCGACGTGAACTACCACGCGCCGACGGGCGAGTCGGCGGTGCTGTGGGACAAGCCGGCCGCCCGCGACCTGTTCCAGCGGATCGACGCCGACCAGCCCCTCGTCAAGCCGTCGGCGAAGGCCTCGGCGTCCGCTTCGGGCAGCCCGGCGGCGTCGGCGAGCGCAGCGCCCTCCCCCTCCCCGACGGCGCTCACGATTCCCCCGGGCCGCATCTCGGTCAAGGTGCTCAACGGCACGCTCATCGCCGGCCTGGGCGCGACCACGAAGGCCCGCCTCGTCGAGGCCGGGTTCATGGTGCCGTCACCCCCCGGAGACACGGCCCGCCGCGACTTCGCCACCACGGTCGTCCGCTACCCGCCCGGCCGCGAGGACTCGGCGCGTACGGTGGCCGCCGCCATCCCGGGCGCCGAGTTGCGCGAGCAACCGGACGTGACCGGCATCGAGGTCGTCGTGGGCCAGAAGAACCACGACGTGAAGAAGGTGACGGTGGCCGCGCCGGAGGGCTCCGCCACGCCGTCGGCGCCCACGCCGCAGGCGACCCCCTCGGCCCGCACCGCCACGCAGAACATCTGCAAAAAGTAACGGCCCCCGGCCGGCACTCGCCTTCGGCGCGACAGAACTGCCGCAGCGCCGCCTCGCGCTACTGCTTCGTGTGAACGGGCAGGCGGACCAGGCCGGGAGATCGACGCACGGGCGCTGAAGGCTTCGGCCCAAGTGACCGGCGGGGCCTCAGCCGAACTCCCCCGGGGCGTAGATGTCGTCCAGGCCGATCAGGCGGATACCGGGGTCCTCGGCGGCCGAGGCCCGCAGCTCGGCGGTGAAACCCGCGCCGCTGTAGCAGGCCAGGATCGTGTCGCGGGTGTCGTAGCCCTTGGCGGCGAGGAGGTCGCGGGCCCGGGCCAGCCGCCCCACGTGGCGCCCCGCAGCGGCGCCTGACCCGCGAGCAGTCCGCCCATGACCGCCATGGCGGAGCCGCAGAGGATCAGGCGCGCGGAACTGTCCCGTCCGCTGCCGCCCGGGCCGAGTTCGCGCTGGATGATCGAGGGGAGGCTCGGCGTGACTCTGGCCAGGAAGGGAAACTCGTCCACGACCACCGGAGTCGGCCGGCCTCGGAACCTGCGGAACAACTCCGCGATCGTGTCGTTCCAGTCGCGGAAGGGACGCTCCAGCACCTCCCGCGTATGCCGTACGAGCGCGTCAGCGAAGAGCCGGAGCGACTCCGCCTCCGTGGCCTCGGTGGCGGCGAAGTACAGAACCACGCTTCTGTAGAAACACACCAGCAGGGGCTGTCGCGGGAGGTGCTACCGAGCCCCGGCCCTGATCGCGCCGCGGACCGCGTCGAGAAGCGTGGCGGCCCTCCGGTCCGGCACGCCCTCCTGGATGTGGTTCATGACGTAGCCGAAGGCCAGGCCGGTCGCCGGGTCGGCGAAGCCGAGCGACCCGCCGTAGCCGGGGAACCCGAAGGCGGTCGGGCTGTACCAGAAGGCGCCGGGTGTCGGCAGGCCGAAACCGGTGGCGATCCGGACGGGCACGCGCAGGACGCGGTCCACGCCGCTGACCTGTTCGGCGGTCGCCGCCGCCAGAGCGCCGGGTGAGAGGACGCGATGCCTGTCGACCTCGCCGATGAGCGCGGCGTAGAAGCGGGCCAGCGCGCGGGCCGTGCAGATGCCGTTGGTCGAGGGCATCTCGGCGAACTGCTCGGCGGGGTCGTCGTGGTTCAGCAGCGGCGTGACGACGGTCATCGCCCGCATCGTCAGCGACGTGGGGTCGGCGTAGGCCCTCATCACCTCGCGCGCGGGCTCGGGCAGGCCGTCCAGGTCGATCGCGGCCAAGGCGCCGGGGTCGATCGGGGCGGCGACGATCCGGCTGACCCGGTGCTGCTCGGATTCCGGTAACCCGATCCACAGGTCCAGGCCGAGCGGCGCGGCGATCTCCTCGGCGAGGAACGTGCCGAGGCTGCGGCCGGTCACCCGGCGGACCACCTCGCCGATCAGAAAGCCGTACGTGTGGGCGTGGTAGCCGTGATCGGCGCCCGGCTCCCAGAACGGCCGCTGGGCGGCCAGCGCGCTCACCATCGGATGCCAGGCGATCGCCTCCGCCGGAGTGATCGGGTGGTCGAGCGCGGGCAGTCCGGCCTGGTGGGTGAGCAGCCAGCGGACCGGGATCCGGTCTTTCCCGCATGCCGCGAACTCCGGCCAGTAGTCGGCGACGGGGGCGTCCAGGTCCAGTTCGCCCCGCTCGGCCAGCAGGTGCGCGCAGGCGGCGGTGACGCCCTTGGTGGTGGAGAAAACGACCTGCAGGGTGTCGCGCTCCCAGCGGCGGCCGGACCCTGGGTCGGCGATCCCGCCCCACAGGTCGACGACCTTACGGCCGTGCAGGTAGACGGCGACCGCGGCGCCCACTTCCTGCCCGCCGGCCAGATTGGCCGCGAACGCCTCACGTACCGCTTCGAATCCGGGTGCGGTCTCGCCGCCGATTTCGGGCATGCGTCATCGCCTTCGTCATGGAACTGATCGGGGAAGTGCTATCTCCGCCAGTGTCCGATGAGCCAGGCGCAGATTTCCGGCTCGGTCATCTCGGGAAACTCTTCGGACAACGTGACGAGCGCGCGCAGCGCTTCGTCCCGGTCCATGCCTCGCGCCGCCGCTTCTTTCAGGTATTCCTGTCGTGCGGCGGTAGGACGTCCGCCGCCGGCGCCACGGCCCGGCAGGCCGTTGCGCCATTCGGTGATTTCCGCCAGCCGGTCAGGCCGCCAGCCGGGCGTGCCGTCGACCTCGACATCGGGCTCGGGGAACGGGTGCTCCGAATCGCCGGGATAGCGGGAGCGCCACTTGTGCACCGCGTGCCGGCTCACGCCCAGCGCCTCGCCGACACCGACGACGCCGAGGTACCGCTCGGTCATGGTGCACCAACTCTGTCTGTACGGCCTCCTCCGCGGATCTCATTACTACCACGCCCACGACGACGCCCCGCACCGACGATGCGCTAACTTCGTCTCTTACAGAGACGAAGTTAGGCCAAGAGACGGTACATCGTCAACAGCCCGGAAAGCCGACGGCGTTCGCGGCTCCGGCGCTGACCGCGCCGCCCATCGCCGCGGCCACCTGCTGATCGCGGCGGCCCAGCGCCGCGTTTCGGGCTCACGGCAGCCGTTCGGGGGGCTCGGGGGCGGGTGGAGGTCAGGAGTCATGATTTCGCGGTCAGGCCCAGGATGAGGGTGTCCAGCGCGAGGCGGGCCAGCCGGACGGCCTCCTCTCGGGACAGCGCCTGGAGCGGCCCGTGGACGCGCAACTCGGCGAGGCCGTGAACGGTGGACCAGCACGACCACTCGGCATCGGTACGGCGAGCCGGTGACATGACCCCTGCCCACGTCATCTCATCGAGGATGCCGAGCAGGATGAGGTGGGGCGGGGGCGGGCCACCCTCCTCCGCTCCGTCCGGCGGCGCCTCCTGCGAGGCGCGCGCGAGCTCGTACCAGCCGGGAGTGGATTGGGCGTACTCCACATACGCCAGCCCGAAGGCGCGCAGCCGTTCGGTAGATCGCCGCGCGGGGTCGAGGCCGGGCGTGATCGTGTCGAGCCGGTCGAGTATGGCGCGTGCGAGGCGGTGCCGGGCCTCCAGGGCGACGGTGAGGACGAGCGCCCTCAGGTCGGCGAAGTGCCGGTAGGCGGCGTTGGGGCTCACCCCGACCGCTCGGGTCACCTCGCGTAGGCCCAGAGCACCGACACCCTTGTCTCTGGCGAGGTCGAGAGCGGCCTCGATCAGGGCCGAACGCAGGTTGCCGTGGTGGTAGCCCGGCGAGGTTCTCTTCATGCTTGCCTGACGCCTCCATGATGTCTACAGTGTCCACATCACGCAATGTTCACAGTGTAGACATGGTTGACGGGTCAGTGCCAGCAGCCCGTCGAGACGGGACGGAAGGAGCCGCGAATGGACGCCGACGCCGTGCGCGACGCGATCACGAGTGAGCGGATGAGCCTGTGCGACCTGCTGGAACAGCTGGACGACGCCGAGTGGGCAACCCCCTCGCTGTGCGCGGGCTGGACGGTGAAGGACGTGGTGGCCCACCTGACGACCACCACCCGCACCACGGCGCTGGACATGGTTGCCGGCATGGCCCGCGCCCGCGGCGACTTCCACCGCATGACCGACAGGCGTGCCCGCAGACGCGCGCAGAGGTTCACTCCGGCCGACCTCATCGCGCAGCTGCGCCAGAGCGCGATGTCGCCGCGCCGCATGCCCGGCAGCGGACCGCTGGACCCACTGGTGGACCTGCTGGTGCACGGGCAGGACATCGCCCGCCCGCTGCACCGTGACCGGCCACTCCCGGCGGCCTCCGCGGTCGCGGCCCTGACCTACGTCGCCGGCAACCGCTTCTACGGTGCGTCCGCGCGTCTCGCAGACCTTCACCTCGTCGCCACCGACGTGGACTGGACGTCCGGCAGCGGGCAGGAGATCAGCGGCGCGGCCGCCGACCTGCTCCTGGTCGCGACGGGGCGTCCGGCCGGTCTGGCCGGCCTGTCCGGTCCTGGGACGGACGTCCTGACCGCACGGATGCACGGCCTCGAGCCCCGGCCCGGCCCATGAGCGTCGACGACCAGGCCAGAAGATGGGACCAGGCGGGCGTCTCACCTGCGGAAGGGACGCTCCAGCGGTGGGGGCTCCCCCGGCAGGCGGAGCGTGCGGTGGACCATCTGATGCAGATATCTGCGGAAGCGCCACAGCGCCCCGGGATGGTCGTGGTCGTAGCGCTGGCCCGACCGGTCGTACACGCCGCTCTGCACGAAGCTGTGGACACACCAGATCACCGAGTTGATGGTGTAGTCCACGTCCACGTCCGGGGCGGTCACCAGGGGAGCGATGGTGTCGATCACGAACTGCGCCGCCGGCGCGGCGTACATCGGCTCGAGCTCGGGGATGTCACTGGCGTCCGCGAGCCACCTGTGGGTGTAGAGCGCCGGATACTCCGGCTGGCGGCAGCAGAAGTCGACGTATCGGTCGAGGAGCCCGTGCATGGCGACGATCTTCTGTTCCGGCGATGCGCTGAGGATGTCCTTGATCCCCTTTTCGAGGACGGCGTTGTGGGCGCTGTTCATGCGGTCCATGACCTCGAGATAGATCTCCCGCTTGTCGCCGAACTGCCGCCTGACGAACGCCACGTCCGTGCCCGCGGCGTCGGCGATCTGCCGCATGTCCGTGCCGTCGTAGCCCAGCCCGGCGAACAGGCGGGTCGCCACCTGGAGAACTCGGTCGGACAGGCCCCCGTCGCCCGTACCCGTCATGCGGTAGTCGGTTCCCGCCTGGATCCCCCCTAATCACGCACTTGCCCCGGTAGGCGCGATCCGGAACTGTTCCGGACGCTCGCCGACCTTGTGGGGGTTCGCGAGGGGCAGGGATCTTCGTGGCGTTCCCGACGCCTATGGAGGTTCCCTCGTGCACCGAACACACGGTTGGAAGCGAACGTCCGCCCCCTCGGGCTTCCGGAGGGCGGATTGAACCTCCGGTTCGAGTTGCTGGGCCCGGTTCAGGTCAGGCGGAACGGCAGGCCGGTCCCGCTCGGCTCACCCAAGCAGCGCGCCCTGCTGACCACGCTGCTGCTCGAGCCCAACCGGGTCGTGTCGATCGACAGGCTGGTCATGGCCGTGTGGGACGAGGAGCCGCCACGCTCCGCCGTCGCCAACCTGCGCACCTACGTCAACCGGCTGCGGGACACACTCGGCGAAGGCGACCGGCTGACGGCCCGGACGCCCGGCTACGTCCTCACCGTGCACTCCGGCGAGCTCGACGTGACCGAGTTCGCCGACGCCCTGCGGCAGGGCAGGCAGGCGCTGTCCGCCGGGCGGCCGGAGGCGGCGCTGCGCCACCTGTCGGCGGCTCTCGCGCGGTGGCGGGGCGCACCGGCCGAGGACGTGCCCAGGTCGGCGGCGCTCGGCCCGCGCCTGGACGCGCTCGCCGAACAGCGCTGCCTGGCCCTGGAGGCGCAGGCCGAGGCCCGCCTCATGCTGGGCGAGCACGCCGAGGCGGTGCCGGAGCTCCGTGAGACGGTGGCCGCCCATCCCACCAGGGAGCGACTGTGGGGCAGCCTCATGCTCGCGTTGTATCGCACCGGCGACTCCGCGGCCGCGCTGTCCGCCTATGGGCAGGCGCGAACCTTCCTGGCGGAGGAGCTGGGCGTCGAGCCCGGGCCTGAGCTGGCCGAGCTGCACCGGAGCGTACTCAACCGTGACCCCGCGCTCCAGGCGGTTCCCCTGTTCCCCGTCCCCGACCCGTCTCACCCGGCGCCCCCGCCGGAAGCGGGGCAGAAAGCGGGGCCGAAGGCGGCGTCGGCGCCGGTCGCGGGCCCCAGAGGTTCCACGAGTCTCGTGGGCCGGGATCCGGAGCTGAACGAGCTCCTGGCCGCGATCGCGGCCTCTCCCCCGCGGCCCGTCGCCGTACACGGCCCGGCCGGGGTGGGCAAGTCGGCCCTGGCCCTGCATGCCGTCCGGACGGCGGCGCCGGCCTTCCCCGGCGGCGTGTTCCACGTCGATCTGCGGGCCCTTCCCCGGCCCGGTGCGTACGAGACGCTGACCCGGCTGCTGGGCCTGCTGGGACTGGCGGACGGCCAGATCGCCGCGGACCTCGACGACGCGGTGCTCCAGTTCGGGACCGCCACGGCCGAGAGGCGCGTGCTCGTCCTCCTCGACAACGTGACCGACGAGGGGCAAGTGCGCCCTCTGATTGGCGCCTGTCCCGACTGCCTGTTCGTCATCACCAGCAGGATGGTGCTCGCGGCGCTCGACGATGTCGACCATCTGCCGCTCGCTCCCCTGACGGACGACGCGGCGTACGAGCTGCTGGTCCGGCTCTGCCGCCGGGACCGGGTCGACCCCGAGCAGGTGAGGAGGGTGGCCCGGCTCTGCGACAACCTGCCGCTCGCGCTGCGGATCGCGGGCAAGCGGCTGGCCGTCAGGCGGGAGTGGACGCTGGCGGCGTTCGCCGACATGCTGGCCGACGAGGAGCACCGGCTCGACCTGCTGACCTGCGGTGACCTTTCCGTACGGAGCGCCCTCGACCTCGACTACCAGGCCCTGCGGCAGTGCGGGGGACTGGCGGACGGCAGCGCGCTCGCCCTGTTCCACCGCCTCGGCGAGCGCGGCATGGCCGACTGCGGGTCCGCGACCGCGGCGGGGCTCCTCGGATGCGACCGGCGCACCGCCTGGGCGGCGCTCGGCAGGCTGGCCGATCTCCGCCTGATGAAGTCGATTGCTCCCGACCATTACCGGATGAACGATCTCACCCGCCTGTACGCCATGGAGATCGCCCGAACCGCCGGAAAACACGAGAGCGAGAATTCGGCGGCATTCATCTAGGGCGCGAATCGAGAGCGGAGCGCCCTTTGTCGAAGGGCGCTGTTCAACAGGGCGCTCCGCCGTGCTCGTCTAGCAGAGGTACCGCCACGACGTGCAGTAGCGGCCGCCGGGGATCTCCGACCCGCTGCAGCAGTAGCGCTGGACGCAGGTCGAGCCCTCGTACCAGCAGTTGATCGCTTCCGCGCGGGTGGCCGGGACCAGCCGGGCGACCATCCGGTCCGCCAGCCGCTGAATGGTCCGGGTCATTCAGTTCCTCCTTCGGGAAGGACTCCTTTTTCCTTGTCCGACATTAGGAGCGGCTTCGATCACGGAGATACCGCTGCGATACACGGACGTTTGTATCGGGCACATTTTCACGATCTACATATTCAGCCGCCGGAGCACGACACCCGTGATCCTGCTTTCCGGGAGGAGCCCCCACTGCCGCGAGTCGGTGCTGCGCGACGGGTTGTCCCCGAGGACGAGCAGCCGCCCCGGCGGCACGCGGGTCTCCTTCAACGCCTCGAATCCCGGAGGGATCGGGTCCCCGGCCACGGCCGCGGCCCGCTTGATCACCAGGTTCGTGCCGCCGTCGAGCGCGAAGCCCTCTCCCGGGCCCACGCGGGAGATGACCACGATGTCCCCGGGCCGGACGCGCCGGCCAGACCGACCAGGGCGGCCGGGCCGCAGCGTCCGTACGAGGACCCGGTCACCGGGCCACAGACCGGGCTTCATGCTCTCCCCGTGCACCTCGACGACGCGCAGGGTCCGCCTGGCCGCCGTCACGACGCCGCTCCCGAGCGCCGTCGCGAGCAGGACGAGCAGGACGAGCAGGACGGGTGTCATCGCGCCCCCGAGAGCCGGTCGCGCGGGGTGTCCGCGTCCCGGTCCTCCCGCTGCCGGTATCCCTGCGCCTGGAGGGCGAACAGGTGGGCGTAGATCCCGCCGCGCGCGAGCAGCCCGGCGTGCGTGCCCTGCTCGGCGACCTGTCCGCCGTCGAGGACCACGATGTTGTCCGCGTCGCGCACGGCGCCGAGCCGATGGCTGATCAGCAGGCTCGTACGGCCGCGGCGGTGCTCCCGCAGGCCCTGGTGGATCTCGTGCTCCGCCTCGGCGTCGAGCCCCGAGCTGGGCTCGTCCAGGATCAGCAGGTCCCGCTCGCCCCGCAGGTAGGCGCGGGCGAGGGCGAGCCGCTGCCACTGCCCGCCCGACAGGTGGACGCCCGCCGCGAGGCCACGGTCCGCCGCTGCGCCGCCGTCCGCCGTGAGACCGTCCGCCGTGAGACCGTCCTCCGTGGGGCCGGCGAAGATACGGGACAGCATGGTGTCGTACCCCCGGGGCAGGCCGCTCACGACGCCGTGCACGCCCGCCCGCCGCGCCGCCGCCTCGATCCTCCCCCGGTCGTCCATCGCGGCGAGGTCGCCCAGGCCGATGTTGTCCGCCGCGGTCATGTCGTACTCCATGTAGTCCTGGAACACCGCCCCGATCCGGGCGCGAAGCTCCGCCGGGTCCAGTTCCCTGAGATCGATCCCGTCCCAGAGGACCGAGCCGCGTTCCGGGTCGTACATCCGGCACAGGAGCTTGACCACCGTGCTCTTGCCCGCACCGTTCCTCCCGGCGAGCGCCACCGCGGTGCCGTACGGGATGGTCAGGCTGACGCCGCGCAGGGCCCAGGGGTGGCCGGGCGAGTAGCGGAACCACACGTCGTTCAGCTCGATCCCCCGGCGCAGCGGGCCGGCCCGCCGGGGCCGGGCGGGGACCGGCAGGTCCGGCTCGGCGTCCAGGACGGCGAGGTAGTGCCCGAACAGCAGCACCTGCTGATGCGCGGTGACGAGTTCGAGGACGAGGCCGCCGGCCGCCGCCTGGACTCCGGCGACGGCGGCCACGAACAGCGCCACGTCGCCGATCCCGCCCGTGCCGTTGGCCGCGGAGACGAGAACCCATAGCAGGCCGCCCCCGGCCGCCAGCGCCGCCGTGGTCCCGGTGAGGGCCTGGACGCCCAGCTCGCGCCGGTCGGTGCGGCTCCGCTCGGCGTTCGCGGCCCGCCGCTGGGCGTTCATCATCCCGCGCAGATGTGCTCCGATGCCGAAGAGCCTCAGCTCCTTGGCCGCCCGGACGTTGACGAGAAGCTCACCGAAGAAGAACTCGCGGCGCTCGACCGGGCCGATGCCCCACAGCATCGCGGCGCGCCGCCGCGACAGCCAGAGCTCCGCGGCCAGAGACGGCGCCGCGGCGCCGACCACGAGGACGGCCATCCACGGGCTTATCGTCACAAGGGAGACGAGGAATCCGGCTCCGGTCATCGCCGTCCTGGCGATGCCCAGGGCGGCGGAGACCACCATGCCGGGGGTCGCCCCGCCGTACTGCCGGGCCATTCTGATCCGGTCGAGGAACGCGGGGTTCTCGAACCTGGCGAGGCCGACGAACCGCTCGGTGGCCCGGAAGAGGCCGTCCTGCGCGACGAGGCCGATCCTGCGCCCGCTCTCGTCCTTGACGTACTGGACGATCTGCGGCCCGAGCGCCGTCAGCACCCCGCACCCGGCGAGCGCGGCGCCCAGAGCCGCCGCCACACCGGTCCTGGGCTGTCCGCCGGCGATCTCGTCGAGGACCAGCTTGGTGCACCAGGCGATCGTCACCGGCAGGGCGGCCATGAGCGTGCTGAGGACGGCGAAGGCGGTGGTCAACCCCCTGCTCGCCCGCCAGGCCATGCCGAGAGCGGTGACCACCGCCCGCGCTCCGGCGAGGCCCCGCACCCGCGCCGTCACGCGTGTACGGGGATCTTGTCGAGGTCCTCGAGCGTGGTCCCGCTGGCGACGACCCTCCCGCGCACGTCGACCAGGGCGAGGGACGGGAAGCCGTTCACCTGCAGCGCCTTCGTCAGGCCGGTGCCGTACTCCTCGATCAGCACCAGGGCGACCGGCTCCAGCACCCGCCGCTCGTCCGCCACCTCCTCCTCCGTACCGACGAGCACGGCCAGCACGTTGCCGCGTCCTCCGGGGAAGGATCGCGCGCGCTCGGCGAACTGCGGCAGGCGATCGTGGCAGGCCGAGCAGTCGGGCGAGAAGACGCCGACGAGGACCGGCTCGGTCAGCGTCTCGCCGGAGACGTGGACGCCGTCGGTGCTCACGGCGGAGAAGCCGCCGATCATCGCCCCGGGCGGGAGCACGATCGGCGGGGACCCCACCGGCCTCGCCGACAGCATCTCCTCGTGCGCCCGCAACCGCCGGATCACCCCGACCGTCAGCACCAGGTCGATCAGGCACAGGACGCCAACGCCCAGGACGAGCGCTGTCAGGAACGGCATGAGGGACTACCTCCGTCAGGGTGAACTGGTGAAGAGACCGGCGATCTCGCCGATCGCGGACAGCAGGACCGCCGCGGCGCCGGCGGCCAAGGCCACCGCGGCGAGCCCGGCCGCCCCGAGGTTCCCGGGAACGGCTCCGGCCCCGCCCTGGATCGCTGCGGTTGCGGCCTGGATCGCGCCGGCCGCCGCCGCGACGATGAGCACGGCGTTGCGGGCGAGATGACCGGGGCCCACCGGAACGGCGGAGGCGCCGAAACAGCGGCAGGGGACCCGCCTGCCGCGCCGCAGGGCGACGACGATGGCCACGGTGAAGGCCAGGAGCAGCCCGAGCGCGACGCAGAAGCCGGCGAGCACGGTGGGCGGCCAGGCCAGCAGCGGCGCGACGGCGATCTCGGCGGCGACGACGAGCGCCGCGACCGGCCTGGCCGGCAGCCGCGCGAGGGCGCGCGTGGCCACCGTGAACTCCTCGTACGCCGCCCGCCCGCGCAGCTTGCTCACGGCGGACGTGAGGAAGACGATCCCCGTGAGCAGCCGGCAGAAGGCGAAGAGACAGGCCACGGGCGTCCTCATCCCCGGGTCGGGCGGGCGGGTCGCCCCTCACGCTAGGAACCGCCGCGGGACGCGGGATATACGACGGCTACACGCTCCGATGTATCGGGGACGAACGCCCCGCCCGCCTGACGATTCCCGCTACGGCCCGGGCACGCGGTGAGCCGTTCCATCGCGGCGTTTCATCCTCGGCCGCTGTGCGAGCGACCGAGATGGGCTCATTCATCCATGTACGCCTTGCGGATCTTGGCCGCGCCATACCCTCCTCGAGGGGTGCAGATCGGGCATCCGCAGGGCGGCCTGCCGTGGGCGTCGGGCATGTAGCGCCACCCGGTCACCTGGTTCACGCCCCTGATGCGGTGGATCTCACCGGCCTGGATCGGGCGCGGGAGCAGTAGTTCGTATCCGCGGGCGTCCTGTTGCTCGGCGATCAGGGCGGCGGCTGCTGCGCTACCGAGTTGGACCGGCGGAGCGTTGTAGTGGCCCGCCCACACCGGTTCATCATCGGGGATGCGGAAGTGAACGGCCACAAGAGTGCGCTGACCACTGCGCCGTAACTCCCGGCCCCACTGATACGTGATCTGGTAGGAGGGCAGCACCGGCAGGCAGTAGACGCCTGTCACATTGTTCCGCCCGAGGCTGGTGGCGCGAATTCCCGCCCGCCGGATCGACCGGATGTTCTTCGCCGGAGTGAGGTGCACGAGCAAGGTCATGGTTCATCCGATCGGTGACAGGGCGGTGTCCGCGACGCGGCAAACGCTTCCGATGGCCATTGAATCGTTCATCGGCGGAGCTGAAAACTGAATAACGGCATGTCCCTCGGCAATGACGCGCCGCCTGCGGCCGTCATCGGCGGAATCACCCCGCCAAAGGAATGGAGCACCGCGGTGCCTGCGCGAATTTTGCCGGTGTGGTACAGGGACTGCATCATAGATGGACGTTTCGGGCCGGCGAGGCAATCGGAGCGTGGCGGAAACGCGGCCTTGGGCGACCGAAGGGCAACGATGAAGGCATTTCTGGTTTTCCTGGGCGTCGCCACGCTGGGTGCGGTGATCGCGGCTCTCCTGCTATTGCTGAACCCGGCGGGCGGCGATGTCGATGAGAAGCCCGTGGCCTCGGTTTCCACCGCCGCGGCCTCCGCTTCCCCCGCGGCCCGGAAAAGCGTGCTGCTGGATGCCGAGGGCGCCGTCATCGAGGAGTTCTCCGGCGACTGCGCGGGCAGCGGGTATCCCTACCTCTGTCGTCGGGTCAGGGAGCAACTTCTCGCGGAGGATCCGCAACTGCTCACCCGTGACGGCCTGACGATCCAGACGACGATCGACCAGCGACTCCAGCGGGCGGCGCAACGGGCCGTCGACGCCTACGTCCACCGCGACGACCCGCAGCTCGCCACGCAGGTCATGATCACTCCCGGCGAAGGGACCGTCACGGCCATGGTCACCAGCCGTGATCCTGCCGACGCGCCGGGCCTCCAGCAGGGCACGACGGCGATGCCCTACGCCCTGGCCGCCGCGCTCGCCGCCGGTCTCCGGTATGACGACGGCTTCGTCGTCTCGGACAAGTACCGCCCCCAGGGCTTCGCGACGTTCAGGAACTGCGCGGGCCAGGCCGTCGGCGATCCGGCCCACGCGATCGTGAACCGCGACAAGGGCGGAGACCGGTTCCTCACTCTGCGATCGGGCACCCAGGACGCGGTGAACACCTTCTCCATGCGATTACAGGAGAAGGTCGGCCTGTGCGAGACCGTCAAGATGGCCCTGCGGCTCGGGCTCAGGAGCGCCGACGGGTCACCGCTGCAGGAGTTTGAGACGTTCACGCTGGGCCTCACCGAGGCCGACCCCGTCTCGGTGGCCAATTCTTACGCGAGCCTCGCCGCCCGCGGCCGCTTCTGCGAGCCGAGGGTGATCACCGAGATCCGCGACGGCGCAGGCGCCGGGCGCTCCTTTCCCGCGCACTGCGTGCAGGTCCTGGACCCGGCGGTCGCCGACGCGGTCACCGGAGTGCTGGCCGACGTGCTGGCGAAGAGCTCACTCAAGGGCGTCGGCCGCGAGGCGGCGGGCATGCCCGGCGAGGGCGACGGCTTCCGCACCGCCTGGTACGCCGGTTACACCCCCGGCCTGGCCTCGGCCGTCAGCCTCGGCGACTCTCGTGACCCGGTGCGGCACCCGATGGTGGACGTCACCATCGGCGGCCGCCGCTACGCACACGTGGACGGCACGTCGGTGCCCGGCCTGATCTGGAAGAAGGCGATGACCGAGGCGCTGCGCGGAACGCCGGAGACCCGCTTCGTCCGACCGGAGGCCGAACGCTTCGGCGGCTGCCGCGACGCCTGCCCGAACTGACCGCCGCCGTCCCCGCCGAAGAGCCTCAGCCGCCTCCTGTCGCGGCGGGAAACGAGAGGACCCTCACAACTGGTAGGATCCGGGCCATGGAGATTGAGGTCGACAGAATCTAGCCACCGAACTGCCGGTGGCTTTCACCTGTGGGGAGCATCGCTCCCTTGACGGTGATGACTATTTTCTCCCCGCAGGGCCGTCGGTCCGCCTATTCACGGCGTTGACCTTCCTGCATGAACCTCACCGGCACGTTCGCACCGCACCGACCTCGGATACGAGTCCGCGCTTGCGAACGCACCTGATGTCGATCTCGTCGTCCCTCCGACTTCTCTTCGCTCCGACAGCGGACCCACCCGTTGTCACATGTCGGCGGACTCCCGTTGCCGGGATCGACTCCGTTGCCGCACCGGCACCCGGCCACCCGTACCCGTCGTCGCGCGCGGTGGAAGACAAGCGTGCCGACCCTCGCATTCCGGTCTCGGCAGCCAATCACCTCGTCGTGAGCACTGATCCCCCATCACATCCGTCCCGCGGTGACGGGCAGAAAGAAGAGAACCACCAGCGATGTCCACCAAATCCGCCATCACCCTCCGCGACCTGACGTTCGAATGGCCCGACGGCGGTGTCGCGCTCTCTGGCGTCAACGGCACGTTCACGACCGGCCGCACCGGCCTCATCGGCCGCAACGGCGCCGGGAAGTCGACCCTGCTGCGGCTGATCGCCGGAATCCTGACCCCGACAGCCGGACAGATCGACACGATCGGCGAGGTCGGCTACCTGCCGCAGACGCTCACCCTCCACCATGAGACGACCATCGCCGGGCTCCTCGGCATCGACGGCGTCCTCGCAGCGATGAGAGCGATCGAGGCCGGCGACGTCGATCAGCGGCACTTCGACATCATCGGCGACGACTGGGACATCGAGGCGCGAGCCGACGAGGCGCTGCACCAGATCGGCTTCACCGCCAAGGATCTGGACCGGCGGATCGCCGAGGTCTCCGGCGGGGAAGCGATGCTCATCGCCATCACCGGCCTGCGCATCCGCCGCACTGCGATCACTCTGCTCGACGAGCCGACCAACAACCTCGACCGGCCCACCCGAGCCAGGCTCGCCGAGTTCGTGGACGAATGGCCCGGGACCCTCGTCGTCGTCAGCCACGACCTCGAACTACTGGAGCACATGGAGAACACCGCCGAACTCTACGCCGGGAACCTCGACACCTTCGGTGGCCCCTACAGCGCCTGGAAGGAGCACCTGGAACAAGAGCAGGCCGCCGCCGTTCAGGCCGCTCGTTCGGCCCAGCAGGCGCTCAAGGTCGAGAAACGCCAGCGGGTCGAGGCCGAGACCAAGCTCGCCCGCAGGGAGCGCACCGCCAAGAAGACGCAGAAGGACGGAGGCATCCCGAAGATCCTGGCCGGCAACCGGGCCAGCAAGGCGCAGGCATCCGCCGGATCGCTGCGCTCCACCCTCGACGACAAGGTCCAGGCCGCCCAGGCCGCCGTGAACGCCGCCGACGCACGCGTCCGCGAGGACGAGCACATCAACCTCACGCTTCCCGACCCCGATGTACCGCGTGGCCGCCGCCTGGCCGAGCTCCACGACGAAGACCGCACCGTGGTCATCCAGGGACCGGAGCGAGTCGCCCTCGTCGGGCCGAACGGGGCCGGGAAGTCGACATTGGTCGAACAGCTCGTCCAGGGCGGAACGCCGGCTCCCGGCCGAGCACACGGGAGACTCCTGACCGATCTCTTCGGCTACCTGCCCCAGCGCCTCGACGGACTCGATGAAGACGCGAGCGCCATGGCGAACGTGCAGTCGGTCGCTCCCGGCACACCGGCCGGGACGATCCGCAACCAGCTCGCCCGTCTGCTCCTTCGCGGGGACAGCGCCGACCGTCCCGTCAGCACCCTCTCGGGCGGCGAACGCTTCCGGGTCTCGCTCGCGAAGCTCCTTCTCGCCGAGCCGCCCGCCCAGCTGTTGATCCTCGACGAACCCACCAACAACCTCGACATCGCCAGCGTCGAGCAACTCGCAGAGGCACTCGACGCCTACCGCGGAGCCCTCCTCGTCGTCAGCCACGACTTCGCGTTCCTCGAACGGATCGGGATCGACACGGTCCTCGAACTCGGCACGGACGGACGCATGCGCCAACGTCCCGACCTGAACGTCTGACGCCGTGGAGCGCGCACGACCACAGACCGGATGACGCAGGGCAGGGACGGGCGAGCACGTGGCCGCGGATCGTCTCCAGACATGCAGGCCATTCCCCGCGTGCGGGGACTTCTTCCGCGGCCTTCACCGTCGTCGATGTGGACCACTCTGACAGAGCATCGGCGGTACCGGCTCGTCCGGCCCTGGCTGCCCGTGCCACCTGGAGCACAGCGGACATTTCGGCCACGTCGAGGAGCCCGAGGGCGTTCGACCTCAGCCTCGCGTGCTCTCGTCGCTCAGCTCGTCCAGCGGGGTCAGCGTGGCCGAGGCAGCGTCGTGATCCATGCCGGTCGCCTCGAGCAGGTCGACGGCGATGGAGCGCAGTTGCGCGATGATGACGTTCGCCGAGAAGCCCAGGGTCTTGGGCCGCTCCCGTGCGGCGACGGCGAGCAACGCCTGCCTGGCCAACATCGGTTCGCGCCCAGCCGCCAGTTCGAGCTGGAGCAGCAGCGCCGCCTCCGAGACTTCGCGCAGCAACTCAGCCAACGCTACCGGCGGCGGGCTCGCCTCCCCCATCGCCGCGAGTGTGCGGCGGACCAGAACGCGTGCGTTGCGCAACGCCAGATCCACCGGCATGGCGGCGGTCGTGTACCTGGCCAGTCTGGCCCGGTGATGCCAGCGCAGCGGCGAGATCCTGATGATCTCCTTGCTGTTCTCCAGCGCCGCCGCGAAATCCTCGACCGCGGTCTGGGTCCTGCGTCCGCACTCCAGTGCCTCGGCGGCCAGGTCCATATCTCCCTTCTCGATCGCCTCCGCCGCCTGTTCCAGCACGGTGGAGAAGGCGTCGAGCACGCCGGACAGATGTTTGCCCGCGATGACGAGCGGGCTGGCGGGCAGCAGTGCGACCGCGACGATGCCGACGATGCCACCGGTGAGCGCATCGGCCATCCGGTCCAGCCCGCCGCCATCCTCGCCCGGCACCAGCATGGCGACCAGCACCGCGGACGAGCCGGCCTGCGACACGAACAGCTCGCCGCTGTTCAACAGCCACGCGATGGTCATCGCCAGCGCGATCACGAGCGCCAGCTGCCAGGGACCCGAGCCGATCCAGGACACGAGCAGGTCGCCGATGCCCACGCCCAGACTGACACCGATCACCAGCTCGGCCACCCTGCGCAGCCGCTGCCCCAGCCCGACGCCCACGCAGATCATCACAGAGATGGGCGCGAAGAGAGGGTGGGCGTGGCCGAGCAGATGAACCGCGACGATCCAGGCCAGCGCGGCGCCCACGGCACACTGCGCGATAGAGGGCCCGATCAGGCCAAACGTGCCCAGCCGTTTCCTCACCTGATCACCGAGCCACGTTCGCACTCCTCCACGATCGCGGATCTTTATGACATTGGGATCACATTTGCCCCGAATTCTTCTGCTTCGACCCATTCAGCGAAGGCCAGACCTTTCAGGCGTGCCGATCGCCCTGTTGCCGTCACCTCGCGCCCGCGTTGACGCGGCGGGCCGTGCTGAACCGGCGTTGGTAGGCGGCGGGGCTGATCGACAACTTCCTGGCGAAAACCCGTCGCATGCTCTCGTAACTGGGGAACCCGGCGAGGGACGCGGCCTGCGTCGCGGTGTGTCCTTGGTCGAGCAGTGCCCTGGCCATGTCGAATCGGATGTTTTCCACGTAGCGGGCCGGTGTGGTGGACAGCTCGTCGTGAAAGAGTCGGGTGAGGTGCCGGGTGCTCACGTTGAGGTGCTTCGCGAGCTCGCCGAGAGAGTGGTTCCCGCGGGGGTTCGCCGTCACCAAGTCGGTGATTGTTCGGAGAGCGGACGAGCGGGGCGGCGGTCCTTGCAACGGTGCCGAGAACTGGGACTGGCCACCCGCACGCTGCATGTACACCACCAAGGCGCGGGCGACGTCGCGCGTGAGGTCGGGCCCGTGGTCCTCTTCGACGAGGGCGAGCGCCAGATCGATGCCGGCCGTCACCCCTGCCGACGTGTACGTGGTGCCGTCACGAACATAGATCGCGTCGGGCTCGACGCGGCATGTCGGGCACAGGGCGGCGAGCTCACGCGCGACCTTCCAATGCGTGGTCGCTCGCTTGCCGTCGAGGAGGCCCGCGGCGGCGAGGACGAACGCCCCGGTGCAGATCGACGCGACCCGGCCGGCCACAGCCGCCGGTATCCGCGCGGCGTCCGCCAGGTCCCCGGGGACACGAGCACGCGGATAGAGATCGGACCCGGCCACCAGCAAGGTGTCGAAAGCCGTCTCTGAGGAGACGGCGCCGTCTACCGCGATCCGGACCCCGAGGTTCGACGTGACGTCCGCACCGGTCGGCGACAGCAGCACGATCCGATACTCGGCACCGAACCGGTTCGCCTCCTTGAACACCTCGGCGGGACCGGCGACGTCCAGCAACGTCACCCCGTCGTAGACGAGGATCGCGACGCGATGGGGGGCAGCATCCGCCACTCCGGCCTCACCGGAGCCGGATCCGCGCGGTGGACGGCCGTACCCCACAGGCACTGACCGCTGTCGGGCCGGCGACGCAGGAGGCATTGACACCGTTCATTGGTAGCACATCGTTACCAGAGATCACGGGGACCCTCGGGGGCGGGATTGCTCAACCGGCAGCGGGCGCCGAAGCGGAGTGCGGGACGTCACGGGAGTCAGCGCAGCGGTCCGGAGTGCCCGCAGCAGGAACCGTCCACTCGTGCGCACTGCATCGTGAAGCACCTGGCTGCGATTTCGCCTGGTCCGGATATAGGTGATTCCTGGCCGGACGAAGGCGGCGCCGCACGCCGATCGACGGGGAGCATGGAAGTCGGACACACGGTCCATAGCCCGACATAATTCCCGGAAGGCCAGAGGTCATGCCAGAGGTCATCGCGGGGTTGGAGATTCCTGAGACAGCGGCGGTCGCCGAAGCGACCAGCCTCGTCCAGGAGACGACCAGCCCTCTCATCTACCACCACTCCCGGCGGGTCTTCTTCTTCGGCCTGATTCACGCTTACGAGCTCGGTGTGGAACCGGACCCTGAGCTGCTCTACGTGGCGGCCATGTTCCACGACACCGGCCTCCTGACTCCCTTCTCCGACGTCGAGCAGCGCTTCGAAGTAGACAGCGCCGACCACGCGCGCAAGTTCCTTCTGGACCGGGGTTTCTCGACGGCCGCCGCCGAGATCGTCTGGACGGCGATCGCGCTGCACACGACGCCGGGCATCCCCGACAGGATGGCCCCCGAAATCGCGAGCACGTACCTCGGCGTCTTGACCGACGTGATCGGCTTCGGCCTGGACGGACTGGATCGCGATCAACTGGGCGAAATCCTCGCCGTCCACCCTCGCGGGGACTTCAAGAACGAGTTCCTGCGAGCCTACGTCGACGGGCTCAAGAACCGCCCCGAAACCACGAACGGCACCGTGAACTCCGACGTGCTCGAGCACTTCATCCCCGGCTTCCAGCGCATGACGACGGTCGAGCGCATCGTCGGCTCGCCCTGGCCGAGTTGACCCGACATCACGAGGTGACGCGATGAACGGCGACCGCGAGCGTGCCGTCCCGATCCACGAACGTTCTTGAAAGGATTCGAGCATGCGAGCGATCACCGTACGAGATCGTGACGCGGGTGTCGGCGGCCTGACCCTGACCCACGTGCCTTACCCCCACGCCGCGGAGAACGACGTCATCGTGCGCGTCCACGCCGCGGGCTTCACCCCCGGAGAGCTCGACTGGCCGGCAACGTGGTCCGATCGCGCCGGCCGCGACCGGACACCCAGCATCCCCGGGCACGAGCTGTCCGGAGTCGTGGTCGAGCTGGGCTACGGAACCACCGGCCTCACCGTGGGCCAGCGCGTGTTCGGGCCGACCGACTGGACCCGCGACGGATCCCTGGCCGAATACACCGCGGTGGAGGCTCGCAACCTCGCCCCCCTCGCGGCCGACATCGACCACACCGTGGCCGCCGCGCTGCCCATTTCCGGACTGACCGCATGGCAGGGACTGTTCGACCACGCCCACCTCACGACCGGCCAGACCGTCCTCATCCACGGCGCCGCGGGCGGCGTCGGCTCGATCGCCGTCCAACTCGCGCGAGAGATGGGCGCCCGCGTGATCGGCACTGGCCGAGCCGACGACCGCGATGTCGCGCTCGGCCTCGGCGCGCAGACGTTCCTCGACCTGGACGCCGAGGATCTGCAGCGCGCCGGCGAGGTGGACGTGGTGTTCGACGTGATCGGCGGCGACATCCTCGATCGATCCGCGGAACTGGTACGCCCGGGCGGCACCCTCGTCACCATCGCCATGCCACCTACCGTGCAGCCCAAGGAGGGGCGAGCCGTCTTCTTCGTCGTCGAACCCGACCGCGCCCGGCTGACCGACCTCGCCCAGCGCCTCCGGGACGGACGGCTCACCCCCATCATCGGCGCCGTGCGACCGCTCTCCGAAACGGCCTCCGCGTTCGCCGGCCACCGCCGCACGCCCGGAAAGACGATCATTCAGGTCGCGGACGAGCAGGGAGCGCGGCAATGACGTACGGAGCACCGTGAAGGAACCACCAGAGACAGCGCCAGGCTACGAGGACGCGACCCTTGAACAGGAACGCACTTCGGCAGGCTGTCCCAGATGATCACCGGTCACGTGGTGCCCCTGTTCACTGCCGGAGGACGGCGTCAAAGACCAGACCACAGCTCTCGGCGCTCCAGCCGATCCCGAGCGCTGGGTCCAAGGACGGCTTGCCAGCCGTTGCCGACGAGCCGCTCTCGCTGCCCGGTGCCACAGTCCCAGACCGCAGGGCCGCAGGTTCGAACACAAGAAGCGGCAGGGAAGGTGACCTTCCGCTTTTCAGGTGGTGCTGCTCGGATGTCGATGCGCGCTCATGGTGGCCGACGTTGTCGTCAGCGTTGTCGTCACATCAGCGGTGGCGCTCAAGAATCTCCATGGCTTGCAGTACGTCGGCAACTTGCATCCCTTTTATCCTATAAATCGCTTTTTCTCATATTCGCCATGGAATTCCGAGACCTCTCCTTTCACCGTCACGGCGAGGCAGCTTCCATCCGTCTCATCAACACACGGGATCGCTTACTTGAGTCCCTATTTCGGGGTGATTGCGGTAGGTAGGGTGGCGGTCAGATCGGCGGAAGGGGCGAAATGGCGGGCGAGGAGTCGTGGGTCGGGCTGGCCGAGGCGGTCAAGGGCGTTCGCGCGGAGCTGGCCGAGGCGATGGCGGCCGGTGAGGGCGAGCGGCTGCGGTTCGATGTCGGCCCGGTGGAGCTGGAGTTCGTGGTGGAGCTTCGACGGGATGCCGAGGCCAAGGCGGGCGTGAAGGTCTGGGTGGTGGAGGCCGGCGCCTCCGGCACGCTCTCCCGCGGCACCACCCACACCCTGAAGGTCGTGTTGAACCCGGTGGACATGGCGACCGGGCACTTCCCCCGTGTGCATGACCATGTTGATGGCCCTCCTCCCCGTCCCGGCCTGCCGTCGTCCGGCCGCTAGTGGGCGGGAGGCCGGGTGGACACGGCACGGGTCGTCGATGTCTACGGGCACACCCCCGGCGGGGGATGGTCGTTCGGGTCGGGGTATCTGATCGCGCCGAACCTGGTGCTGACCGCCCGGCATGTCGTGGCCGACGACGCCGGCACCCCCTTCGACGGCCTAATCGTGCGGTTCGTCGCCGACGGCAGGCCGCTCGCCTGCCGACTGGCGTGGGCCGGGCCGGCAGGCCTGGACGCGGCCCTGCTGCTGATCACCGATGCCGGGGCTCCATCATGCGAGCCGGTGCGGTGGGGGCAGATGGCAGCCGCCACGCCCGAGGTTGCCTGCCAGGCGGTCGGGTTTCCCCTCGCGATGCAACAGCCCAGCGGGGTACGCGACACCGAGCATCTGACCGGGACGATCAACCCCGGGGCCGGCCTGCTGGGCGGGCGCCTGCACATCACCGCCACCTCCGCCGCACCCACACAGGGGACCTGGGTCGGCATGTCCGGGGCGGGCCTGTTCTGCGGGCCGCTGTTGACCGGCCTGATCGTGGAAGACCCCCCGCTGTTTGAGTCCCGTCGCCTGACCGCCGAGCCGGTGACCCGCCTGCTGGCCGATCCCGCCTTCCGCGACCTGGTCGGGCCGGACGCGGTGCTGGAGGCGGTCGGGCTGGCCAGGCACCGCCCTGCGGTGCCGGTGCCCTCGCCGGCGTACCTGCTGCGGGCGGATGTGGAGGCGGTCCGCTTCCGCTCCCGCACCGAGGAACTGGCTCGCCTGGCGGCCTGGTGTGCGGGGACCGGTACGGCGGTGCGGCTGCTGACAGGTCCTGGTGGGCAGGGCAAGACCCGGCTCGCCCGGGAACTGGGCCGGCGGCTGGAAGCCGATGGGCGGGGGTGGGTGGTCACATGGTGGCAGGACAGCACCAGCCCTGCCCCCCTAGGGGAGCTCACCCGGCCGATGTTGGTGGTGATCGACTACGCCGAAACCCGACCCGAGACGGTGCGGAACGTAGTCCTGGCCGCGTTGGCACGTGGCACGACCGCACCGGTGCGGGTGGTTCTGCTGGCCCGCAGCGCCGGAGACTGGTGGAGACGGCTCCGCGAGCAGGATGCCCAGGTGGAGATGGCCCTGCACGGGGCACTGGCCGAGGACCTGGCCCCTCTGGAAGACAGCCTGGCCGGGCGGCAGGCGGCATTCACCGATGCACTGGCCGATCTCGCCGCTGCCCTGGAGGGCATGGGCTGGCCACACGTCCCCGTCGCAACCGTCCGCCAGCCGGATTTGCGGGGGGCCCGGTTCGGCGGTGCGGGCGCGGCGCTGACCTTGCAGATGACCGCGCTGGCCGAACTGTTCGGAGACACCCCAGGACCAGACCGGCCGGTTGAAGAGATCGTCCTGGCACATGAGCGCCGGTACTGGAGGCGAACCGCCAAGGATCATCGTGTCGATCTCGCCGATGTGACCCTGGAACGTGCCGTGGCAGTGGCCGCGTTGTGCGGCGCCCATGAGGAAGATGACGGGTCTGCCGTGCTGGCGCAGGTGCCGGGCCTTGGTGACCAGAGCGAGGACATGCGGCTGCGCGTGGCGCGGTGGGTGCGGGACTTGTACCCCCCGCCCTCGACCGGCCCGCAGCAGGCGGTGCCTGCATCGGGCGGCTCGTACTGGGGATCGTTGCAGCCTGATCGGCTGGCCGAGCATCTCATCGCGCGTGTGGTCACCGAACGACCCGCTCTGCTGACTGACCTGCTGACCGCAACATCGGCTGATCAAGACCATCAGGCGCTGACCGTGCTGTCGCGGGCATCGGTGACTCATGCCGGCCTTGTCCCAGTCCTGGTGGATCTGCTGACCGGCTTGCCGGGCCTGGCACCTGCGGCGGTGCGCGTCGTCACCCAAAGCGAGCACCCCGCGGCGTTGCTGACCGCCTTGACGGCCTTGATCGGAGGCGATCATCTTTCAGTGGAGCAGCTGATGGTGATCGCCGACGCGGTCCCGCACCGGACCCAGGCACTCGCGCGCTTCGCGGCCGACCTCGAAGGGAAGATTACCGAGGCGTATGAGCGGATGGCCCGCCAGGATCCCGGCACCCATCTGCCCGACCTCGCCTCCTCCTTGAACAACCTGTCCAAGCGGCTGCGTGCGCTGGACCGCCGACAGGCGGCCCTGGCCGCCAGCCAACGCTCCGTCGACATCAGCGAACAGCTCGCCGCCGCCAACCCCGACGCCTATTTCCCCATCCTCGCCGGCTCGTTGACCAACCTGTCGGGCCAGCTGGGTGCGCTGGACCGGTGGGAGGAGGGCCTGGCGGCCGGCCAACGCGCCGTCGAGGCCTACGAGCAGCTCGCCGCCGCCAACCCCGACGCCTACCTCCCCAACCTCGCCCACTCGTTGACCAACCTCTCCACCCGCCTAAGTGAGCTGGGCCGCCGGGAGGAGGGCCTGGCCGCCAGCCAACGCGCCGTCGAGGCCTACGAGCGGCTCGCCGCCGCCAACCCCGACGCCTACCTCCCCAACCTCGCCTCCTCGTTGAACAACCTGTCCAACCGGCTGGGTGCGCTGGGCCGCCGGGAGGAGGGCCTGACCGCCATCCAACGCGCCGTCGACATCAGCGAACAGCTCGCCGCCGCCAATCCCGACGCCTACCTCCCCGACCTCGCCCACTCGTTGAACAACCTGTCCGTGTGGCTGGGTGAGCTGAGCCGCCGGGAGGAGGGCCTGGCCGCCATCCAACGCGCCGTCGAGACCTACGAACGGCTCGCCGCCGTCAACCCCGACGGCTACCTCCCCGTCCTCGCCATGGCGTTGACCAACCTGGCGCTCGATCTGGGTGCGCTGGGCCGGTGGGAGGAGGGCCTGGCCGCCATCCAACGCGCCGTCGAGGCCTACGAGCGGCTCGCCGCCGCCAACCCCGACGCCTACCTCCCCAACCTCGCCAACTCGTTGCACAACCTGTCCGTCCAACTGGGTGCGCTCGGCCGGCACGAGGAGGGCCTGGCCCCAATCCGCAAAGCCGTAAGGATCAGGCGCGCCCTTGCTGACGCCAACCCCGATGTTTACTTGCCGGACCTCGCCACGAGCTGCCTGGTGAACGGCCAAATACTGATCAGGCCCATCCCCTCCGCAGACGCCGTGACGCTGATCATGGAAGCACTCGCAATCGCTCTCGAACGAGATTTAGAAAATCTCGTACAGGTGGCGGCATCCCTGCTCAAAGACGCCTACCGAGACAACCCTTCACAAACCGCCGATGCATGGCGGAGTGCCACGTCTACCAGACCACCTGACTGGATGACGCAATGATCAAGCAGTTGGCCGAAGGTCATCTCCTCGCCGGGCAGGCGTAGCCATAGCAGTTTCGGACGCCTGCGTCTCCCAGGGAACAGGGACGGAACACTGATCGTTCACAGGGCTCGTCCGAATACAGCGAACCCCGCCTGCCCGGGCCAGTACGGGAGGCGGGGTTTTCGCCGCTCAGCGGCTACTTGAGGAGCTGGCGGGCCATGACCATGCGCTGGATCTGGTTGGTGCCCTCGTAGATCTGGGTGATCTTGGCGTCGCGCATCATGCGCTCGACCGGGAACTCGCGCGTGTAGCCGTACCCGCCCAGCAACTGGACCGCGTCGACGGTGATCTCCATGGCGGCGTCCGAGGCGGCGCACTTGGCGGCGCTGGAGAAGAACGTGAGGTCCTTGACCGGGGTGCCGTGCATCGCCAGCTCCGACTTGGCGGCGGCGGCGTAGGTGAGCTGGCGGGCGGCCTCCAGCTTCATCGCCATGTCGGCGAGCATGAACTGCAGGCCCTGGAAGTCGGCGATCGGCTTGCCGAACTGCTTGCGCTCCTTGACGTATCCGAGCGCGTAGTCGAGCGCGCCCTGGGCGATGCCGAGCGCCTGTGCGGCGATCGTGATGCGGGTGTGGTCGAGCGTGGCCAGGGCGGTCTTGAACCCGGTGCCCGGCTCGCCGATCATCCGCGAGGCCGGGATGCGGACGTTCTCCAGGATGACCTGGCGGGTCGGGGAGCCCTTGATGCCGAGCTTCTTCTCCTTGGGCCCGAACGAGACGCCCTCGTCGTCCTTCTCCACCACGAACGCCGAGATGCCCCGGGCGCCTGCCGACGGGTCGGTCACGGCCATGACTGTGTAGTACTCCGACACGCCCGCGTTGGTGATCCACATCTTGGTGCCGTTGAGCACGTAGTGGTCGCCGTCGCGCTCGGCCCTGGTCTTCATCGAGGCGGCGTCGGAGCCGGCCTCCGGCTCGCTCAGGGCGTAGGAGAACATGGCCTCCCCGCGCGCGACCGGCGTCAGGTAGCGCTGCTTGAGCTCCTCGGACGCCGACAGCAGCAGCGGCACGGTGCCCAGCTTGTTGACGGCGGGGATCAGCGAGGACGAGGCGCACGCGCGGGCGACCTCCTCGATGACGATCACGGTCGCGAGCGCGTCGGCGCCCGCCCCGCCGTACGCCTCGGGGATGTGGACGGCGTGCAGGTCGGCCGCGACGAGGTCCTTGTAGACCTCCCAGGGGAACTCCTCGTTCTCGTCGGCCGCCGCGGCACGCGGGGCGATCTTCTCGTCGGCGAGGGCCCGGACCGTCTCGCGGAGCATCTCGTGCTCCTCAGCGGGGGCGTAGAGAGGGAAGCTCATAGCGCCGATACTAGGACGTCCGACTAGAAAGTTACCAGTCAGTACGGCCTCCTCCTTGACAGAACGCCCTGACAGGGGCGAGGAAGTGCTGACCTGGCGTCGACCGGGCACGTCCGGAGCCGTACCGTGGGGGCCAAGGCCCTGGTTTGCCCAGGTGGCTCACAGGGCAGTTGACTGGGCCGGTACCATGCCAGATCACAAAGAGTCGGTAAGAGGGGAGCATGCCGTGCCGTACCGCCTCACTGTGCTGGGGACCGGATACCTGGGTGCTACGCACGCGGCGTGCATGGCCGAACTGGGCTTCGAAGTGCTCGGTCTGGACGTGGACCAGAGCAAGATCGAACGGCTGCAGCGCGGAGAACTGCCGATTCACGAGCCCGGTCTGCAGGAACTCCTCCGCCGCAACCTCGACTCGGGCAGGCTGCGCTTCACCACCTCCTACGAGGAGGTGGCGAAGTTCGGCGACGTCCACTTCATCTGCGTCGGCACACCCCAGAAGAAGGGCGAGTACGCCGCCGACGTCTCCTATCTCGACGCGGTCGTCGAGTCGCTGGCTCCCCACCTCGACCGCGAGTGCCTGGTCGTGGGCAAGTCCACGGTGCCGGTCGGCACCGCCGAGCGCCTCGCGGACAAGCTCGTACGGCTCTCGCCCGCCGGGATGCAGGTCGAGCTGGCCTGGAACCCCGAGTTCCTGCGTGAGGGCTTCGCCGTGCAGGACACGCTCCGCCCCGACCGCATCGTGCTCGGGGTCGCCTCCGAGCGGGCCGAGAAGGTGCTGCGGGACGTCTACGCGCCCCTGGGCGAGGTCCCCATCGTGGTGACCGACTTCCCCACAGCCGAGCTGGTGAAGTCGGCCGCGAACGCGTTCCTGGCCACGAAGATCTCGTTCATCAACGCCATGGCCGAGGTCTGCGAGGCCGCCGGCGGCGACGTCACCCAGCTGTCGCAGGCCCTGTCGTACGACGAGCGGATCGGGGGCAGATACCTCAACCCCGGCCTCGGCTTCGGCGGCGGCTGCCTGCCGAAGGACATCAGGGCGTTCACGGCCAGGGCCGACGAGCTCGGCGCCCCCCAGGCGCTCGCCTTCCTCCGCGAGGTCGACGAGATCAACATGCGCCGCCGCACCCGGACGGTCGACCTCGCCCGCGACATCCTGGGCGGGGCGTTCGACGGCCGCAGGGTGGCGGTGCTGGGAGCGGCGTTCAAACCCAACTCCGACGACATCCGCGACTCGCCGGCGCTCGACGTCGCTGTGAAGATCGCCGAGCAGGGCGGGCAGGTCACGGTCTACGACCCGGTCGCCCTGTCCAACGCGCGGGCGGCCCACCCCCACCTCGGATACGCCGGGTCGGCCCTGGAGGCCGCCCAGGGGGCCGAGGTCGTGCTGCTGCTCACCGAGTGGCAGGAGTTCGTCGCCCTCGACCCCGAGGAGCTGGGCACGGCCGTCGCCGCCCGCAGGATCGTCGACGGCCGCAACGCGCTCGACGCGGACACCTGGCGCGACGCCGGTTGGGACTACCGCGCCCTCGGCCGCCCCTGATCTCCCCGCCGATCCCGCCGATCCCGCCGGCCGTTCTCGCCCAGGTGCGGAGCGCCGTCACCCCGCGCTGAGGCGGACGAGGGGCAGGAAGACGTCGTCGACGATCTCGGCGATGGCATCCTCGGAGACCGGCCGTCCGGTCATCAGGAGTTCGTGACGGATCAGGTCGACCGGGAGGTCCGCCAGCCGCGCAGTGATGCGCCGAGGGTCGATCTCTCCGCGCGCGGCGGCGCGGTCGAGGACCTGCTCCATCAGTCGGGGTCCCCCGCGTTCCGCCAGGAGCCGCTCCCTCAGGTCGGCCATCGTGGAGTCGGTCTCCGCGAAATACTCGCTCATCTGCATGCTCATCACCACCGCCAACTCGCTGCGCCGCTCCGACAACCACCGCAGCAGGGTCATGAGGTCGTCGCGGAGAGATCCGGTGTCGGGCACCACGAACTGGTTCTTCCGGCCGTAGTGAGTGATCGCGGCTATCGCCAGGTCTGCCCGGCTCGTCCAACGGCGATGGACGACCGGCCGGCTGGTCTGGGCCCGTGCGGCCACCCCCTCGAACGTGAAGCCGCCGTAGCCGACGCTGACCAGTTCGTCCCAGGCGGCGTCCAGCAACGCCTCCTCCAGCTCGGCCCCGCGCCGCCGGCTTGCGGTCTTCTCTGGCACGACTCCCCCTCAAGATACACAAGTGCATCTTATTGACGACGCGACGTCCGGGAGATTAGATACGCGAGTGTATCTAATCTCTCTCCGGAGGTCACCGTGAGCACCGTGCGGCCATCCGCCGCCCCGGAACGACTCGATCCGGGATTCGTCCGGCTTTCGCTCGTCATGCTGACCGGCGCCCTCGCCGTCGTCTTCGACACGACGATCGTCAACATCGCACTGGAGACCTTGGGACGGCAACTGCGCGTGCCGGTCTCGACCGTCCAGTGGATCACCACGGGCTACCTGCTCGCTCTCGGCATGGCGGTGCCGACGACGAACTGGCTGACCGGCCGTTTCGGCGGCAAGAACGTCTGGCTGGCCGCGCTGGCGCTCTTCCTGGCCGGATCCGTGGGTGCGAGCCTCGCCCCGGACGCGCCGGCGCTGATCGTCTGCCGGGTGGTGCAGGGCGCGGGCGGCGGTCTCATGCTGCCCGTCATGCAGACGCTCCTGGTCCAGGCCGCGAACGGGCGTTCACTCGGCCGCGCCACGGCGGTCATCGCACTGCCCGCCCTGTTGGGCCCGGTGCTCGGCCCGGTCGTCGGCGGCCTGATCGTCCAGCACCTCAGCTGGCGCTGGATCTTCTGGGTCAACGTGCCGTTCTGCCTGGCCGGGCTCGCGCTGGCCTGGCGCTTCATGCCCCCTGGGGAACGCGACCGCGACGCCGCGCTCGACTGGACCGGTCTGGCCCTGCTGTGCCCCGGCATCGCCGCGATCGTCTTCGGGCTCTCCCGGGTCGGCGCGGACGGCGGCTTCGGCCACGCCGAGGTGCTCCTGCCGCTCGTCGCGGGCGCCACGCTCGTCGCCTGCTTCGCCGTACGAGCGCTCAGGACGGACGGCACACCGCTCGTCGACGTGCGACTGCTGCGGAACTCCTCGTTCGGTGCGGCGAGCGCGCTGATGTTCCTGTCGGGCTTCGTCCTGTACGGCGCGATGCTGCTGATCCCGCTCTACTTCCAGCAGGTGGGCGGCCGGGACGCGCTCACGGCCGGCCTCCTGCTCGCCCCGCAGGGCATCGGCGTGCTGCTGAGCAGGGGACCGGCCGGCACGCTCACCGACCGCCTGGGCGCGCGCCCGGTCACCGCGGTTGGCCTGGCGGTCACGGCGCTGGGGACGCTGCCGTTCGCCTGGGCCGGACCGGGCACCGAGACGTGGTGGCTCATCGCCGCGCTGGTCGTGCGCGGCATCGGCCTCGGGGCCGTGACGATTCCCGTCATGACCAGCGCGTACGAGGGACTCGCTCGCGACCGGGTGCCGCATGCCAGCGTGATCACGAGGACCCTCCAGCAGCTCGGCGGCTCGTTCGGCACCGCCGTGCCGGCCGTGGTCCTCGACAGCGAACTCGCCCGTCATCCCGGCGGGCCGTCGGACGCCGCGGCGGCCTTCGGCCACACGTTCTGGTGGTCCATCGGCTTCACCGTGCTCGCGCTTGCCGTGGCGGCGTGGCTGCCCTCACGGCTCGCCCGCCGCGCGACGGGTCGCTGACCGCGCCGGGCCTACTTTCCGGGCTGGGCCTACTGACCGAGCTGGGCCGCCTCGGCGCGCAGCCGCTCGCCCTTGGCGTGCGCCTGGTCCCGCAGCGTGACCTGGAACTCCTCCATCCGCCGCCGCAGCCCCTCGTCCGACGCCGCCAGGATCCGTACGGCGAGCAGCCCCGCGTTGCGGGCCCCGCCGACGGCCACGGTCGCCACGGGCACCCCGGCCGGCATCTGGACGATCGACAGCAGCGAGTCCATGCCGTCCAGATACTTGAGCGGCACCGGGACGCCGATCACGGGCAGCGGGGTGACCGAGGCCAGCATGCCCGGCAGGTGGGCGGCGCCGCCCGCACCCGCGATGATCACTTTGAGCCCGCGCCCAGCGGCGCGGGAGCCGTACTCGATCATCTCCGCGGGCATGCGGTGCGCCGACACCACGTCGGCCTCGAAGGACACGCCGAACTCCGCGACCGCCTCGGCGGCCTGCCGCATCACCGGCCAGTCCGAGTCGCTCCCCATGACGATCCCGACGTCAGGCATCCACAGGTCCTCTCAGACAGGTGACGGCGTGGTGAGCGCGGGCCCGCACCTCGTCGAGGTCGGTCCCGAGGGCGGTGACGTGCCCGATCTTGCGGCCGGGCCGGACGTCCTTGCCGTAGAAGTGGATCTTGATGCCCGGGTCGTTGGCCATCACGTGCTCATACCGGGAGTACACGTCCGGGTCGGGCCCGCCGAGCAGGTTGGCCATGACGACGACCGGCGCGGTCATCGACGGCGACCCGAGCGGCAGGTTCAGCACGGCCCGCAGGTGCTGCTCGAACTGCGAGGTGCGGGCGCCCTCGATCGTCCAGTGGCCGCTGTTGTGCGGGCGCATGGCCAGCTCGTTGACCACGAGCCCGGACTTCGTGACGAACATCTCGACCGCGAGGAGCCCGGTCACGCCGAGGTCGCGGGCGATCGTGAGCGCGACACGCTGGGCGTCCGCCGCCTCCTCCTCGCCCAGGCCGGGCGCGGGCGCGATGACCTCGACGCAGATGCCGTCCTGCTGCACGGTCTCGACCACGGGATAGCTGACGCCCTGGCCGTGCGGGGACCGGGCGACCAGCACGGCGACCTCCCGCTCGAACGGGACGAACGCCTCGGCCAGCAGGGCCACACCGGTGCCGAGCACCTCGCGCGCCTCGTCGGGGGTCTCGCAGACCCACACGCCCCGGCCGTCGTAGCCGCCGCGCACCGCCTTCAGCACGACCGGCCAGCCGTGTTCCTCGGCGAACGCCTCCACACCGGTCAGGTCCTCGACGCGGGCCCAGGCCGGGCAGGGCGCGCCGATCGCGGTGAGCCGCTCCCGCATGACCGCCTTGTCCTGCGCGTGGACCAGGGCGTCCGCCCCGGGGTGTACGGCGTGGCCGTCGGCGGCCAGGGCCCGGATGTGCTCGGTCGGCACGTGCTCGTGGTCGAAGGTGACGGCGTCGCATCCCTTCGCGAACTCCCGCAGATCGGCGAGGTCGCGGTAGTCGCCCAGCCGGGTGTCCACGATCACCTTGGCGGCGCTCTCGTCACGGGTGTTCGCGAGCACGCGCAGGTCGATGCCGAGCGCGATCGCGGCCTGCTGCGTCATCCTCGCCAGCTGGCCCGCGCCGACCATGCCCACCACGGGCGCGGTCACGGGTGCGGAAGGGGGAACGTTCGGGCTGTTCACGACACGTTAGCCTACCTATTACGCGGCAAAACCCCGTCAGCCGGATCCCTGCTCGGAGCCCTCGGAGATGTCGGCGAGGACCCGGCGCACGCCGATCGTCGTCATCGTGTTGTCCTTCGCCACCCTGGTGGCCAGCACCAAAATCTCGCCGCCGGTGACGGTCGTGGGCGCGCCGCCCGTGAAGGCGCGTACGTCGGCGGCCCGGTAGCGGGGGTGGGCGAGGGAGTGACGGCCCGAGCCCGGCTTCTGGGTGAAGACGACGCGCAGCGCGTGGAACACCAGCGACCCCCCGCCGGGCAGCGCGAGCGCGCGGGCCGGTCCCTCGATGCGCACGTCGGTGGACAGGCGATCGGGACGGACCCTGCCGGGGGCGCGGACCAGTTCCGTGAGAAGGCGGCGCATGGGGTCGCCGGAGGCGAAGCGCACCCCGCTGACCCCCTTCCCGTCCACTCCGGTGGGATCGGTCAGGAACGCGACGTGCCGGGTGGGCGCGAGCCGCGCCCCGACGGCCGCGGCCGGGTCGGCCGCGGCGTCGGTCACCTCGCCGTCCACGCCGCCCTCCACCTCGGGCGCCTTGCCGAGGAGCGGGATCGGCCCGGCGCCGAGCCGCCATCGGCCGTCCGCTCGTACGAAGACGAAGTAGGCCGGCTCGGGCTTGCGGGCCAGCACGGCGAACCAGGCGCCATCCTCACCGTCCTGCCGGTCGGGCAGCAGGAACTCCGGATCCCGGTAGACCCGGAAGGCGGGCGCGGCGAGGCCCTCGCGGGCGGCCGCGCAGAGGCGGCTCCCGACGGTGCTCTCCACACCGGTCGTGAGCTGTTTGATCGCGGCGCAGTCCTCGTCCTTCCAGGCGCCGGACAGGTCGCCGAGGCCGTCGAACGCCGCCCGGGCGTCGGCCGTGGTGATCCGGACCGTCGCCGGGGACGTGGCGCCCGGCTCGGCCGGGGTCTCGCGTACGCCCTCGGTCCCACACCCCGCGAGCAGGACGAGGCCGAGACCGAGGGCCGTGAGTCTGCGCAACACGAGAAAGGCCACCCCTCCAGAACGCGTGCGCCCCCGAACGGAAGTGATCCTGGTCGGGCGAGAGCGTAGTGCGAAGAGCGCCCGCTCATCCCACATAGCAGGATTTTTCTTGAAATGTTCTTTGATGACCTGGGAGGAAACGGGCGAAGGTTGCGGCAAGACCCCGATTTGTGCTTGCTACCGGTAGCCTGAGTAGACCTCGCCGCCGACCATGGCCGCCGATCAGGAAGGACCGTGCGGGACGTGCAGTTTCTACAGCGTGCCTACGAGCGGTTCGCCGCGCTCATCCACGAGTTGCTCAAGTTCGGCGCCGTGGGCGCGATCGCGTTCGTCATCGACTTCGGCGGTGCTTACCTTCTGGCGTTCGGCGTCGGCCTGGGTCCGATCAAGTCGAAGGTCCTGTCCACGATCGTCGCCGCGACGTTCGCGTACGTGGGGAACCGTTTCTGGACGTATCGGCACCGCAAGCAGAGCGGCCTGGCGCGGGAGTACGTCCTGTTCTTCCTGCTGAACGGCATCGGCCTGATCCCTCCGATGATCACCATCGGGTTCACGCACTACACGCTCGGCCTGCAGGACGGACTGAGCTACAACATCGCCCAGTTCGTCGGCGTCGGGCTGGGCACGCTGTTCCGCCTCTGGTCGTACAAGAAGTGGGTGTTCCTGGCGGCCCCGAGCCTGGCCGAGGAGCCTGCCGGGGAGACTGCCGAGGGGGCCGTCGAGAGGGCCGACGTGCGGCCCCACCCCGACGTGAAGGCACAGGCCGACCCCCTCACCACCCGCTGAACCCTCAGCTGAACCCGTCCGTCAGGCGGGGCCGCTCACCACGCGGTGACGGCCGCTGTCGCGGGTGTGGCGTAAGAAGATGGCGAAGGTCGCCGGGCGGCGCTTGACCAGCTCCAGCCGCCCGCCGTCGGCCGCGACCAGGGCACGGGCGAGGGTGAGCCCCAGGCCCGTGCCGCCTCCCCCGCTCACGCTCCGCTCGAACACCCGGTGGCCGAGGGCCTCCGGAATGCCCGGGCCCTCGTCGGCCACCTCGATCACCACAGACCTGCCCGTACTCGATGTGTTGATCGTCAGCACGCCGTCGCCGTGCTTGAGGGAGTTCTCCAGCAAGGTGGACAGCACCTGGCTGAGCCCACCGGTCGTGCCGAGGGCGCTGAGGCCCCGGTCGCCCGCGAGCACCAGCGACCGGTGGGCACGGCGGAACGCCGGCTCCCATTCGGTGATCTGCTGCCCCACCACGTCGTCCACGTCGATCGGCTCCGCCTGGGCGTGACGCTGGCGGCGGGCGGCGGCCAGCAGTTCGTCGATCACGGCGGTCAGCCGCTCGACCTGCACCACCGCGGCCTCACCCTCCTCGCGGACAACCTCGGGCTGGTCGGCCGCCGCGACGATCTCCTCCAGGCGCATGCTCAGCCCGGTGAGCGGCGTGCGCAGCTGGTGGGAGGCGTCGGTCGCGAACTCGCGTTCCCGCGCGAGCAGGTCGGAGATCCGCAGCGCGCTGCGGTCCAGCACCTCGGCCACGAGATCCAGCTCGGGGATCCCGTAGCGGTGCCTGCTCGGCCTCGCGTCGCCCGAGCCCAGCCGCTCCGCGATCCTGGTGAGATCTTGGAGCGGCAGGCTCAGGCGACGCGAGGTGACGGTGGCCAGCCCGATCGCGGCCCCGAGGGCCACGACCGCGAGCGCGATGATGAGCACCAGCCGCGCCTGGGTGTCCTGTTGGATCTGGGCCGCGTCGCGGCTGACGCGTACGTAACCGTTCTCGGAGCGCGCCTCCTCGGTCAGATCACGGCCCGCCGGTGGAGGCGAGCCCACGACGATCGGCGGTTTCCCGCGGACGAACACCTGGAGGTATCGGTCCGGGTAGTTCCGGGCGAGCTGGTCCGGACTGATCCCCTGCCCCTGGCTGAGGGAGTACTCCACTCCGAGCAGCAGTCGGCTCGCGTCCGTTCTGAGCTCCTGGGCGACCTCGTCGCTGATCAAGCGCACGACGACCACACCCAGGGGCACGCCTAACAGCAGTACCGCGATGACCGCGACGAGCAGCATGGAGGAAAGCAGGCGCCGGCGCACGTGCTAGCCCCTCCCCCTGAACCGCCCCACGGCGGCTACTCGCGCTCGAAACGGAAGCCGACCCCTCGGACGGTCGTGATGTAGCGCGGCTTGGCCGCGTCGTCGCCCAGCTTCCGGCGCAGCCACGAGATGTGCATGTCCAGTGTCTTCGTCGACCCCCACCAGTTCGTGTCCCACACCTCGCGCATGATCTGCTCGCGGGTGACGACCTTGCCCGCGTCCCGTACGAGCACGCGCAGCAAATCGAACTCCTTGGTGGTCAGGTGCAGTTCCTTGTCTCCCATCCAGGCCCGGCGGGAGTCGGCGTCGATGCGGACGCCTTGCACCACCGGGGTCTCCGATGTTCCGCGCCGGAGCAGGGCCCGCACGCGGGCGAGCAGTTCTGCCAGGCGGAACGGCTTGGTCACATAGTCGTCGGCTCCGGCGTCGAGACCGACGACGGTGTCGACTTCGTCGACGCGGGCGGTGAGGATCAGGACCGGAGTCCCGTGCCCCTCCGCGCGAATGCGGCGCGCGACCTCCAGCCCGTCCATCTCTGGAAGGCCGAGGTCGAGAACAATCAGGTCGACGCCCCCCGACAAGGCCCTCTCCAGGGCCTGCGGGCCATCGGGGCTCACCTCCACCTGATAGCCCTCCCGGCGCAGGGCGCGCGCCAGCGGCTCGGATATCGAGGTGTCATCCTCGGCGAGAAGTACGCAGGTCATGGTGCGATCGTAGGACCTTGTGCGATCGTTTCCCGGCTACAGCGCGCCTTTTGACTTGTCGTTGACCCATCAATTGACCTGGGCAAACACTGATAAATCCGGGATAGTCAGCACGCAACCGACGCGATCTTCTGCCCCATTCTCCGCCATTCCGAACTTCGTCGCTGGAAAGCGGATAATGGCATGAAAAACGCCCGCCGAAACGATGACGACGGGCGTTGTCCATCTGATTTCCCGCGCGTCCGGAAGCGACGGACGGGAGAGCGCCGGATCAGGAGAGCGCGGCTCAGGAGGACGACGGCGGCTCCGCGTACCGCTGGAGGTACAGTTGCTCGCCCAGGCTCTCCAGGAGGCCCAGCTCGGTCTCCAGGTAGTCGATGTGGTGCTCCTCGTCGGCCAGGATGCGCTCGAAGAGCGTGGCCGAGGTGATGTCCCCCCGCTCCCGCATGAGGGCGATCCCGGGCCGCAGCCGCTTGACCACGCCCAGCTCCAGCTCCAGGTCGGCCTGAAGCTGCTCCCTGACGGTCTGGCCGATGTGCAGGGTGTTCAGCTTCTGATAGTTCGGCAGACCCTCAAGGAACAGGATCCGGTCGGTGAGTTCCTCCGCGTGCCGCATCTCGTCGATCGACTCCGCCCGCGTGATCGCGGCGAGCTTCGTATATCCCCAGTTCTCCTGCAGCTTGGCGTGCAGGAAGTACTGGTTGATGGCGGTCAGCTCGGAGGTGAGCTGCTCGTTGAGCAGCGCGATGATCTCTTTGTCGCCCTGCATAAGCTTCCTCGATCTATGCGCTGGTGACCAGGTCCTCTGACCGTTTCAGGATCGCACAGATCTTCCGGACACAAGACGCGCAGTCCCCCCCTGCACCGGTGGCGTCCCGCACCTGGCGAGCCGTCCTCGCCCCCTCGACGATGCAGTCGTGCACCTCGCTCTCGGTGACGGCGCGGCAGATGCAGACGTACATGGGTCGCCTCTCAGGGATCATCAGGAAGGTTAGGCATACCTAAGGTAACTCACTTTGGTAAGGCTTGCCTACGTGATCCAGGGCACAGAAAAGGGCGGCACTCCGCAATGGAAGCGCCGCCCCTCCCGGGAGCGTCAGAGCACCACGACCGACCGCAGCACCTCCCCGCGGTGCATCTTGCCGAACGCCTCCTCGACCTGGTCGAGGCCGATGGTCTCCGAGACGAACCCGTCGAGATCGAGCCGTCCCTGCAGGTAGAGGTCGATCAGCATGGGGAAGTCACGGCTGGGCAGGCAGTCGCCGTACCAGGAGGACTTGAGCGCGCCGCCGCGGCCGAAGACGTCGAGCAGCGGCAGTTCGAGCTGCATCTCCGGCGTCGGCACGCCGACGAGCACGACGGTCCCGGCCAGGTCGCGGGCGTAGAACGCCTGCTTGTACGTCTCGGGACGGCCCACCGCCTCGATCACGACGTCGGCGCCGAACCCGCCGGTCAGCTCGCGGATCGCCTCCACCGCGTCGGTCTCGCGGGAGTTGACGGTGTGCGTGGCACCGAAGCCGCGGGCCCAGTCGAGCTTGCGGTCGTCCACGTCCACCGCGATGATCGTCCGGGCTCCGGCGAGGTGCGCGCCCGCGATGGCCGCGTCGCCCACGCCGCCGCAGCCGATCACCGCGACCGTGTCGCCCCTGGTCACGCCGCCGGTGTTGATCGCGGCCCCGAGGCCGGCCATCACGCCGCAGCCGAGCAGCCCGGCGACGGCCGGCTGGGCCGCCGGGTTGACCTTCGTGCACTGCCCGGCCGCCACCAGGGTCTTCTCCAGGAAGGCCCCGATGCCGAGCGCCGGGCTGAGCACGGTGCCGTCGGCCAGGGTCATCTTCTGAGTCGCGTTGTGGGTGTTGAAGCAGTACCACGGGCGGCCCCGCAGGCACGCGCGGCACTGCCCGCACACCGCCCGCCAGTTGAGGATCACGTAGTCGCCGGGCTCGACCTCGGTCACGCCCTCGCCGACCGCCTCGACGACGCCCGCGGCCTCGTGTCCCAGCAGGAACGGGAACTCGTCGTTGATGCCGCCCTCGCGATAGTGGAGGTCGGTGTGGCAGACCCCGCAGGCCTGCACGTTCACGACCGCCTCGCCCGGCCCGGGGTCCGGCACGACGACGGTCTCCAGCGTCACCGCCTCTCCCTTGCCGCGCGCCACCACGCCCTGGACTTCGTACGGCATGTCCTGCACCTCAACTTTCTCGGCTGGATCTCCTCAGAACATACGGCTCCACCACGCCGAGCCCGCGCGCGGGACGGCGGCGGAGTTTGACCAGGTCGACGCCGGACGCTCCGGCGAGGCCCGCGGCCAGTTCGCTGTCGGCCAGGATCGTGCCGGGCCTGGCGATCGCCGTCAGCCGGGCCGCCAGGTTGACGGTCGTGCCGAAGACGTCGCCCATCGCCGGGAGCACCGGGCCGTACGCCAGCCCGACCCGCACGTCGGGTCCTTCGGCGTCCCGCTTGAGCTCGTCGAGCAGGTCGAGCGCGATGAGGGCCGCGGTCCTCGGGCCGGCCGCGGTGAAGAGCACCTCGTCGCCGAGCGTCTTGACCAGCCGCCCGTCGTGCGCGGCGATCACGTCGGAGGCCCGCGACTCGAACCCCTCGACCAGGTCGGCCAGCGCCAGCTCGTCCAGCTCCCGGGACACCCGGGTGAAGGCGACGAGGTCGGCGAACCCGACCGCGAGCCTCGGCCGGGTCGGCGAGACGTCCTCGCCGGGCTCGGCGAGGGAGACCAGCCGGCTCGCGGTCGCGGCGAGCTGGGAGCGCCAGACGTGCACCAGCGTCTGCTCGAAGTCCGGCAGCAGGCGGCTGACCGTGTCCATCACCTGCCGCAGCGCGTCCTCCCCCGCCCGCGCGCCGGGCTCGATCAGCGCGTCGACCATGATCTCGGCCTGCCACTGGGCGAGCCGCGCGGTCGTACGGCCGAGGGCCCTGGCCATGCGGATGACGGTCCGCTCGTCGAGCATCTCCGCGTCGAGCAGGTCGCGGATGCGGTGCAGGGCCTCCAGGTCGGCCTCGGTGAACGCCACGGCGTCGTCGGCGAACGTGGCGAAACCGAGGGCCCGCCAGATCCGCGCCGCCAGGTCCTGCGGGATGCCGGCCGCCTCGGCGACCTGCCTCCGGGTGTAGGCCGGCGCCGGTCCCAGGAACAGCCGCCGCATGTCGTCGGCACCGGGCCGCCCGCTTGTGTCCACGTCCCCCTCCCCCGCGCGGCGCGCAGGCCGCGCCGCGTTCACTCCCCGTCGATGTTCCCGTCCGCGGCGTCCTCCACCAGCCGGAACAGCTCGTGCCGTACGCGCTGGATCTGGGGGATGTCGCGGTAGTCGATGTCGCCCTTCTCCGAGGCCGACTCGACCCGGAGCGTGCCGCATCCCAGGATGCGCTCCACGAGCCGCTGGTCGGAGCTCACGCTGCTCACCTTGGCCAGCGGGATGTCGTCCTCCGACTTGTTCAGCACCCCGGTGCTGATCGCGAAGCGGTGCGAGGTCAGCGTGTAGGACGTCGTCACCCAGCGCAGATAGGGGACGATCGTCCACAGGACCAGCGCGACGAAGGCGACCACGGCCACCGCGCCGCGGGCGTATCCCGCGTACTCGTAGTCGCCGGGGATGAGGACGAAGGCCGCGACGGCGGCGGCCAGCACGACGATGAGGGCGAGGATCGGCAGGATCAGCCGCTTCCAGTGCGGATGGAACGATAGAACGACCCGCTCGCCGTCGGCCAGGTATTGATCGGGGAGACCCATGGCGCAAATCGTGACACGATCGCCGGTGGATTGCATGCGTTGGGAGTGTCTGACAAATGCTGCCCGTCGCGAGCGTGGATCCGGGTGGATGCATCGCAAGGCCGAGGAGGAGCCCATAGCGCCCGAGCCTGCGAGGGATTTTCGTGGGTGGGGCGAGAACGCAGCGAGGCGCCGCCTGGGCCACGCGTAGCAGGGCTTGATTTGTCAGGCACGACCTAGGTCAGCCTGCGGCGCCGTTCTCCCGGGACGTGTCACGGCGGACGTGGACGACGTCGCCCGCGCTGAGCGTGTGCTCTCCGTCCTCGGCGCGTACGAGCAGGTGGCCGGACGCGTCCACGCCGGTCGCCAGGCCCGTCAGCACCCGCTCGCCGGGCAGTTCGACCCTGACCTCCTGGCCCACCGTGGACGACCACGCGAGGTAGGCGGCACGCAGGCCCGAGGCGTCCGCGTCGCCGCCGGCTGCCGTCCAGTCGCGATAGTGCGACTCGACCTCCCGCAGGATCGCGCGCAGCAGCGGGTCGCGGTCGGTGCAGGCGGCGTTCTCGACGGCGAGGGACGTTGCCCGGTCCACGGGCAGTTCCTCCGGCCGCAGCGAGACGTTGAGCCCCATGCCGACGACCACCATGCGGTCCACCCGCTCGGCCAGGATCCCGGCGAGCTTTCGCTCCCCCACCATGAGGTCGTTGGGCCACTTGAGCCGCACGTCGACCTCCGCGATCCGCCGTACGGCCGAGGCGGCGGCGAGGCCGACCAGCAGCGCCAGCCAGCCCTGCCGGGCGAGCGGCACCTCGGGCCGCAGCAGCATCGAGAACGTCAGCCCTGAGCGCGGCGGCGCGGTCCACGGGCGCCCGAGCCTGCCCCGGCCGGCGAACTGCGACTCCGCCACCAGCACGGCGCCTTCTGCCGGGCTCTCGCGCACGGTCCTGGCCAGGTCGGCGTTGGTGGACCCGGTCCGCTCGACGACGCGTACGGACGACCACAGCGAGCCGGGGCGCACCAGCGCCCTGGTCAGCGCGGTCTCGGAAAGCGGGGGCCGGTCGAGATCGGTGTACGGCGAGTCGGGCACGCACCCAGGCTATCGGCCCCGGGGCCGCCCGCGCCGCCGCGCCGTCCGCCTACCGGCGCCGCGGCACCGCTCTCATCGGCCGGGCCGGTTCGCGATCACGGACTCCAGGGCGCGCATCCGCCGGAGCCGGGCGGCGAGCCGGGGCCCGCAGCGCTCCGGCCGCCCGCCGGGGTGGCACCGGCCGGCGTCGTCCGGCGACAGGTAGCCGAAGGCGGCCATCTCCGGGGCGGCGACCTGGGTGACGAGGGCCGCCTCGGCCGGGGTGAGCACCGTGCGCCACAGGTCGCGCCGCTCCGTCGTCACCGGTTCGAGCGCGCGGGCCTTCCACCACTCCCAGGAGTGCACGATGGGCGGCAGCGGCCGTTTCCCCGCCGGTGCGGACGCGGACGCCGGAGGCACGCCGAGGAAGTCCGCGAGCCGGGCCCGGCAGGCGGCCGGGCCGGCGACCAGATCCTCGTAGCGCACCACCAGGCACCGCCGCGGCCCGAGCAGGTGGCGGGCGGCGCGCAGCGACCGCTGGTCGAAGGCCCATTCCTCGGCGAGCTCGCCCGGATCGCGGATCCCCCAGGGAACGGCCCGGTGCGAGGCGGCCACGGCACGCGGATCCCGCACCACCCCGACGATCCTCAGAGCGGGGTCGGCCGACGTCATCGCCCGCCACCACAGCAGGTGTTCCGGCGTCTTCTCGCCGTACCGCGCGGTGAGCGAACACGGCGGTGAACACAGCGCGACAACCAGCGCGGAGAACAGGTCGATCAGACGGTCGCAGCGCGGGCCCAGCAGCTCGAACACCCGGGCGCGATCGAGGCGCAGGCCCGCCGAGGTGGGCAGCGCCTCGAACCGGCTCAGTTCGTCGCACACCTCCGGCCAGGTGAGGGGGAAGCGCCGCCTGGCGAGCAGGCCGGGTGCGAACAGGTGCAGGAAGTGGGTCTCGGGCGGCATCACCACGTCCGGCAGCTCGCAGCACAGCCGCTGGGTCACGGTGGTGCCCGACCTCGGTGTGCCGACCACGAGGAACGACAGACGCGGCGTCCTGGTTCGCACGCTGTCCGGCGCCGCGATCAGCGCACCGCTGCCGGGGGCTGTCGTCATCGGGCGTCCCGCGTGCCCGCCGGGGTCCGCCACCAGGGGCCGCCGCGCTCGTCGGCCAGGCGCAGGGCCTCGGCGGCGACCTGCTCGGGCGGGATGTCGAGGCAGTCGAGGGCGAAGGGGCAGGCGAACTGGCGGCAGGGCGAGCACGCGGTGGGCACCGTGAGGATCGACGCCGGTCCGAACCGCGGCCGATACTGCTCCACCTGCTCGGTGCCGGCGAACAGCACGACCACGGGCGTGCCGAGCGCGCTGGCCAGGTGCGCCCCGCCGCTGTTGTTGCACACGACCACGTCGACGGCGCCGACGAGCGCCGCCAGGACCGGTACGTCGAACCGGCCCGGCAGCAGGACCGCACCGGGCACGCCGGCGCCGGTCGCCTCGACGAGCGGCGCCTCCCTGGCCGTGCCCGCCACGAGGACCCGCAGCCCGGCGGCCGTGAGCAGCCCGGCCACCCGGGCGAACCGGTCGACGGGGTAGCGCCGCGCGGAGCAGGAGGCCCCGGGGAGGATGAGCGCGCACGGCCGCCTCCCGCGACCGTCCCCGTGGCCGTCTCCTCCGGACCTGGCGTCGAGCAGGCGGCGGGCCGTACGGGCCGCCTCGGCGGGCACGCGCACGCGCAGCCTGCCCTCGACCGGAGGGACGCCCACCCGTTCGAGCATGCGCAGCGCGCGGTCCACCTGGTGGGTCTCGTCGGGCGGCGAGGGCACCCAGTGGGTCAGCCCCACCCCGCCAAACTCCTTGGACATGCCGACCCGTACGGGCACCCCGGCGAGCCGGCAGAGGTACGCGGCCGGCCAGGGGGCCTGGGAGAACGAGGTCAGGATCACCGCCGCCTCGTAGCCGCCCCACCCGATCCGCTCGACGAGATCCAGGTCGTCGGTGACCGGGACGTCCTCCCCGCCCGTCTTCTGCCACGAGACCGAGGCCGTGAGCACACCGTCCACCTCGGGGAGCAGCCCGGCCGCGGCGGCGCCCGCGGGGGCGGCCAGCAGATCGAGCCGGGCGCGGGGGGCGGCCCGCCGCAGCGCCCGCAGCGCCGGGCCCGCCATCACGACGTCGCCGAGGTTGTCGGGGCGGATCACGAGCACGCGGGCGAGCCTCCGCCACGGGACCGGCGGGCCGGCGAGCGCCGCGGGATGCTCCATCCCTTGCGCCTACCCCTCAAAAATCGGACATAAAGCCTCATAAACGCATGGTTTGCCCCGTAAGTCCCTCGGGCACCTCCCCGGCAGCGACGCCGAGGAGGGGACGGTGACCGTGACGGGGGATGGCCGGATCCGCGTGGCCATGGTCCATGGTCCCGGGCCCGCCGACCGCGACGGCGTCGGCGACTACGTCGAACGGCTCGTCGGCGCGCTCGGCGACGCCGGAGTCGAGGCGGTGGGGGTGCCCGTGGGATCGCCGGGTGCCCGCTCCCCCTGGCACTGGCTGCCGGCCACGCTCGACGCCGCCCGGCGGGTGCGGCGGCTGCGCCCGGACGTGGTCCACGTGCAGTTCGCCCCTTCGGCCTACCGGTTCTCCGGGCTGCCCGGACTGCTGCCGCCCCTGCTGCCGCCCGGCGCGCCGCTGGTGACCACCCTGCACGAGTACGGCTGGTGGGCGACCCCCGGATGGGTGCCGGGCCCCGTTTGGCGGCCCCTGGAACGCGCCCGCCTGTGGGACCGGGAGACCGGGCGGCTGGTGCCCGCCAGCGCCCTCGTGGTGGTGACGAACGCCTCCCATGCCGGCCAGGTCAGGCGGCGCGCCGGAACGGCCGCCGTGGAGGTGCCGCTGGCGCCGAACGTCGTGGATCACGGCGGCGGACGGCAGGCGCGCGTGCGGGTGAGGGACCGGCTCGGCATGGGGCGGGACGATCCGCTGCTCGCCTTCTTCGGGTTCGTGCACCCCGTGAAGGGCGTGCGGCAGCTCGTCGAGGCCCTGCCCGCGCTGCGCGCGGCCCGCCCCCGCCTGCGCCTGCTGGTCGTGGGCGGCTTCACCTCCCAGGCGCTGCCGGAGGCCGAGGCCCGGGCCTTCCGCGCGGAACTGGAGGCGCTGGCCGCGCGGCACGGCGTGGCTGACGCGGTGACGTTCACCGGGCATCTGCCCGCCGCCCGGGTGTCGGAACTCCTGCACGCGGCGGACGCCGGTGTCCTGCCCTTCACCGCCGGGGTGACGACCAAGAGCGGCGCGCTGCTCACGATGCTGGCGCACGGGCTGCCGACCGCGGTCACCGTGCCGGACGAGCCCGATCCCACCCTCCCTCTCGGGGAGGCCGTCGCCGTGATCAGGGCTCGCCGCGACGCCGCCGCCATCGCGGCGGCCGTCGCGCCGCTGCTCGGCGACCCCGGAGCGCGGCGGCACATGGGCAGGGCGGCCCGGCGGCTCGCCGCCCGCCATTCCTGGTCCCGAGTCGCCGCCGCCCACCGCGCGCTGTACGAGACCCTGGCCGGCCCGCGCCGCCCGCTCGGCCGCCCGGATGCGTGAGCCGTACCGGGAGATCCTGGTCGTCGACCTGCTCGGCGGGATCGGCGACCTGATCATGCTCCTGCCCGTCGTGCACGGCCTGGCCCGCCGCAACCCCGGCGGTTCGCTGCGCGTGCTCACCCACGAGCCGGGCGCCGCCCTCCTGCGCGGTGACCCCGCCGTCACGCGGGTGCTCACCCCCCGCCACGGCGGCGCGGGCGCGGAGCGGGAGGCGGTGGCCGAGGCGCTGGCCGTGCGGCGTCCGGATCTCGCGGTCACCACCACCCGCTACGACGGCATTCCGGATCTCCTCGCCGCCTCGGGCGCCCGCTGTGTCACCGACCTGTGGCGCCGCCCGCCTCCGGACGAGCCGGTCGGCGAGCGCTACCTGCGCATCCTGCTCGCCGAGGGGCTGCTGCGGCCCGAGGACGCCCTCGCCCGTCCGGCCGTGCGCCTGACGCCGGCCGAGATCGCGTACGGCGAGAGCACGCTCGCGCGCCGCCTCCCTGCCTCCGGGACGGGGCCTCCGGTCGTGCTGATCACGGACGCGGGCATGGACGTGAAGCGGTGGCCGGCCGGGCGCTGGCGGGAACTCGCCACGTCGCTGGCCCGGCGTGGACATCCCCTGCTCACGCCCGACGCGCCGCCCAAGCGCGGCGGCGCGGTGGACGCGGTGTTCGGCCCGGAGGTGGCCGCGCTGCCCCGGTGCGGCCTGCGGGGGCTCGCCGCGTGCTTCGCCGCGGTGGCGCGTCGCGGCGGGGTGGTCGTGGGCGGCGACACCGGGCCGCTGCGGCTGGCCGCCGCGGCCGGAGCGGCCACCGTCGGGCTGTTCGGGCCCACCTGGGCCGGCCGGTACGGCCTCGGCTCCCGCGATGGGGTGGGCTGCGCCGACCTGCAGGGACTGCCGGGCTGCCCGCACCGCAGGGCCACGGCCATCACCGAGCAGCCGTGCTGGTGGACGGCCGAATGCCCGCTGTCCCCTGCGGGCCCCGCCTGCATGGCCGACATCCCCGTGGCGTCCGTCGTGCGCGCCGTGACCCGCCTGTAGGCCGCTTCCCCCGCACGCCACCCGGCGGACGACCGCTGACCCGTGCTGACCCGTGCTGACCCGTGGACCGTGGCGTGGCAGGCTGCGTACGGGATAGAACGGCAGCCATGCCGCCAAGGAGGAACCAACAGATGGAACGGGACGGCGCGGCGCGGCCCACTGCCCGTCCGGGGCCCGTCACGCGGTCACGCGTCCGGAGGGTGTCAGGATCGGCCGTACGCGACCGGCGTGACGACCTCGCCACCGAGGAGCCGCTGGAGATCCGGCTCCTGGCCGGGGGCGAGAGCCGTACGGTGGCGATCACGATGCGGACGCCGGGCGCGGACTTCGAACTCGCGGCGGGGTTCCTGCACGGTGAGGGGATCGCCGGCCCCGGCGACATCGCCGCCATCGGCTACTGCACCGACGAGGACCTGGACCCCGAGGCGCGCTACAACACCGTGACCGTGCGGCTCACCGCCTCCCGGCTGCCCGACCTCGGCGCCGCGGCGCGGAACTTCCTGACGTCGAGCGCGTGCGGCGTCTGCGGCACGGCGAGCCTCGACGCCCTGCGCGACCGCTGCGCCGTGCCGGCCACGCGCCCGCCGGTCGCCGTGTCCGCCACGACCCTGTACGGCCTGCCGGACCGGCTGCGGGAGGCCCAGGGGGTGTTCGGCAGGACGGGCGGGCTGCACGCCGCCGGGCTGTTCACGCCCGAAGGCACGCCGATCGCGGTGCGGGAGGACGTGGGGCGGCACAACGCCGTGGACAAGCTGGTCGGCTGGGCGCTGCTCGGCGGCCGGATCCCCCTCGACCGGCACGTGCTGATGGTCAGCGGCCGGGTCGGCTACGAGATCATGCAGAAGGCCGCGAGCGCCGGGATCCAGATCGTGTGCGCCGTGTCCGCGCCCTCCTCGCTCGCCGTCGACCTGGCGCGCGAGTTCGGCATCACGCTCGTGGGGTTCCTGCGCGAGGAGCGCTTCAACATCTACGCCTGCCCGGAGCGGATCGAGGTCGAGCAGGCGGCCGAGACGCCGTGATCCGGCCGGGCGCCCGGATTCCGGGCGCCCGGCCGGTCCGTACGTCAGCCGGTGTTCTGCAGGCCGGCCGCGACGCCGTTCACGCTGAGCAGCAGCAGCGTGGACAGGCGCTCGCGCTCCTCCTCCGACAGGTCGCCCGCCGCCCGCAGCGCCGACAGCGCCCGCAACTGGAGGTGGCTGAGCGCGTCCACGTAGGGGTCGCGCAGCTGCACGGCCCGCGACAGCACCCGCCGGTTCTCCAGCAGACGGGCGTGGCCGGTCACCTCCAGCACCAGCCGCCTCGTCAGGTCGTACTCCTCCAGGACCTGCTCGGCGAAGTCGCTCCGGCCGCCCAGGGCCAGGTAGCGGGACGCGATCGAGCGGTCGGTCTTGGCCAGCGACATCTCCGCGTTGTCCAGCATCGCGGCGAACAGCGGCCACTCCTGGTAGGCCGAGCGCAGTTCGGCCATGCCGCCGTCGGTGACCACGGCGGCCAGGCCGCTGCCCAGTCCGTACCAGCCGGGGAGGTTGACCCGCGTCTGGGCCCACGCGAACACCCACGGGATGGCCCGCAGGTCGTCGAGCGAGCGGGGCGCGCCGAGGCCGCGCCGCGCGGGCCGGGAGCCGAGCCGCAGCGAGCCGATCTCCTCGAGCGGGCTGACCAGCGCGAACCACTCGGGGAAGCCCGGGGCCTCGGTCAGCGCCCGGTAGGCGCGCTCGGAGGCCGCGGCCACGGTGTCGGCCAGCCGGCGGAACTTCGCCGCCGCGGCGGCCGTGCTCGACTCCACCGCGGAGGTGGACGCGAGCAGCACGGCGTTGGTGACCTGCTCGATGTGCCGCTTGGCGATCGCCGAGTGGCCGTACCGCGCGAAGATGACCTCGCCCTGCTCGGTGACCTTGAATCGTCCGGCGACCGAGCCGGGGGCCTGGGCGAGCACCGCGCGGTTGGCGGGGCCGCCGCCCCGGCCGAGCGCGCCGCCGCGGCCGTGGAAGAGCCTGAGCTTGATGTCGTTGGCCGCGGCCCAGGCGGTCAGCGCCGCCTGCGCGTCGTACAGGCGCAGGGTGGCCGCCGCCGGGCCGAGTTCCTTGGCCGAGTCGGAGTAGCCGAGCATGACCTCCATGCGCCGCCCGTTCTCGGCGAGCCGCCGGCGCATGGGCTCCAGCGCGACCATGCCCTCCAGCACGGCGGTGGAGTTGTCCAGGTCCTCGCCCGACTCGAACAGCGGGACCACGTCGAGCACCGGGGCGCGGTCGCCCAGGGCGTGCCTGGCCAGCTCGTACACCGCCGCGATGTCGTCGGCGGAGCGGGTGAACGAGACGACGTAGCGGGAGCAGGCGGTCACGCCGAAGCGCTCCTGGATCCACCCGATCACCCGGATCGTGGCCAGGACCTCCTCGGTGCGCTCCGACGGCGTGCCGGAGGCGATCTCCTTGAGCGCCGCCGCGTGCACCGCAGAATGCTGGCGCACCTCCAGCTCCGCCAGGTGGAAGCCGAACGTCTCGACCTGCCAGATCAGGTGCTGCAGCTCGCCGTACGCCTGCCGTACGGCGCCGGCGCCGCGCAGGGAGTCCTGCGTGAGCCGCAGGTCGGCCAGCAGCTCCGCGGGCGCGCGGTAGGCGAGGTCGAGGTCGCGGCGGCGGGTCGCGGCGATCCTGGCCGCGACGAACATCAGCCACTGGCGGTGCGGCTCCCGCGGCGACCGGGTGGCCATCTCCGACACCAGGTCGGGGTGGTCGTCCTCGGCCTGCGCCAGCGCGGCCCGCAGCTCGGCGGACGGCGGCGTGAAGACACTGGCGAGGGTGAGGGACCTGCCGATCCGGGTGGTGGCGTTCTCCAGCGCGATCAGCACGTGCTCGGCCTGGATCTGGATGGCCTCCCTGGTCACCTTGGCGGTGACGTTGGGGTTGCCGTCGCGGTCGCCGCCGATCCAGCTTCCGTAGCGGATGTACGCCTTGGCCAGCGGCTCCCGCGTCCCGGTGCCCGGCCCGAGCGCCGCGTCGAGCGAGCGGTAGATCAGCGGAACCGTCCGGAACAGCGTCTCGTCGAACGCCGCCATCGCCGTACGGACCTCGTCCAGCGGGTCGAGCTTGGTGTGGCGGAGCTGGGCGCTCCGCCACAGGATGTCGATCTCCTCGAGCAGCCGCCGGTGGGCCTCCTCCCGCTCGGCGGCGCCCCGTCCCGGGGTGTTGTAGGCGTCGAGCTGGGCGCTGATCCGCTGGATCGCGGTGACGATCGCCCGCCGCCGCGCCTCCGTGGGGTGAGCGGTCAGCACGGGCCGGAACTCCAGCTCGTCGATCAGGTCCTGGAGCCGGTCGTCCCCGCGCAGCCGCTGCACGGCCTCCGCGAGGGACTCGCGCAGCGGCACGTCGTCCTTGTCGCGCTGCCGCAGGGTGCGGATGCGGTAGTGCTCCTCGGCGAGGTTGGCGAGATGGAAGTAGCAGGTGAAGGCCCGGGCGATCTGCACGGCGCGGTCCACGGGCCATTCGGCCACCAGGGCCGCGACCTCGTCGGCCGTCGTCTCCCGACGCCGGGCGGCGATCACCGCCTTCCGGAGCCGTTCCACGTCGGCGAGGAGGTCGGGGCCGCCGTGTTCGGCGATCACCTGACCCAGTAGTCCACCCAATAGGCGCACGTCAGCGCGGAGTTCGTCCGGCATCTCCGCTACGGCGTTGTGTCGTTCGGCAGGAGCGATGGCGGCCATGTTTGGAAGGCTAGCGAATCGCGCTCGGGAGCCCGAGGGCGGTCTCACCAATTGGACTAGACCATTGAAACGGGCAGGTCAGACCGGTCGCGCGTCCGGGGTGCGGAGTGCCTCGGCCGGGGCTTCCTGGAGCGCCCTGAGGCGGCGGGTGAGGCGCTGGGCGAGCTGCCCGTGCGCCACCACGATCGCGGCGAAGGCGACGATCAGCACGGTGATCGGCGTCAACTGGCCGTCGTCGGCCAGGACGATGGTCTTCGCGTCGCCGAGCCCCGTCCTCGCGGCCATCAGCCCCGTGAGCGCGGCGGTCGCCCAGCGACCGGCGTGCATGATCGCCGGACGAGCGGTCGCGGTCACCGCGGCCGGCAGGGCCAGCACGACGAAGGCGACGAGGATCGCGACCGTGCCCACCAGGGACAGGCCGGTCGATCCGCCGACGGCCAGCGCGATGCCCCGCATCAGGAGGCGCGCCAGCACTCCGATCACCAGTCCGCTCAGCACCGCCGCGCCCACCGGCGCCCAGATCACACGGCCCAGCGGCCTGTTTCCGCGCATCACTTCTCCCCTAGAACGGTCCAAACGGTTATAGGGGCGGGCCGAATCCCCCGCAATCACCGCAAGGACTTCGCGACCGCTCTGTTACCGGGCGAGGGTCAGTGAGCAGCCTCACGCGGCCGGCAGGCGTCGGCGACGGCTTCGGGGTCCCAATAGAACGGGCGGCATTCGAGCATGCGCCCGTTCCTGACGGTGATCAGCTGCACGATCAGGGTGTCGACCTCCCGGCCGGTGGCACGGGCGCGAAAGCGCACCCGGTTGCGCACGACCACGGTGTCCTCGTCTCCCCAGTGCTCCTGCTCCAGGAACTCCATCGACTCCCAGACCTCGCTGAAGCGAACCAGGAACCGCTCCATGCCGTCGTGACCGCGCCAGGTTCCCGTGCCGGTGAAGGGCAGCCCGGGAGCCTGATGCAAGGTCACCTCCGGATCGAGGTAGGCGGCGACCCGGTCATAGCTCGCCTTGCCGAACCCGCCCGCGGCCACGTACGCGGCCTCGGCCGCGTAGAACCTCTCCATCACCGTCCAGGCGTCGACGGGCGGCTCCTCATCCCCTCGCGGTCCGCCGGCCCTTGCCGCATTCGTTGTGCTCATGGCGCCAGCATCTCCGGCAGGGAGAGGTCTCCACCGGCGGCGATCGGACCTCTGAACGGCACACGACCGGTCAGGTGGGGCGGGAGACGGCGGTGAGGAGTTCGGGGAGGCGGGCGAAGCCGATGCCGGCGGCGATCCGGCGGCCCGCCCAGGCGACGGCCACGCCGTACGGCACGGCGAACACGGCCCACCAGGTCAGGCCGAGCAGGACCGGCAGCACGACCGGCAGCGCGAGCACGCCGGTGACGATCATCGTGGCGAAGGAGGCCGCGAACGCCTGTCCGCCCTGCCCTGGAGCGGCGCCGCTGAAGGCGTTCAGGCGGTCGGGGTAGGTGTACGGCGCGGTCACGCTGGTGAGCGCCCCGACGCCCATGGCGACGCCGAGCACGCCCCAGGCGACCGGCGCCGCGGCGAGGGCCCAGGCGGCGTCGCCCGCCACCAGGGCGGCGATCACCGAAACCAGGGTCAGCAGCGGCACCCCGATGACCGCCATGGCCAGGTGCCGGCCGGCCAGGTCGGTACGCAGGTCGCGCGGGGTGGAGAACACCACCGCGTTCATCCACAGCGACCTGCCGTCGATGCCGAAGGAGTTGGCCGCCTGCAGCCCGATCACGACGGCCGCCAGGCAGGCCGGCCCGACCACGAACCCCGGCCCGGCCAAGCCGTCCGGTCCCCGCATGGAGAACATGATGACCACGCTCACGAAGAGCGCGACGATCCAGTTCACCCGGCCCCGAGGCTCCCTTGCGGCGTACTTCAGCTCCTTGGCGACGACCGCGCCGAGCATGCCGTCAGGCAGGAACCGGCCGAACGGGACCCGACCGGACCGCCGGACGGAGCCGCCGCCCTGGCTGGAGGCGCCGGGACGCACCAGCGCGTGCCGCAGCGCGGCGATCCACAGCCACCCCAGCACGACGACCGCCATCGCGACGACGATCAGCTCGGCGACGCCGATGAGCCCGCCGTCGGCGATCGCGTGCGCGGCCAGCCCCGGCGGCGTCCACCGCAGGACGTCCCCCGCCGACGCCAGGATCCGCGTGGGGTCGCCGGAAAACCCCCGGTTGATCAGCAGGTTGGGCAGCTGGAAGAGCAGCACGCCGAAGACGGCGGCGACCGCGAGCAGGTCGCGTCCCCTGCGGGTGCGCAGCACGCCGGACAGCGCGGTGGTCACGAGGCGGGAGGCCGTGAGGCAGAAGGCGAACTGGAGGACCACCGCGGGCACCCCGAGCAGCACCCCGCCCGGCCCGTGGGCGAGCGCGACCACGCCGCCGAACAACGCGACCAGCGAGGCGATCGGCCACGGCCCGGTCGCCGACGCGGCCAGCATGCCGGTCGCGAGCTGCCGGGTGGTCAGCGGGAACAGGGCCAGCCGGGCCGGGTCGAGCGTCTCGTCCAGGCCGAAGGCCATCAGCGGCACGACGATCCACCCGACGGCGAACATCGCGAACGCCGCCGACACGAGGTCGAGGGCGACGTCGGACGGCGCGAACCGGATGAGGGACAGCAGCCCGAACCCCGCGACGGCGGCGAGGAGCGCGGCGCCCAGCGAGAAGGCGAAACCGATCTGCTTGCCGACCTCGCCGCGCAGGCCCCCGCGCACCAGGCTGAGCTTCAGCCGGACGAACAGCCAGGTCATGCCGGCGACCCGAGCCACGACAGGCCCTCCTCCCCGTTGCCCCGCACGCCGACGAGGTCGAGGAACGCCTCGTTGAGCGTGCGGCCCCGCCGTACGTCGTCGAGCGGGCCCTGGGCGACGACGAGGCCCCGGTTCATCACCGACACCCAGTCGCACAGCCGCTCGACCAGGTCCATCACATGGCTGGAGAAGACGACGGTGGAGCCCGAGGCGGTGTATCTGCGCAGCACCTCGATCAACGTGTTGGCGGAGACGGGATCGACGCCCTCGAACGGCTCGTCGAGGAACAGCACGCGCGGGTTGTGCAGCAGCGCCGCCGCGAGACCGATCTTCTTGCGCATGCCGGTGGAGTAGTCGACCACCAGCTTGTCCTGCGCCTCGACCAGGTCCATGACCTTGAGCAGTTCGTCGGCGCGCCTGCCGACCTCGTCCAGGGGGATGCCGCGCAACTGGCCGCCGTACATGAGCAGTTCGCGGCCGGACAGCCGTTCGAACAGCCGCAGGCCCTCGGGCAGCACGCCGATGTGCGCCTTGACGCCGACGGGATCGGCCCACACGTCGTGGCCGTCGATCTCGATGCGCCCGCCGTCCGGGCGCAGCAGGCCGGTGATCATGCTCAGCGTCGTCGTCTTGCCCGCGCCGTTGGGACCGACCAGTCCGGCGAAGCTCCCTCTCGGCACGACCAGGTCGACGCCGCCGACCGCCACCTGCTGCCCGAAGCGCTTGTACAACCCCTGCGTGCGTACGGCGTCCACCATGGAGCCCCCATTTGTATAAAGCCGTCGTAAAGCCGAACGAACGGCACAGGGACCGCGTTCCTGTGGGGAGTACCCGGCCGGGCAACCGCGATCCCGGTGAGCGCGACCCGGCGCGACCGAACGGCGCCGGCCTGGTTAACCTGTCCGCCATGGATTCGACGCGACCCGGAGCGGCGTTCGGGACCCGAGGGCCGCTGAGCATACGAGGAACGGTGAGCGGGCGATGAGCGCCGAACGCGCCCCCGAGATCGACATCCACACCACCGCCGGCAAGATCGCCGACCTGGAGCGCCGCCGGAGCGAGGCGGCCCACGCCGGCTCCGCGCGAGCGGTGGAGAAACAGCACGCCAAGGGCAAGATGACGGCCCGCGAGCGGCTGGCCGCCTTCCTGGACGAGGGCTCCTTCGTGGAGTTCGACGAGCTGGCCAGGCACCGGGCGACCGCCTTCGGCCTCGACCGCGAGCGCCCGTACGGCGACGGTGTCGTGACCGGATACGGCACGGTGGACGGCCGGCCGGTCGCGGTGTTCGCGCAGGACTTCACGGTGTTCGGCGGCTCGCTGGGCGAGGTCTTCGGCGAGAAGATCGTCAAGGTGATGGACCACGCGCTGAAGACCGGCTGCCCGGTGATCGGCATCAACGACTCTGGCGGCGCGCGCATCCAGGAGGGCGTCGTCTCCCTCGGCCTGTACGCCGAGATCTTCAAGCGCAACGTGCACGCCTCCGGCGTGGTCCCGCAGATCTCGCTGATCATGGGCCCGTGCGCGGGCGGCGCCGTGTACTCCCCCGCGCTGACCGACTTCGTCCTGATGGTGCAGGAGAAGTCGCACATGTTCATCACCGGGCCGGACGTCATCAAGACCGTGACCGGCGAGGAGGTGACGTTCGAGGAGCTGGGCGGCGCGCACACGCACAACTCGCGCTCCGGCGTCGCCCACTACGAGGCGTCCGACGAGCAGGACTGCCTCGACTTCGCCAGGGCGCTGCTGTCGTATCTGCCGTCCAACAACATGGACGATCCGCCCGCCTTCGACGTCGAGGCGGACCTGGAGACGACCGACGAGGACCGCGAGCTCGACACGCTGATCCCCGACTCGGCCAACCAGCCGTACGACATGCACACGGTCATCGAGCACGTCCTCGACGACGGCGAGTTCCTGGAGATCCACGCGGGCTTCGCGCCGAACATCGTCGTCGGCTTCGGCCGGGTCGAGGGGCGTTCGGTGGGCGTCGTCGCCAACCAGCCGATGAGCTTCGCCGGGACGCTCGACATCGCCGCCTCCGAGAAGGCCGCCCGGTTCGTGCGCACCTGCGACGCCTTCAACATCCCGGTGCTGACCTTCGTCGACGTGCCGGGTTTCCTCCCGGGCACCGACCAGGAGTGGAACGGCATCATCCGGCGCGGCGCCAAGCTGCTCTACGCCTACGCCGAGGCGACCGTGCCGCTGGTCACCGTCATCACCCGCAAGGCGTACGGCGGGGCGTACGACGTCATGGGGTCCAAGCACCTCGGCGCGGACGTCAACCTGGCCTGGCCCACCGCCCAGATCGCCGTGATGGGCGCGCAGGGCGCGGTCAACATCCTCTACCGGCGCGAACTGGCCGCCGCCGACGACCCGGACGCGGCGCGGGCCCGTTTCATCAGCGAGTACGAGGACACGCTGGCCAACCCGTATCTCGCGGCCGAGCGCGGCTACGTGGACGCGGTCATCCGGCCCTCGGACACCCGGGTCCAGATCGTCCGCGCACTGCGCGCCCTCCGCAACAAGCGGGCCACCCTGCCCCCGAAGAAGCACGGGAACATCCCTCTATGAGCAGCCGCGAGCCGTACCTCAGCATCGTCCGGGGGGACGCCACCCCCGAGGAGACCGCCGCCCTCGTCGCCGCGCTGGCGGCGCGGGCGGCGGCGCGCGCCGACCGTCCGGCGGCACCGAAGACGAAGCGGGGAAACTGGAGGAACCCGGCACATCGGCTGCGCGTGGGACTCCCGCACGGCCCGGGAGCCTGGCGCGGGGCCTTCTTCCCCGGCGGATGACGCGACGTCTTCCGACGCCATCCGCGACGACTACGGACCGATTACATCGCCGGAACAGGGTGTCAACTGGCTCAAGAGTTGGGACTATCTAGAAAGCGGGGGAATATAGTCAGCCGATCAACTAGTGACGAGTCCAGGAGGACACCATGGCCATCCCGGACTTCAGCGCACATGGCATTGCCGCAAAGTATGCCGTTCTCGTGGACGTCGGTTACCTTTACGCGGCCGCCGGTGAAGTTCTCTTAGGCGCGAAGGAGCGTAAGGAGTACCGCGTCGCCGCGGACGAGCTGATCCAGGCGCTCCAGAAGCACGCGCTCGAACGCATCCCGGGTGAGCTGCTGCGCGTCTACTGGTACGACGCCGCCCGCGACCGCGTGCCCACGGTGGACCAGCGTGTGATCGCCCAGCTGCCCTGGGTCAAGGTCAGGCTGGGCAACCTGAACGCCCGTGGCCAGCAGAAAGGGGTGGACGCGCAGATCCGCAGCGACCTCGAGGCTCTCGCCCGCCACCACGCCGTGAGCGACACCGTGCTGATCGCCGGCGACGAGGACATGGTGCCCGCCGTGGAGGCCGCGCAGGCGTACGGCGTGCGCATCCACCTGTGGGGGGTCGAGCCGCCGTTCGGCACCAACCAGGCCGAGCGGCTCGTCTGGGAGTCGGACACCGTCGAGATCCTGAGCGCCGACTTCCTGCGTCCGTTCTTCACCCGCGCCCCGGTGCCCGTACCCGTGCCGCCCACGCCGTCGCCCGCCCAGGTCTTCGCGGGCCGTACGGTCAAGCCGATGCCGCCGAAGGCGCCCGTCGGCCAGGTCGGCAAGCTGGGCCCGGGCCGGCCCCGCGTGGAGGAGGTCGGCGAGCACGTGGCGCAGAAATGGATACTGACCCGAGGCCGCGACAACATCCGCGACCTGCTGCCGGGCCCGCTGCTGCCCACGGTGATCGACACCGAACTGCTCATCGAGGCCGAGAAGGAGCTCGGCCACTCCCTTCGGCCCTACCCGGAGGCGCGCGTGTGGCTGCGCGACGGTTTCTGGGCCCGGGTCTATCGCGAGTTCGACCTCGGGGTCGGCATCTCCAGCAAGTGACGCCGGCGTTCTGATCCAGCGTCCCAGCTCGCGCGGGAGCACTCCAGGCGCAGCGGAAGCACCGTCGACACAGTGCCCGGTCTCGCGCGAGACCCCTCCGCCCTGTCGAGGCCATCCTGACGGCCGCGTCCGATTTCCGCCAGCCCGCATCGATGGCCAGCGCATAACGTCGTCTACGTGACCACACGACAGCTCGACTTCGACGCGTGCTACCTCGCCGTCTCCGCGCGGGATTCCCGCTTCGACGGGCGTTTCTACACGGCTGTCACCAGCACCGGCATCTACTGCCGCCCGATCTGCCCCGCCCGCACCCCCGCCCGGTCCAACGTCCGCTTCTACCGGCACGCCGCCGCGGCCGAGGCCGCCGGGTTCCGGCCCTGCCGGCGCTGCCGTCCGGAGCTCAGCCCCGGCGACCCCGGCTGGGACGTCCGCGCCGACCTGGTCGGACGCGCGCTGCGGCTGATCGACGACGGGGTGGCCGACGAGTCCGGCGTCGCCGGGCTGGCCCGCCGCCTGCACGTGACCGAGCGGCACCTGCACCGCCTGTTCGCCACCGAACTCGGCACCGGGCCGCTCGCCGTCGCCCGCACCCGGCGGCTGCTGCTCGCCAAGCAACTGCTCACCGAGACCACCCTGCCGATCATCGATGTCGCGTTCGCCTCCGGGTTCGGCAGCGTGCGGCAGTTCAACGCGGCCATGAAGGAGTCGTACGGCTTCGCGCCGGGTGAGCTGCGCAAGACCAACGGGCCGATGCACGAGAAGGGGGCTCCGGTCGCCCTCACGACCGGGCTGACCCTGCGGCTCGGCCACCGGGAACCGTACGACGCGCAGTCGGTGCTGCGTTTCCTCGCCGCCCGGGCGATCCCCTCGGTGGAGGCGGTCTGCCGGTCGGGGGACGACGTGACGGCCTACACGCGGGCCGTGCCGGGCGGCTCGATCACGTTGCGGCCCGCCGCGGGCCACGTCCGGCTCACGGTGCGGACCACCGAGACGCACCGGCTCTCCCGGTTGGTGGCACGCTGCCGCCGCCTGCTCGACCTCGACGCCGACCCCGGGGCGGTGCGGGAGATCCTCGGGGGGACGTCGCTCGCGCCGCTGGTCGCGGCCCGTCCCGGGCTGCGCGTGCCGGGAGCGTACGACGGGTTCGAACTGGCGGTCCGGGCGGTCGTCGGGCAGCAGATCTCGGTGGCCGGGGCCCGCACCCTGCTCGGCCGCATCGCCGCCCGGGCCGGCCTGCCCGCCGTCCCCGACCATTCCGACGGGAGCGGGGACCCCGACGCGGCCCCGACCGGCCAGGTGCCGTTGCTGTTCCCCACGGCCGACCGGCTCGCCGCGGCCGACCTGGACGGCCTCGGGCTCACCACCCGCAGGGTCGCCACGATCAGGGCGCTGGCCGAGGCGGTGGCCTCCGGCGCGATCGACCTCGACGGCGCGGGCGACCCCGCCGACACCACCGCCAGGCTGCTGGAGATCCCCGGCATCGGCCCGTGGACAGCCGGCTACATCGCGCTGCGCGCGCTGCGCGACCCGGACGCGTGGCCCGAGGGAGACCTCGTGCTGCGCAGGACGATGGAACGGCTCGGCATCGCCGCGGGCGAGGCCGAGCGGTGGCGGCCCTGGCGCGCGTACGCCGCGCTCCACCTGTGGAGCCACGCCTCCGACACGTCAGACACCACATCACAAGGACGCGACAGATGATCATCACGCAGACCGTGCCCACCCCGGTGGGCCCCCTCGCTCTGCTCGCCCGCGACGGCGTGCTCGTCGCGGCCGGTTTCACCGCCGACCCCCGCGAGATGTTCGCCCGGCTCGCGCCGTCCCTGCGGGCGCTTCCCCTGCGGGAGGGCGACCTCGGCGACGCGGCCGAGGCCGTGCGGGAGTACCTCGACGGGAAGATCGACGCGCTCGACCGGATCCCGGTCGAGCAGCCCGGCACCCCCACGAGGCAGCGCCTGTACGAGGCACTGCGCTCCGTGCCCGCCGGGACCACCGTGTCGTACGCGCAGCTCGCGGAGAAGGCGGGGCTGCCCAGGACGGCCGCACGGGCCGCCGGGTCGGCCTGCGCGCAGAACCTGATCGCGCCGTTCGTGCCGTGCCACCGCGTGCTGCCGTCGACCGGCGGCTACGGCAGCTACTACTACGGCACGCCGGTCAAGGAGTGGCTGGTCGCCCACGAGTCGCGGGCCTGACCTGCCCGCGCGACCGAGGTCCGGGGGGCGGGTCATCCGGCGGGGGGATGGCCGATCCGCCACGTGGGGGACCGCCCTGGGCGCCGTGTCGCGTCGCCGGGGGACGCCCGCCCGCTCGCGGTATGGCTACGCTGCGGCCCTACCACCGACGACGGGAGCCCCCGGTGACCATCACCCTGGTCGCCGACGACCAGGCCATGATCAGGGCCGGGCTGCGGCTGGTCGCCGAGTCCGAGCCGGGGATCGAGGTCGTCGCGGAGGCGGCGGACGGTTCCGATGCAGTGGCGGCGGCCCGGCGGCTGCGGCCGGACGTCCTGCTGATGGACATCGCGATGCCCGGTCTCGACGGGATCGGCGCGGCCAGGCTGCTTCTCGACGATCCGCAGCCACCGAAGATCATCATGATGACGACCTTCAACACCGACGAGGACCTGCACGCCTCGCTGCGGACCCGGGTGCACGGCTTCCTGCTCAAGACCTCTCCTCCGGAGCATCTGGTCAAGGCGGCGCGGGCGGCGGCGGCCGGAGAGGCGCTGATCGACCCCGCCGCCCCCCGATTGATCACCGCGTTCGCCGACCTGCCCGAGTCCGCGCCGTCCGGCGAACTGGCCACGCTTACCGAGCGTGAGCTCCAGGTGCTGCGGATGCTGGCCTACGGGCTGTCGAACGTCGAGATCGCGCGGGAACTGCGCATCGGCGAGGCGACGGTCATCACTGACGTCGCACGCATCCTGCACAAGCTCGGCCTGCGCGACCGCGTCCACGCGGTCGCGTTCGCATACCAGACCGGCGTCGTGCGGCCGGGACAGCGGCCCCGGCCGTGCTGAGGGAGCCTGCCCACCGCTGGCGGCCCTCCCGGCTCGACGTCCTGCTCGCCCTCGCCGTGACGATCTCCGGCCTGGTCGAGTCGTTCGGCCGCCAGGGAACCGGGCCCGAGCAGGTCGACGCTCCCGTCCCGTACGCGGCGGGAGTCGTCACCGCCGGGCTGCTGCTGCTCCTGCGTCGCAGGATCCCCGTGACCGCGCTCCTCGCGCTGACCTTGACGGAGTACACCCTCCGGATGGTCACCGGCTCCGCTTACTACGCCGCCTGGCACTTCCACTCGACGCTTATCCTCATCCACACCGTGGCGGGCGCGGCGGAGCCCCGCAGCCGCCGGGGGCTCGCGGGGCTCGGGTGCGTGCTGGTCGCCTACGCGCACCTCCAGACGCTCCAGGGCATCGACTTCGCCGAAGTCCTGATCGGCGCCATCTTCGTCGGGGTCGCGTACGGCAGCGGCATCCTGCTGCGGCGGCAGACGGACCAGACGAGGCGGCTGGCCGCGCAGGCGGCGCGGCTCGAAGCGGAGCGCGAGCTGCGCGCGCGGTGGGCGGTGGCGGAGGAGCGCTCCCGCAGCGCCAGGGAGCTCCACGACATCGTCTCCCACAACGTGAGCCTCATGACGCTGCACGTAGGCGGGGTGCGCAGGCTCCTCGGCGACGACCGCGCCCGCGAGCGCGGTCTGCTGCTCGCCGTCGAGCAGGCCGGACGCGAGGCGGTGGAGGAGCTCGGACACATGCTGGGCATGCTGCGCGCCGCGGGGACCGACGCCCCGGAGGCGCCGCGGACGGGGCTCGACCGGCTGGACGAGCTGGTTTCCCAGGTGGCGGATGCGGGTCCCGTCGTACGGCTGCGCGTCACCGGCGAACGCCGGCCGCTGCCCCCGGGGCTCGACCTGTCCGCCTACCGGGTGATCCAGGAGTCCCTGACGAACGTGCTGAAGCACGCGCACGCCACCAAGGTCGACGTCGTCGTCCACTACGCCGTCGACGAGCTGCGTGTCGCGGTCGTGAACGACGGTCCGGGCGCCCGCCCCGCCCCGGACGGCGGGGGCGGGCACGGGCTCATCGGCATGCGCGAGCGTACGGCCATGCACGGGGGTGAGCTGACCGCCGGGCCCACCCCGTCGGGCGGTTACGAGGTGCGGGCGCGGTTCCCGCTCACCGTCCCCGCGGCCGGTGGCTCATCCTGTGACTGACCCCGTGACCGGCCCCGCCGGCCCGGCCGCGATCGGCAGGGACCGATGGGGGAAGGTACGCACCGGTCTCCCGACGAGTCGTCACCCGCGGGACCGACCACCGTTCCGCCGCTCCCCGTACGCGCGCCCGCCCGGCCGTACGCCTCGCGGGCCGGACAGGTCACTCCTTGACGATGCTCTGGACCTCGCCGACGGGCACGTCCCTGGTCGCCGCCACCTGGATCGGGTCGTACGCGAAGGGGACGACCTGGCCGCCCTGGTTGCCGTTGCCGACGACGTTCCAGACGCTGGTCACGGTGAGCGTGTAGACCTTGCCCGGCTGGTCGATCGAGGAGTGCAGGTAGACGACGCCGCATTCGGGCTTGTCGTCTCCGTCCTTGTCGGCGCCCTTCACGTACGGCTTGCCGGTGGCGCCGCATCCCTTGTCGTACACCTCGGCGCGGTCGTCGCTGGTGCCGGACTTGATCTCGAGGTGGTCCGGCGTCGCCGTGACGGTGGCGGACATGACCCCCGGCAGCGTGGCGGTGACGGACCGGGGGGCGGCCTCGGCTCCGTCCAGCCACACCCAGGTCCCCAGGTTGACGTAGCTCTTGGCGTCCGGGCTCAGCTTGATCTTCGGCTCCGGCACGGTCAGCGCGGCCCGGGCGATCTGCATGAGCTGCTCCAGCGTGATGCCGCCGGCGGGCGTGGTCCCCTCGGGCACCCACACGAGCGGCTCCAGTCCGGCGGCGCACGAGGGTCCGTCCGGGTTGCCGGCGTCGTAGGCGACGCCCCACCACTGGCCCTTGTCACCGATCTTGTTGCCGAACTTGTCGAGATCGACGTCGTAGTCCAGCCCCGCCTCCACCGCCTGCTTCTTCTGCTGCGCCTGGAGGTTGCGCATGTCGTCGGCCGACGAGTTCGGCTCGTACCAGCAGGGGCGGGGCATGCGGTAGCCGTCGCTCTTGCCGCCCAGCCCGTTGCCGGACAGGCCGACCTTGGAGTTGGTCAGCCTGACGCCGGCCGTGTTGCCCTTCTGGAACGCCTCGCCGTGCGGCCCGCCGTCCGGGTCGGCGGCGGCGGGAGGCGCGCACACCGCGAGCATGGCCCCCGCCAGCAGGGACGTCACAGCAATGGCCCTCATCGCAGGCACTCCTTCGCGCGCTCGTCCGGATAGTCCGCGTGGCGGTAGAGCCGGATCCGCCAGACGCCGTCGCCGCCGTGCCCCAGACCGGCGGTCTGCAGGAAGACCGCCCGCGGGCGTTTGAGCCAGGCGGGCTGACGGGCCAGCGGGATGCCCTCCCGGTCGGTCAGCCGCACCCCGGTCAGGTCGACGCAGCCGTCGGCCTCCGCCCCGCGTCCCACGACGGAGGGCACCCGCAGGGCGTAGAGCCTGGCCACGCCCCGGGCCGACTGTTCGTCCTTGAGAAACCCCTGCACCCAGGTGACGGCGTCCATGTAGGCGGACGACTCGGCATCGATGCCCTTCACGTACGAGCGGTCCCCGCCTGAGGTGCCGACCGCCCGCCACTGTGCCGTGAAGTCGGCGGCGAACGCCTTGATCACGGCCGACCGCTTCGGATCCGGCTCGTCCGGCCACTCGATCTCGATCGTCAGTCCGGGCGCCGCCGTGACCGTCGCGGTGCCCGGCTGAGGGCCGGGCGTCCCGGAGGCCGCCGCCGCCGGTGCCACGCCGCCGCCGGGGGTGAAGCCGCGGTCCGCGTCCGGCGCGGCGCAAGCCGAGACAAGCAGCGCGCAGGCCGAGGCGAGCGACGCCGTGGCGAGTCCTGGACGCATCACCGGGTCCTCCGCAGTACGCGATCCCCCACCGCTGTCACCCCCGCCGTTGCCAACGTAGGAACGGCCGTCGGCGACGAGCCAGCGCTATGCGCGGATCGGCATGATTCGGAGGAGGACGTCCCTGGCATTGGGGCTCCGATCAGGCGAGGCGTGGGGTTCTGAGGTCCGTCGGGTTTCTGAGGTCCGGAGAGACGGTCCGGCGCCAGTCGGGCAGCAACTCGTCGATGAGCGCCTCCGTCTCCGCCGCCATCCCGCCGCCGTACGGGTGGGAGGTGGCGCGGCGCAGCAGGCCGTCGACGACCGCCCGCAGCCGGACGGGCTCCCCGGTGGCGTGCGCCGCCCTGAGCAGGTCGCGCCACAGCCCCTCGTCGTCGGCGGCGAGCAGCAGCCCGGCCCGGGCCGCCGCCACCGCGCCGTGCGGGTCGTGGCGGGCCAGCCGTATCTCGCACAGGGCGTGGGCGGCGTCCGCCACCCAGGCCGTCACGTCGTACTCCAGGGGGTCGGCCGCCAGCCAGGCGTACCGGTCGGGCGGTCTGCCGTTCAGCAACGGGCCGCGCACCAGTTTCAGCGCGCGCTCCAGCAGGCTCGCCTCCATGTCGCCGGACCTGAGGCCATCGGGGTCGGCGGCGTCGGCCCACTCGCCGGCCTGCCGTACGAGGTCCTGGAACAGCCGCCAGTCCGTACGGATCTCCGGCCCGAGCCGCAGGCGCCCGGACCGGTCGAGGAACAGGTGCGGGCGTCCCTCGGAGTCGCGCCCGAGCCACTCGGCGACCCGGGCGATCGTGGCGTCGCGCACCGCGAGCTGCACGCCGCGCGGCCACAGCACGCCGGTCAGCACGGCCGGGTGGACTCCGTCCGGATGCGTGGCCAGGTAGACGACGAGTTCGTGGGCGAGGGCCGCCCGGCCCTCTTCGAGCGGGTTCACCGGGCTGATCTCGATCGGGCCGAGGATGCGCACCTCGATGGCGGGCGGCTCCTCGCTCAGCCGCTCCACCACCGGGGTGAGCGGCTCGCCCTCATGCTGCCGGGCCGTGCGGAACAGGCTGATAACGGCGTCGTAGTGCCGGCGCGGCAGCAGGTGGGCCTCGATGTCCAGGCCCAGAGCGTCCACGCGGGCCCGGCCGTCGTCGGTGACGTCCCACGTCCAGGTGGCGTGCGGCACCTCCCCCGCGACCACGAAGCCGCTCGCCGTACGCCTGCCCTTGCCGAGCAGCGCCAGGCGGCGCGCCTCGTCCTCGTCCGGGCGGATGGCCGACAGGAGGTAGTGCGGGGTGTACGCGGGGTCGGCCACGCGGCTGTGGATCCGGCCGGTCAGCACGTCGCCGTCGTAGCGGGCCCGCTCCTCGAACTCCGGCAGCACCTCGGCCAGGCTGCCCGCCGTCCTGATCCGCTCGGGCGCGAGCAGGGTCAGCTCCTCGCCGAAGCCGACGAGCGTGATCCGCATCTCGTCGGACCATCGGTTGGTCGCCAGTTCGACCGCGAGCGCCGACAGCGCGGCGACGGTGTGCGCCCCGGTGATCGCGATCACCCCGTGTGCGGCCTCCAGGTCGACGAGGACCCGGCCGCCCTGCCCGGTGCCGAGCGAGACCAGCCCGGGATAGGGCGCGGGCACCCCGGTCAGCACGTGCTCGTCGATGCGACGTCCCTCGTGGGCCGGCAGGCGCCAGACCTGCCCGTCGTCGCAGGCCTCCCAGGGCTCGGGCGCGTCCTGTTCGGCCGGGTGGATCCACAGGTCGAGGCCCCGGTTGGACAGGTGGACGGCGTAGATCGTCGGCGGGCGCCGGTCGGCGTCGGCCAGCAGGCGCCCGAGCAGGCGCAGGCCGATGTCGAGCATCCGGCTGCCGGGGGCGTCGGCGCCGAGACGGATGGCGACCTCGGCCTCGGCGGCGTCTCCGCGCGGCCGGGCGATGCGCCGGCCGAAGGCCCGGCGCCACAGTTGTTCCCGCCGCCTGCGGCCGAGCAGGGCCAGCAGCCCGGCCGCCGCCAGCGTCGAGGCCGCCAGGTAGTCGGCGAGGACCGGGCCGCCCTGCCGCTCGTCGTCGGCGGTCTGGTGGCCCGCTTCCGCGGGCGCGATCGCGGGCTTGACGGTGGTCGTGATGATCGGACGCGGGGTGGGCGTCGCACGGGCGGTGGCGGGCGTGTCCTTCACTTCGCCGAGGCGGCCCTTCGGCTCCGACGGAGTGTCCTGCGGCATCGCGGGCGGCGGCAGCACGATCCCCGGATTGCCCGGATTGCCCGGCTCGGGCGTCACGTTGCCCCGCTCGTGGCCCGCGTCGCCGCCGGTCGCCCCTCCCCCGGCGTAGTGGGTGTCGCCGTCGAGTTCGGCGGGCGCGTGGCGGTGCTCCTTCAGGATCTCCGGCCGGTCCTCGTCCACCGGCACGATGTGGACGTTCCTGGCGTCGTCCGGCATGTCGAGCACCCAGCCGGGACGGATGAGGTCGGCCATGTGCAGCCGGCTGCCGTCGGGCTGCTCCTTGTGCTGGTTGAGCCGGTAGATCTCCGGATAGCGGCGCCCGTCCCCCAGGCACTTCTCCGCGATCTCCCACAGGCTCTCGTGGTGACGCCCGTGGGGAGGCTGGACCACGTAGACCTTCTTGACCTCCCTGGCGTGCAGGGCCGGTCGCTCCACATCGGCCTGCGGCACCGGCGCCGACAGCGCCGCGACCTGCGGCCTGATCGAAACCGGGGAGCCCGCGCGGGCGATGGGCACCGCCACGGCGGTCGCGGTGAACAGCAGCAGCACCGCGGAGACCAGGCGGTTCGCGAGCGCCTGAGTGCCGCCCGACAGCGGCACCCGGGCCGGCATGCCGACCCGCCGCAGCGCCGCGTAGACCTCGACGACCACGCACAGGAACAGTTGCAGCCAGGCCAGCCACACCAGGAGGATCAGGATCGCGATGATCGTCTCGGGGCCGACCTGGCTGGTGAACAGGTCCGCGTTCAGCAGGTCGCCGCTGATGGGCGGACCGGCCAGCCGGAGCAACGCGTACGGCACGCCGCCCACCAGGCCCACCAGCGCGACCAGGGCCGCGAGGCCGGCGAGGACGTCCCCGGCCGTACGCCGGGTCCGCAGCCGTACCGGCCGGTCGTCGTGCCAGTGCTCGGGCGCCCGCTGCGGCCCCAGCACGGACGGCATGCCCTCGGGACGCGGTCGCGGGCCCCGCCCGGGCGTGCCGCCTCCCACGGCCTCGCGATCGGCGCGCGGATCCCGGCCGGGGGCGCCGCCTGACGGAACCCCGCGCGCGACCCCCCGCCCGGGCCCCCGCTGGGCCTCGCGGTGGAACTCCTCCCGCCGTCCGCCCGGCGGCCGTGTCCCGGTCACGCCTCCCCCGGATCAGGAGCGGCCGTGGCCTCGGCCTCCATGTCGGAGCCGGCGAAGCCCAGCGCGGACAGGAAGAAGGCGTCCCAGTGGACCGACACCGCCACCGTGACGTCCGCCTGGCCGCCGCCCACGGTGCACTCGGTCATGCGTACGCCGTCGGCCCCCTGGTCCGCCGTGATCTTCTCGGCCTCGCCGCACACCGCGCCCTCGTCGGCGAGCAGCCGCACCTGGCCGGTGGCCCGCAGGGTCTCGACGTCGATCTGGTCGGCGGCGGCGCGGGCGGCCTGCTCGGCGATGTCGGCGGCCTTGAGGCGGGCGTTCATGGCGGCCCCGCCGTCCACCAGCAGCCCGGCCAGCAGGAACACCACCCCCGAGAAGAGGACCACGAACACCGACATGGAGCCCCGCTCCCCCGGCCGTCCGCCTCCGCCGGGGGACCGCGCCCTCATGAGGGCGCACGGCACCGTTGACGTGCCTCGGGCGAGACGTGGAGCGGTCCGGCGGTCGCGGACACATGAACCACACCCGCGCCACGGACGCGGCGGGGTCACTTCAACCTCCGATACCGTTCGAGCGGCACCACCGAGGTGCCCGACATCTGCTTGGCGGCGCCGAACCCGAGGAAGTCGAGGTTCAGCTCGCAGGTCACGGTCATCCGGACGAAGCCGTCCATCTTCCACTCGCTGCCGGACATGTCCACCTGCGGCGAGCAGCTGCCGGAGAGCGAGGCCTCGGCGGCCTCCTTCGCGGCCGACTCGGCCTCCGCCTCGGTGCGCTGCACGGAGGCGGCCCTGGCGGCGTCCCGCGCGGCCCCGTTGACCTCTCCCTGGGCCTCCACGATCCGGCCCGCACCGACGAGGAACAGCAGGAAGAGCAGGAACAGCGGGGCCAGCATGACCGTCTCGGCCGTCATCGACCCGCGCTCCCTGCCCGCGCTCCGGCCCCGGCCGGTCATTCGCAGCCGTCCGAGCCGTCGTCGGGGCGGAAGCACTCGATGGGCCCGCCGAAGCGTGACGTGATCGTGAAGGTCATCTCGGGCAGCAGCGGCACCACCTGGACGGCGCTGCCGGTGACCTCCACGCCGCGCTGGTCGCCCTGCTCCCACGCCTGCGCCTGGGCGTTCTTCAGCAACTGCGGTCCGATCGCCTGCACGATCTGCCGCGCCTTGCCCTCGGCCGCCTCCTGCCAGCCGTCGGAGCCGCCCGCACGGGCGATCCGCGCGCCCTCCCGCGCGGCGGCGTCGGCGACCTGGCGGCCGTGGAACCAGAGCGTGACCTGGACGATCAGCAGCACGACGGCGAGCACGATCGGCATGAGCATGGCGAGCTCGATCACCGTGGCGCCCCGCTCGCCCCGCCGCCCCCACCAACGCCGCTCGCCCCGCAAACGCCGCTCGACCCGCACAGGCCGCTCGGCCCTCTTGCCCCGCGCGCTGCGCTCGGTCCTTTTGCCCCGCGCGCTGCGCTCGGTCCTTTTGCCCCGCGCGCTGCGCTCGACCCGCCCGCCCCGCACGCGGGGCGCGGCGGTCGCGGCGCTCGGGGCGGCCACGCCCTGCACGGTCATTCCCCGGCGTTCCCGCCGGCACCGCCGCCGGAGCCGCCGCCGCTGAAGCTGTTCTGGATGTCGGACTGCTTCTGTTCGACCAGCTGCTTGATCAGCGTGGCCAGACCGAGCGCGACTCCGGCGATGATGGCGGTGATGATCACCCATTCGACCGCGGAGGCTCCCCTGGTCGGGGCGTTCCTGGCGCGGTCCAGCCGTACGCGGAGCACGGCGATCAAATAGTGGAACCAGAGCATCAGGCCCCCAACATCTTCATGGCTGCGGGAAAACTGAGGAAGATCACGAAGCCCGCGCACAGCAGGAGCTGGGCGACGAGCATCGACTGGGACCGCTCGCCCGCCTTGCCCTCGACCTCCGCGAGTTCGCGGCGGCGGAGCGTGGCGGCGCGGGCCGTGAGGGAGGCGCGGACCTTGGCGCCGTCGTCGGCCACGAGCCCGAGCGCGGCCGACAGGTCCCGCAACTCGTCCACGTTGATCTCGTCGCCGAGCTGGCCGAGGGCCTGCCAGGGGGTGATGCCGACGATCCGGGCGTTGGCCAGCGCCTCGCGGATGCGCTCCATCGCCCAGTTGGAGCCGGGGGCGGGACCCGCGCCGTTCGCGGTCCCGGTGGTGACAGCGGAGGCGGCGCCGTTCACTGCGCCGTGCACAGTGCCGTTCAGTGCCCCAGGCGTGGTGACGGGACTGCCCACGGCGACCGCCATCATCAGCGCCTCGGGCACGCCCCTGCCGCCCGCGAGGTTCATCGACACGAGGTCGAGGAAGGCGCCCACGGCGTGCCGGAAGTCCCGGCGCCGTACGGCGGCGTCCCGCCGGATCTGCGCGTCGGGCAGCAGGAAGAAGATCACACAGACGACGAGGGCCGACCAGAGCGGCACCTGCACCGAGACGCCCCACCCCATCAGCGCGAGCCAGCCGACGAGGAGCGGGAACGCCAGCAGGCCCGAGACCCCGAGCAGCAGCTTGGTCGCGAGGAACCCCTCGAACGACTTGCCGAGCAGCGCGAGGTCGGCCTTGATCGAGCGCGCCTCCCACCCCCGTGCCGCGTAGAACCGGGCCAGCCGCAGGCCGAGCATGCGGCGGAACTCGCTGACGTCCTCCTCGGGCGCGATCAGCGGCGCCCGCGGCACGCCCGTGCCGTCGCGGGCCTGGTCGAGCGCGGCGAGCCGGGCGGTCAGGCCGGGTCTGGGCGGGAACAGCGCCCGCACCAGCAGGAAGAGCCCGAGGCCGAGCACGGCTCCGCAGAGCACCGTCGCGATCAACGGATCACCTCCGCCGCCGGCGGCTGCGCCTGCGCCTGCGCGACCACGCCGGGCCGCGCGCGGTGGTAGGGGGCGAGGATCCTGGCCGGCTTGTCGAAGCGGGCGAGCCGCCGCATCCAGGCGAACCCCGCGCCGAACAGGCCCGCCACCACGACGAGCACGGCCTGGCCGAGCACGGAGTTGTACTCCTCCACGTACGAGCGGTTGAAGACGACCAGCGCGGCGGCGAAGGCGAGGGCGGTGCCGACCACGATCTGCACGCTCTTGCGGGTGGACCTGCGCTCGGCCTCCACGCGCCGGCGCATGTCCAGCTCCTCGCGGGCCGAGACCGCCAGGGCCGACAGCACGTCGCGAAGGCCCGGCCCGCGCAGCCGCGAGTTGAGGATCAGCGCCGCCACGACGAGGTCGGCCGAGGTGTCGTCCAGCTCGTCGGCGAACATCCGCAGCGCGTCGGCGAGCGGCATCCGCGTGTGCAGCCGGTCGACCAGGGCCCGCAGGTGCGGTTGCAGCATGGGGGCCGCGGCCCTGATCGAGGAGGGGATGGCCTGTTCGAGGCCGGCGGCGCCGGCGATCGTGTCGCGCAGCGACTCCGTCCACGCCGCCAGGCCTTCCAGGCGCCGCATGGCGGCCCGCTCCTCCGCCGCGCCGCCGGTGAAGCCCCGCCAGGCCAGGACCAGCAGTACGGCTCCCGCCGCGATGACCGGCCAGCCGGTCACCACCAGCACCACGACACCCGTCACCGCCGCGATCGCCGACCTCGTGGACAGGGTGCGCAGCAGGCGCATCCGCTCGGCCCGGCCGTCCGGCGTGGCCGGGCGGGGGCGCAGGCCGTACAGGGCCAGGGCGAACAGGAAGAGCCCGCCGCCCGCCGCGGCCCCGGCCAGCAGCACCAGGGGGTCGAGGACGCCGGGAGGCAGCGCCGGCAGCAGGCCGCTCATCGCCACGCTCCCCGCGCCGGGTCGTATCCGTGGGCGGCCAGTTCGTCGGCGCAGGAGATCGGGGCGTGCGGCACCAGGTAGTCGCCCGCCATGGCGAACACCTCAGAGGACAGCACCCGCCCGTCGCAGCCCGTGACCTCCCGCACGCTGGACACGTAGCGCCGCAGGGTGCCTCCCCGGTGGTAGTCGTTGCGCTTCTCGATGAACACGACGAAGTCGATGGCCCCGGCGATGAGCATGTGGGTGGCCTCGATCGGCAGCCGCTCCTCGGCCTGCAGCGCGTACGTCGCGATGCGGTTGAACACCTCCATGCTGGAGTTGGCGTGGATCGTCGACAGCGACCCGTCGTTGCCCTGGGTCATCGCGTTGAGCATCGTGACGATCTCGTCGCCCAGCACCTCCCCGACGATCACCCGCGAGGGGTTCATGCGCAGCGACCGCCGCACCAGCTCGGCCATCGTGATCTCGCCCTGCCCCTCGGCGTTGGGCAGGCGGTGCTCGAAGGCCACCGCGTTCGGGTGCAGCTCGGGGAACTGGTCCAGCCCGAGCTCCAGCGCCCGCTCCACCGTGATCAACCGCTCGTGCGGCGGGATCTCGTTGGCCAGCGCCCGCAGCAGCGTGGTCTTCCCCGCGTTCGTCGACCCCGCGATCATGATGTTCTTCCGCGCGGCCACGGCGGCGGTGAGGAAGCGGCCCAGCTCGGGGGTGAGCGTGCCGTTCCCGACGAGGTCGCTGAGGAACACCTTGCCGAGGCGGGCGCGGCGGATCGACAGCGCCGGCCGCACGGTGACGTCCATGACGGCCGACAGCCGGGAGCCGTCCGGCAGGCGCAGGTCGAGCTGCGGGTTGGCGGTGTCGAACGGCCGCGACGACAGGCCCGAGTACGCCGCGAGGATCTGGATCAGCTCGATGAGCTCCTCGTCGGTCTCCGCGACGGGGTCGTGCATGAGCTCCTGGCCGTCGGCGTAGCCGACGAAGACCCGGTCGCAGCCGTTGATGTCGATGTTCTCGACCTCGGGGTCGTCGAGCAGCGGCTGGAGGCGGCCGACGCCGAACAGCGCGGCGTGGATGCCCGCCGCCAGCGCCTCCTCCTCCTCGGCCGTGGGCGGGGTGCGGCCCACGCCGATCTCGCTCCGCGCGTGCTCCTCCAGCACCTGTGCGATCAGCGCCCGGGCGAACTGCCGCTCGTCCTCCCCCGACATCGGCGGCACGCCGCTCGCCTGGTCGAGCCGCCGCTGGTGCGCCAGCCGGTCGCCGACCTCCTGCCGGAACCGCTTCACCAGACCGTGGTCGACCGGCCGCCGCTGGGAGTTCACGACCGCACCTCCGGCTCCCTCTTCGCCGTCCTGCCGGCGGGCGGCGCCGCCGTCTCGCCGCCCGCGGCCAGCTGTGCGGCCAGGCGCGTGGCCAGTTCCCTGGCCGTACGAATCAGGAGACTGCGGTCGAGCCGCCCGCCCCACTGGCCGCGCAGCAGTTCCGCGCCCTTCGGGTCGTAGGCGAGACCGCCGACGAAGGCGACGTCCCAGCCGGAGACGATGCGCCGGATCTCCTCAAGCGACGACCGGTACGACCGGGGGTCGGCGATCACCACGATCCCGACCTTTCGTCCGATCAGCGACAGCCGTTCGCGCAGGTGGGCGACGTGGTCGAGGCTGGCCCGGGTGAACAGCACCACCTGGTCGGCCTCGGCCACCAGGTCGCCGATCTGGGGATGCAGCCCGAGCCGGCCGCAGTCGGCGAGCACGTCGGCCTGCGGCAGGGCGGCGAACGCCCGGCCGAGCGGGCCCCACAGCCAGGTGAGGCCGGCCGCCTGCTCGCCGTTGGTCAGTCCGGCCAGCACGTCGAGGCCGCCGACGAGCCTCTGCGTGTGCTCGTAGATCAGCTCGGCGTGCAGCCCGCGCCGCGCGACCGCGCCGAGGCTGAGCAGGCCGCGCCCGGGGTTGAGCACGCTCCCGTCGTCGCCCGGCAGCCGGTAGGCGAGGTCGCCGCCGGAGGGGTCGCACTCGGCCAGCAGCACCGGGCGGGGCCACACGGCGCCGAGGGCGGTCGCCGCGGTGGTCACGCCGGGCGCCCCCTTGTCGGCGGCGAGCACGATCAGCGCCACGTCACTTGACCCCCGGAAGCGTGACGAGGGCGATCTCCCCGCTGGACGCGTATTGGGCGATGGTGGGCGCGATCGAGGTGTCGACGACGACCGTGACCAGCCCGCCGCCGGACCGTCCGGAGGACGCGCTCTCCACGCGGGCGGCGGTCGCCAGCACCTTCTGCTGGGCGGTGCCGGACCCCCGGCCGGCCGACGGCACGTAGATCACCTGGACGACGTCGCTCCACTTGAGGTCGGTGGGCATCTGGCCGGCCTTGAGCGACAGGCCGACCTTGGCCTTGCCCGGCCCGACCTGGTCGGTCGTCGTGGCGGTCATGCGCTGGGTGAGCAGCGTGCCCGGCAGCAGCGTCACCGCGGCGTACGTCGTGGCCACCTGGTCCTTGAACCGCCAGGGGACGTAGTCGACGCCGGTGTCGGCGATCTGCACCTCCCGCATCGCGGACTGCGGGATGAGCTGCCCGGCCCCCACCTGCTGGGTGATCTGCACGGCCGAGACGCGGTCGCCGCTGCGCATGACCAGCAGCGTGGTGGCCAGCGCGCCGCCCAGGATGAGGAGGACGGCGAGCGCGGCGAGCGCGGGCTTGCGCTCCCTCGGCGGGACGGGCAGCTTCCGCGCGGCCGGCCCGGACAGGCCCGGCCGTGCGGGTGCCCGGCCGTCCTGCGACGTCTTCTCGCTGATCCTCATGGGTGGGGGACTCCCAGGGATGAGGGCGCCCTTCTGTTTTCGGGCCGCTCGAATGTGTTTACGGTCTTGCCGTTTGTTGCGAATTCACTCCATTATGGCCAGCTTGCGCCGCCATAAGTGGCCTGATGCGGCGACCCATGCTTATCCGTTAGGAATACGCCTGTCAACGGGAGTGGATCTATCGCCATATCGACACAAGGCTTTACTGACACGAAATTTCGTGATAGTACGTTTGCACTTCTTTCCCGGTTGTCACACCATTCACACTGTTCGTGCCGCTGCACACGCCGGGCATACGCGGGAGGCATGTCACGACGGCGTCGCACGAAGGGCGCGATGACAGGCACCCTTACCGGATCCTCGGGAGGAAGCGCGGTCCTTTAGGGCCGGGAGGAATCCGGACCCCGCGGGAGTGGCCCGGTGCTGAACCGCACGTTCGGCTGCGTACGCCTGGTCTGGAACACGATCCCGGCGTGGCGGCAGGCCCGCTACCGGGACAAGGGTGTTACAACCTCGTATGCGCAGACCGACAGATATCCGACTGAGCTGAAACGCGACGGCGCCACGAGTTCCTGTATGAGGTCTCCAGCGTCCCGTTGCAGCAGGCGCTACGGCACCAGCACACGGCGTTCGTGAACTTCTTCGCCGGACGCGCCAGGTATCCGCGGTTCAAGTCCCGGCACGGCCGCCAGGACCCGGGCCATCTGGAGCGCAAGGCCAAAAACCTGGCCCGCTATCAGCGCCGGATGGCCCGCAAGCAGCGCGGCAGCAGCAACCGGGCCAAGGCCAGGGCGAAGGTCGCCCGCGCCCACACCAAGGTGCGGGACGCCCGCGCCGACTTCCTGCACCGCACCTCCACGCGGCTGGTCCGCGACCACGAACTGATCGTGATCGAAGACCTCAACGTGCGCGGCATGGTCCGCGACCGCCGCCAGGCGTGGGCGATCCCCGATGCCGGGTGGGGGGAGTTCCGCCGTCAACTGGAGTACAAGACCCAGCGGTACGGGCGGCGTCTGGTCGTGATCGACCGCTGGTATCCGTCGTCCAAGACGTGCTCGGCGTGCGGGCACCTGCTCGCGACGCTGTCCCTGTCCACCCGGCACTGGACGTGCCCGGGATGCGGCACCCGGCACGACCGGGACGTCAACGCCGCCAAGAACATCCTGGTCGCTGGTCGAGCGGTGTCCGCCTGTGGAGCTGACGTGAGTCGTCCGCAAGGGTCCGCCCTTCGGCGGTCGGCGGTGAAGCAGGAAGCCCAGCCCGTGAGGGCGGGAATCCCGGTCCTTCAGGGCCGGAAGTAAGTCAACTATTCCGGGAAACGCCCGGATGAGCGCGGGAGTCGCGGCTAGCGTGTCCCCCGCGGGCCGCGGGGCCCGCACACCCGGAGATCTTCACGGGGACGCCCCGGGATGAAACGCTTTCCGCGAGGCCGCCGCACAACCGCCTTCTGGGAGTTCGCGCATGCGGATAACGCTCACCGTGGTCAGCGAGGACGGCCGCCGCGACGTCCTGGTCGAGGGCGACGAGAGCACCACGGTCGCCGCCCTCGCCACAGCGCTCGACGGCGCCGCCCGCCCGGCCAACGTCGTACGGCTCCCGCACGCCCGCGCGCCGTACGACCTGGACCGGGGGGACCGGCAGGCCCGGCCGTCCGGTGAGGTGAAGCTGTGGGTCGACGGCCGGCCCGTCGACCCGGACGCGCCCGTTTTCGGCCTGCTCAGGGATGGTGACCTGGTGGCCGTGGACGGCCATGCCGCCGCGGCGACGGTGACCGAGGAGCCCGGCGGGCCGGCCGAACTGCGTGTGGTCGGCGGCCCCGGCGCGGGGGCCGTCCACCGGATCGGGCTCGGCGCGCACACGATCGGCGGCGACCCCGCGTGCGCGATCTCCGTACCCGACCCGAGGATGCCGCCGGTCGCGCTGGTGGTGCGGCTGTCCCCCGGCACGGCCACCGTGGAGCCCGCCACACCCGCGGCCTCCGGAGGCGATCCGGTGGCCCGGCTGGAGGGCGAGCCGCTCACCGAGGCGGTGGCGTGGCCGGCCGGGGGCATGCTCGCCTGCGGCGGCTCCGTGTTCACCTTGGGGCCGGTCCTGCCGCCGGACGCCCACCTCGACGCGCTGCCGGACGGCGGACTCGCCTACAACCGGCCACCGCGCCTCCAGCGGCCCGAGCGGCAACGGCGCTTCACCGTGCCCGCCGAGCCCAAGCGGGGCGAGGGGATGCGGCTGCAACTGCTGGCCGCGCTGCTGCCCGCCGTGCTCGGTGTGGTCATGGCCGCCGTCACCCACACGTGGTACTACCTGCTGATCGCGTTCATGACACCGCTGATCATGATCGGCCAGTGGGTGAGCGACCGCAGGCACGGCAGGAAGAAGCACCGCCGGGCGGTCAAGGCGTACCGCGAGCGGATGGCCGCCTTCGAGGAGGAGGTGGCCCGCGCGGTGCGGCAGGACGAGGAGGCCAGGCGCGGCGGCGCGCCCGACCCGGCCGAGGTGCTGCTCACCGCGACCGGGCCGCGCCGCCGGCTGTGGGAGCGGCGCGTGCACGACCGCGACGCGCTGCGGCTGCGCCTGGGGCTGGCCGACCTGCCCGCCGACCTGGAGTTCGAGCCCGAGAGCGGCACGCCCCAGGACACGCCTCGCCGGGAGCCGCCCACCTGCCACGACGTCCCGGTCGCGCTGGTCATGCGGCGTCTCGGCGTGGCAGGTCTGACCGGCCCCAGAGACGTGGCGCTCGGCTGCGCCCGCTGGCTCGTCGGCCAGGCCGCCGCCCTGCACAGCCCGCGCGACCTGGCCATCGTGGTGCTGTCCGCCAACGCCGACGGCGCCGGGCAGTGGGGCTGGGTCCGCTGGCTGCCGCACTGCGCGCCCGACGCCGCCGCCCGCGGCGGCGCTCTGTCGTCCGACTGCGCCGCGCTCGTCGGCGCCGACCCCGAGGCCGCCGCCCGCCGGGTCGCCGAACTCGCCGCCCTGGTGACAGAACGGCTCGACGCCGAGAACGGCTCGGGGCCTTACCCGGGGGTGCCGCGCGGCACCCGCCTGTCCGGCGGCCCGGCCGGCTGGGACGACCTGGGGCGCGCGAGCGGCAACCGGCCCGCCGAGCCGGCCTTCGCGACCTACGACGAGCGGCCGTTCGACGTGCTCGTCGTGCTCGACGGCGCGCAGGTGCTGCGCGGCCTGCCCGGCATGCCGCAGGTGCTGCGGCAGGGCCCGCGCGCCGGGGTCTACACGATCGCCATCGACGACGACGAACGCCTGCTGCCCGAGGAGTGCGCGACGGTCGTGTCCTGCGACCGCGAGGGCGGGGTGCGCCTCCACGGCGGCGGGCTCGACCCGATCACCGGCATCCGCGCCGACCGGGTCTCGCCGTCCTGGGCCGAACGCCTGGCCCGCGCGCTGGCCCCGCTGCGCGACGTGAGCCGCGACGACCCCTCGGCCGCCCTGCCCGACGCGGTCCGCCTGCTCGACCTGCTGGAGGTGTCCCTCGACCCCGCCGCGCTCGCCGAGCGGCAGGGCCGTACGACCCGGGCCCTGATCGGCGTCGGGCCGGAAGGCCCGTTCGAGGTGGACCTGAGCAGGGACGGGCCGCACGCCCTGGTCGCGGGCACGACCGGCGCGGGCAAGTCGGAGCTGCTCCAGACGCTGATCTGCTCGCTCGCGGTGGCCAACCGGCCCGACGAGATGACGTTCGTGCTGATCGACTACAAGGGCGGCGCGGCCTTCAAGGAGTGCGTACGGCTCCCGCACACGGTCGGCATGGTGAGCGACCTCGACGGCCACCTGACCCAGCGGGCCCTGTCGTCGCTGGCCGCCGAGATCCGGCGCAGGGAGCGCCTGCTGCTGGACGCGGGGGCCAAGGACATCGAGGACTACCAGCGGGCGCGCGGCGCCACCTGGGTGCTCGGCGCGGGCGGCGTCCGGCGGGCGCGCGGCGGCGGCATCTTCGCCGCCCCGGTGCCGGAGAGCGCCGGGAGCAAGAAGGACCTGCCGCCGCTGCCCCGGCTCGTGCTGATCATCGACGAGTTCGCCGCCCTGGTCGCGGAGCTGCCCGACTTCGTCGAGGGGCTGGTCGACATCGCGCGCAGGGGCCGCTCGCTCGGCATCCACCTGATCCTCGCCACCCAGCGGCCCGGCGGCGTGGTGACCGCCGACATCCAGGCCAACACCTCGCTCAGGATCGCGCTGCGGGTCACCGACGCCAACGAGTCGGCCGACGTCATCGACGTGCCGGACGCCGCCCACATCTCGCGGACGACGCCCGGCCGCTGCTACGTGCGGGCGGGCTCCGGAGCGCCCGTGGCGGTGCAGACCGCCAGGATCGGCGGCCGCACACCACATCCGCGCAGTGCGGGGGCGGTCGACGCGGGGGAGGACGTGCGCGTCCTCGACCTGCCCTGGCAGGCGCTCGGCCACCCGCTGCCCGCCCCGCCCGCCCAGACGGCGAGCGGCACCGACCTGGCCCTGCTCGTGGACGCGCTGCGGGAGGCCGGAAGCGACATGCCCCGGCAGCCGAGCCCGTGGCTGCCGCCGCTGCCCGACCAGGTCGTCCTCGACGCCGGGGCCGCGGACTCCCCCGGCGGCCTGCTCGCGGGCGCCGCGCCGTACCGGCCGGGGGCCGAGGAGGTGCCGCCGCTGCCGTTCGGCGTGATGGACCTGCCGTGGGAGCAGGGCCGGCGCCCGCTCACGCTCGACCCGCGGCACGGCGGCCATCTGCTGATCGCGGGCGGCGCGCGCAGCGGCCGGTCCAGCGCGCTGCGGACGATCGCGGGCTCGATCGCGGCCGGCGCCTCCCCCGAGGACGTGCACGTCCACGCCGTCGACTGCGGGTCGGGCGCGCTGCTGCCGCTGGTCGCGCTGCCGCACTGCGGGGCGGTCGTCACCCGCGACCAGCTCGACCGGGTGGAGCGCCTGCTGACCCGCCTGCGCGCGGAGGTCGGGCGCCGCCAGCACCTGCTGGCCGAGGCCGGGTACGCCTCGCTCGCCGAGGCCCGCGCCGCCGCCCGGTCGCGGGCCGCCCGTGACCGCACGGGCGTGGGCGCGCTGCCCTGGCTGGTGCTGCTCGTGGACCGCTGGGAGGGGTACGTCGCCGCGTTCGAGAACTACGACTACGGACGGCTGGTCGACGCCATGCTGCAACTGCTGCGGGAGGGACCGGCCGTGGGGCTGCGGGCCGTGGTCACCTCCGACCGGTCGGGCCTGCTCGGGCAGATCTCCACCGTCTTCGAGGACCGGCTCGTGCTGCGGCTCGCCGACCCCGCCGACTACGGGCTCGCCGGGCTGCCGATGCGCGACCTGCCGAGCGTCATGCCTCCGGGCAGGGCCCTGGCCGTCGGCGAGCACGGCCTGGTGGAGAGCCAGATCGCGCTGCTGTGCGACGACCCCTCCGGCCCCGCGCAGGTGGCCGTCCTGCAGGAGCTCGCGCGTACGGCGGCGGCGCGATTCGGCGGCTCCGACCTGCCCGGGAAGTGGGCCTGGCCGTCGGAGCCGCCGCTGCGGGTGGACGCGCTGCCGATGCGGATCACGGCGAGCCAGACGCTCGACCTGGCGCCGTCGCACCAGCCGCCGTCGGCCCTGTGGGCGCTGCTCGGGGCGGGCGGCGACGCCCTCACCCCGATGGGCGTGGACCTGCAGGGCCAGGGGCCGGCCGCCGTCATCGCCGGGCCGCCGCGCTCGGGCCGGTCGTCCGCGCTGGTCACGGCGGTGCGTTCGCTGCTCGACCGGGGCACGCCCGTGCTCGTCGTGACCCCGCGCCGCAGCCCGTTGCGCGACCTCGCCGGGGCGCCGGGGGTGCTCGCCGTGCTGGACGGCAACGCCAGAAGCGTGACCGGGGGCGGCGCGGACGACTTCGGCGGCCTGCCGGGCGCGCTCGACCCGCTCGCGCTGGTCGCCGGGCACGAGCGCTACGTGGTGGCCGTGGACGACGCCGAGCTCATCTCGCCCGACTCCGCGCTCGGCCTGGCCTTGGACGAGATCCTGCGCACCGGGCGAGACGGCGAGCACGGCCTGCTCGTCGCCGGGGCGACGGGCGACCTGGCGACGGCCTACCGGGGGTTCGCGGCCGAGGCGCGCAAGGGCAGGACCGGCCTGCTGCTCAACGTGCAGAGCCCCGCCGATGGGGACCTGTTCGCCGTACGGCTGCCGCGCGGCGCCGTCGGCGGGCCTCCCGGGCGGGGCCTGCTGGTCGTCTCGGGCACCGCGACCCCGATCCAGGCCGCGGTGCCGGATTGAGCCGGAGGGCTTGTTGGGAGCGCTCCCACCCTGTCAGCCTGCTCGGCATGACCGTGCGCATCAGGCCCTACCAGGACACGGACAGGGACGCCCTCTACGACATCTGCGTCCGCACCGCCGACGCGGGTGAGGACTCTCGCCACATCTATCCCGATCTCGATTTGATGCCCAGCATCTTCGCCGCGCCGTACGTCCGGCTGGAGCCGGACCTGGCCTTCGTCGCCGACGACGGCGAACGGGCGGTCGGCTACATCGTCGGCACCGCCGACACCCCCGCCTTCGTCAAGGCGTACCGCGACGAGTGGCTGCCCACGCTGGCCGGCCGCTACCCGGCGCCGCGGCGCCCTCCGGCCTCGCCCACCGAGGAGATGGTCGCCCTGATGCACGATCCCGAGCGGATGGTGCTTCCCGAGCTTGCCGACTATCCCGCCCACCTGCACATCGACCTGCTCCCCGGCCACCAGCGCGCCGGGCACGGCCGCGCCCTGATGACGGCCTTCCTCCGCGCCCTCGCGGCGAAGGGCGTGCCCGCCGTGCACCTGAGCATGCTCACCGTCAACACCCGCGCCCGCGCCTTCTACGACCGGCTCGGCTTCCACGAGATCCCGGTGCCCGACCCCGGCCCCGTCACCTATCTCGGCCGCTCGACCGAGCCGCCGGTCACCTGAGGCCGCCGGTCGCATGAGGCCGCCGGTCGCATGAGAAGGCCGCCGGACCGCCATTCGCTCATGGCGGTCCGGCGGCCCGGCGGTCTGCGGGTGCCGGTCAGCGGGTGGCGGACTCGATGTTGCCGCGGTAGGTCGTGATGACCCGGGATGCCTCGTTGAGCTCTTCTGCCATGCGCTGGAACGCCGCCCGGTAGCTCTGCCAGGCGTCGTGGAAGCGCTGCGCGCCGGGGCCGGTCCAGGCGGTGCCGACCTTGGCCGCCTCACGGTCGAGGTTGGCCATCGTGGCGCGAACCTGGTCCGCCTGCTGGCTGAACTGCGCGGCCATGCTCTGCATCTCCGCGGGGTCGCCGCCGAGCAAGCTGTTACCCATTCAGTCACTCCTTCATCGACAAAGGGGCCGCCCTCACCGTAAATCGTTTGTCAATCTTGTGAACCCCTTATGCCGAGCGGCTATATCGAAGGCCGGGAGAAGTACGGCTTTTCCGCTGCTTTATTCCCCTATTTCCTAACGCCCGAAAGTTTGGCGGAGGGAACCAGCGAGACGGCGATGACGGCGAACACGGCCACGACGACCGCGACGACGCGGAAGCCGTCGGACGACGCGTGGGTGAAGGCGGCGACGAGACGTGCGTCCGTCCCCTGCTCGGCCAGCGACCGCAGGGACACGCCGGGTGCGTAGGCCGTCATGCGCGCGGCCAGGACCGTACCGAAGACCGCCACCCCCAGCGCGCTGCCGACCTCGCGGGCCGCGCCATTCAGTCCGGATCCTGCCCCCGCGCTCGCAGCCGGGAGGCCGTTGAGTATCGCCATGGACAGCGCGGGCATGGACAGACCCATTCCGGCCGCCATGACCACGAGCACGACCGCGTAGACCGGGTACGGCATGGCCGCGTCCGCGTACGAGAGCAGCCACAGGCCGACGACGAGCAGAGCGGTTCCGGCCGCGACGACGGGACGGGCGCCGTGACGGCGCACGACGGCGGGGCTGAACCGCGAGACCACCAGCATGCCGACGGCCAGCGGGCCCACCGCCACGCCCGTGACCAGCGGCGAGAAACCCTTGGCGTACTGGAGGTACTGGGCGTTGACGAAGAACAGGGCGAACAGCCCGAAGAACGTCACAGTGACGCCGAGAACGCCCGCCGTGACCTCCCTTGTGGCGAACACGCGCGGGTCGATCACCGGGTGGGCCGCCCGCAGCGCGTGGCGGACGAAGCAGGCGAACCCGATGACCGCCAGGGCGAACGCGCCCAGCACCACGGCATCGCGCCAGCCGCGCTCCGGCCCCTCGATGATGCCGGTCAGCAGCGCGGCGAAGGCGAGGACGAGCATCGCCGAACCCGCCGGATCCAGGCGCCCGGCAGCGTTCGCGGCCGCGGCGCGGGGAGCGAGGCGCGCGGCGAGGGCCAGCAGGGCGAGCGCGGCCGGCGCCATGACCCAGAACAATCCCTGCCAGGGCAGATACTGCAGCACCAAGCCGCCGGCGAGATTGCCCACGATGCCCGCCGCTCCCGTGGCCGCCGTCCACACCGCGATCGTGTGCGCGCGCCGTTCCGGCGGGGCGACCTGCAGACTCAGCGACAGGGTGGCCGGCATGATGAGCGCGGCACCCACACCGGTGACGACCCGGCCCGCGACGAGAAGCGGAACGGTGGGGGCGAGCGCGGCGACGACGCAACCGCCGGCGTAGACGGTGAGACCCGCGAGCAGCACCCGCCTGCGGCCGTAGCGGTCCCCGGCCGCGCCCGCGGGGATGAGCAGGCACGCGAAGACGAGCACGTAGGAATCGACGATCCACAGCAACTGGCTCGGCGACGGGTGCAGCGGGCCGGCCGCGAGTTTGGGCACTGCCAGGTTGACGGCGGCGACCAGCGACACCGCCGTGATCACGCAGCTGGACATGACGGCGAGCACGGCCCCGGGACGGGCCGTACCGGCCCCCGGCGGTGGCGCGCCGATGGAGACGACGGTCATCGAAGACCCTTCGGTCGGTCTGGAAGTGTGATCGCGGCGGCCACCGGCGGGACCAACGTAAGCTGATCCCACTCTTGCCTTCAAATGCATCTTCGATACGGGACAAGTGCACGCCATGCATTCTCGCCTCGACCTGAACCTGCTGGTCGCGCTCGACGTCCTGCTGGACGAGGAGAGCGTGAGCGGCGCCGCGTACCGCCTGCACCTGTCCGGCCCGGCGATGAGCCGGACGCTGGCCCGCATCCGCCGGGCGCTCGGCGATCCGGTCCTGGTGCGGTCGGGCCGCGCGATGGCGCCGACCCCCTACGCGCTGTCGATCAAGCCGGAGGTGCGCGAGATCGTGGAGCGAGCCGGGGCGCTCTTCCGCACCCGTCCCGACTTCGACCCCGACCGGCTGGAGCGCTCCTTCTCCCTGCTGACCGACGACACGCTGGTCGCCGTGCTGGGGCCGCGTCTCCTCGACCGGGTGCGGCGGGTCGCGCCCGGCGTGTCGCTGCGGTTCCTGCCGGAGGGCCGCGAGGACCATCGCGCGCTACGCGAAGGCCTGGCCGACATCGCGATCGCGGTGGTCGGCGAGAGCGCCTCGGACACGCGGATCGAACCGCTGCTCACCGACGACAACGTGGGCGTCGTACGGCGCGGGCATCCACTGCTCGACGGCGCGCTCACCCCGGAACGGTACGCGGCGGCCGATCACGTCACGGCCTCCCGGCGAGGCCTCGCGCACGGCCCCATCGACGAGGCACTCACGTCGCTGGGGCTGACCAGGCGTGTGGTGGTGTCGGTGCCCACCTTCTCGGCGGCGCTGCTCATGGCCGCCCACACCGACCTCGTGGCGCGCTGCGGGAGGTCGCTGCACACCCCTCTGGCCCGGCGGCTCGACCTCGCCGTGTTCGACATCCCGCTGGACCTGCCCCGGCTGCCGGTGGCCCAGACCTGGCACGCGCGACACGACGCCGATCCGGCCCACCGATGGCTACGGCGGGAGATCGGGCACGTCGCGCGGGCCCTGACGGCGAACTGAGGTCACAGCGGAGATCAGCAGGGAGATCACAAGGGCGCCGGGGATGAATATGCTGGCTCCCATGCCGTCTGACACGGAGAGGTGACGTGCAGACCCGGAAGGACCTCTACCAGGCATACCGGCTGATGCAGCAGCGCCTGGGCCAGGCCCTGCTGCAGGGAGAGCCGGACGTCGCGGAGTCGCCGATGCGGCGGCACACCCTGGCCACGTTCTGCGGGGTCCTGCTGTCGGTGCTCCTGCTCGCCGTCTTCGGGATCTGGGGTGTGATCAAGCCGGGCGGCGCCACCAAGCTCACCGAGCCCGGCCAGCTCCTCGTCGAGCAGGACACCGGCGCGACCTATGTCTGGAGCCAGCAGGAACGCGTGCTGCTTCCCACGGCGAACTACGTCTCCGCCCGGCTGCTGCTCGACACCGCCGACGTGACGGTGCGCGACGTCTCCGCAGCCTCGCTGGCCGAGTTGCCGCGCGGGCCGCTCGTCGGCATCCCCGGCGCGCCCGACTCCTTGCCGGCCAAGGACAAGCTGGTGCAGGGGCCGTGGTCGGTGTGCGTGGTGGACGGCCCCGACGCCACCGGGGCACCGCGGCCGTACGTCACGCTGGTGGGCGGCGTGGACGTCGGCGGCAGGCCCCTCGGCGGCGGCGCCATGGTGGTGGACGACGGCCGGCAGAAGTGGGTGATCTGGGGCAACCGGCGGATGCGGGCGAACTCCAGTGCGGTGAGCGCCCTGAACGCCCAGCCCAGGAAGGTGCCCGCGACCTGGCTCAACGCCATCCCCGAAGGCACCGACTTCAGCGGCCCGAAGGTGCCGCACCTGGGCAGGAAGGTCCGGGGGCCCGACGGCAAGGTCACGGCCGCGGTCGGGCAGGTCTTCACCGTGCCCGGCATCGGTGGCGCCCCCGCCCGCTGGTACGTCCTGCTGTCCGACGGCCTCGCGCCGATCACCCTCACCCAGGCCACGCTCCTGCTGGCCGACCCGGCCATCAAGGCGGCGTACGGCAAGCGCGCCCCGCGGGCCGTCCCGATCGACGCGGCCACGGCCAACGCCTCACTCTCCGAGCAGAGCGTGATGGGCGGCGGGATGCCCGAGACGATGCCCGCGATGACCTCCCCCGCCTCCACCACGCCGCTGTGCGCGGTCTACGCCGGCACCCGCGCCGGCTCGGCCCGGGCGACGCTGACCGTCGGCGCCTCGATCGCGATCCCCACTCCCAGGACTCCGGGCGGCCAGGAGACCTTCGACCAGGTGCTGCTCCCGCCGGGAACGGCGGCGATCGCCGGCCTGCTGCCGGGCGAGGGACAGCTGGGGTCGATCACGAACTACTTCCTGCTGACGGACCAGGGCCGCAGGTTCGCGATCGCCTCGGCCGACCTGCTGCCGAAGCTCGGCTACGACGCCTCCGGCGCCACGCCGGTGCCCGCGCACCTGCTGCATCTCATCCCGGAAGGCCCGGCGCTCGACCCGGCCGCCGCCCGCGTTCCCGTGCCGCTCGGCAAGTAGGTCAACCGTTGAGGTGGCGGAAGTCGTCCAGATTCTGCTGGTAGAACGCGATGTCCTCGGCCAGCCGGCCGCGCAGGAAGCAAGCGGGCTCCGCCTCGCGGGCGGCCAGCCCCGCCTCGGTCCAGAACGCCTCCGCGGGCACCTCGTCCTCGCCGGGCGGAATGAACTTGAGCGCCTCCACCAGCGCGTCCCTGGCCGCCTCCCAGTCGCTCACCACCCGCCGGAAGAGCCTCTCGTCCCCCGGCTCCTCGGTGTATTCCAGGTCGTCGGTGAGCGCGCGGCGCGCGTATCCGGCGCCGGCGAGCCGCCACTGGCCGGGGTCGATCAGCTCGGACAGACCGACGCCGAACCGCTCCCCCTCGTCCCTGGCCTCCGCCTCGCTCGCGTACGGCACGAGCACCTCGACCCCGCCGGACCGGACCGTCCACGCCTCGGGCCCCTCGACCGGCGGCTCCTCCTGACCGGCCTCGTCCACGGTGAGCGCGAGATACAGCCGGGCCTCCGCGAGCGTCCGCGCGTACGGGATCGGCACTGCCTGCTCCATTCCCCTTACTCTAGGCTCCGGCCAGCTCCCGGTAGGTGTCGCGTACGACGAGCAACCGGTCGAGGCGGAACCGCCCGGGCTCGGCGGCGCGCACGGCCCGTCCCCGCTCCGACCAGAACGCGTCCTCGGGCACCTCGTCCTGCCCGGGCGGCACGAATTTGATCACTTCCTCGACCGCGGCCCGCGCGATCGACAGCGCCTGCCGCTCCCCACCCTCCGGGACGTTGCCCGCCGTCAGGTCGGCCACCCACAACCACTCGCCGGGGTCCAGCAGCTCGGACGGCTCCGCGCCGCCGAACGTCGGGAAGCCCGTGGGCGTCACCTCCCGTTCCGGGAGTCCGAACAGGTGCTCCCGCTCGGCGCCGCACGCAGCGCACCGCCCCTCGTAACAGGTGACCAGCTCCCCCTCGACGCCGGCCAGGCCGCTGTCCCAGTCGGTGTCCGCCGAGCCGCAGGCGCAGGGGTTCAGGTCGAGATAGAGGTGCGCCTCGTCCCTGCTCCTGGCGATCGAGTACGGCATCACACTTTCCTCACCTGTCGCCGCGCCGGGTCCTGCGGTGCGGGAACGGTCTCGTCCTCGTCGTCCGGCGGCTCCCAGCCGGAGGTGTTGCTGAGCCTGCGCATCCGCTCCCACACGTCGAGGACCGGCGCCTGGGGCGGCACGGTGATCCACGGCGGCGGAGGCGCCGCCTGGCCCCGCGCGCCGAGGTCGCGGGCGACCGCCTCGATCTCGTGCCGCAGCCGCGCCCGCTCCTCGTCCGAGGTCGTCGCCCTCCACCGGCGCGACAGGTAGGCGTGCTCGTTGTAGCGGGCGGAGGCACAGGCGTCGTAGCCGGGGTCGAGGGCGTTCAGGAAGCGGCGCATCGTCCCCTGCTCCGCCGCCGCCTGCTTCTGCAGGGTGTCGCTGATCTCGTGCAGCAGCACCCGGGCCACCACGTCGGGGGCCAGTCTCGGCGCCAGCCGGATCACGTGCGGGCCGGTGCCCGCGGCGACCTCCGTACGGCCCGGGCGTCCGCCACCGGGGTCCTCGGGCAGCACAACGAAGCGCTGCGTGCCGGACCGGGCGGTCTCGACGGTGACGACCGTGCCGTCCGGCGTCGCGGTCACGGCGTGGACGCCCCGGCCGAAGTCCGCCGGGCGCAGGTCGGCGACGGCCGCGGGGATCTCGGCGTTCGACAGGTCGGGCAGGTGCGGGGCCCGGCCGTCGGCCACGAACGCGGTCCTGGGGATGGGCTCGGCCGTCACGTTGCCGGCGAGCGGGGCGGTGATGAGGGGATTGCCGCCCCAGGTGGCGTCCGCGGCCGTCTCGGGCACCGGCCAGCCCGGGTCGGCCGGTGCGGACCGGGCGACGCCGAGGGCGTCGAGCCGTTCGCCGATCCGGTCGGCGAACCCGTCGGACCGCCCGCCGTACAGGTCACGCAGGTCGAGGCCGTGCCGCTCGGCCAGCGCCACCAGGTCGGGCGGCACCGAGCCGAGCGCCTCGGCGAAGGGCTCGCCGGACAGTTCGCCCGCGGGCGTGGCATGGTAGCGCTCGACGGTGCCGTCGGGCCGCCTGAGATGGAGGTGGACGTCGGCGCCGAGGTCGCGGGCGAGCAGCCTCGCCTCCTCCACGAGCGCCATGGATCCCGGCGCCGTCGCAGTCGTTCGGCCGATGTCGGCGATGATGCCCACCGGCTGCGTCCCCGTCCGTCCTCTGAGCGCCTCGGCCATCGCCCTGCTGGGCGCGGCCGGGTCGTACGACGGTCGCCTCGCGGCCAGCGCGCGCACGGTGTCGTGGGAGAAGAAGACGCCGGGCGCGGCCGCCCACTGCCGGTAGAAGTCCCACAGCGGCCGTGCGGCGCCGGCGTCGCGACGTGCCAGCATCTCCTCCAGCGCGTGCTGGAACATGATCAGGTGGGCCGTGCCGGTCGTGCCGTGCGGGATGCCCACGGTCCGCAGCACCGTCTCCGCGCCGTCACGAGCCACCTGGCGCACCTCGAACCGGAGGTCGAAGTCGACCCGGAACCGCACCTTGGCCCCGGCGCCCTTCTCGAACACGCTGGTCTCGTCGCGGTTGCCGCCGCTGCCCGAGCTCGACTGCGCGGTCTGGTCGCCGCCGCCGAGGTCGGTGCCGGCGCCCACGGCGCTCCCCCCGCTGTACGTGCGGCCGAGCGGCAGCATCTGCCCCCGGTCGGTGGCCGTGCCGGCTGTGTTCTGCTCGCGGTCGACCTGCCCCAGTTCGGTGTCGTTCAGGCCCAGGGCCACCGGGTCGGGCTCGGAGAGGCCGGCGTGTATCCGCACGTCCACCACCTGGCCGGGTTTGCCCGGCATGGGCAGCCGGATGAGCCGGTGCCCGTCGGGGCCGGTCATCCGCTCCAGCCGGGTCGTGAGGCCGTTCCCGGTGAGCGCCTTGGCCAGTTCGGCGTAGTGCTCCATGGCGGCGGCCCCGCCGAGCAGGTCCGTCCGGGAGAGCCGGTCGAACACGGCACGCAGCAGGTCGTCGGCCCTGAGCCGCTCGGTCACGAAGACCTCCGGCGGCACGACCCGCCGCACGTCGGGCCGGGCGGGCGGCCGCGCGGCGACCGTACCCTCCTTGGCCACCATGCCGTCCGGCAGCACCCGGGCCATGGTGCCGTCCAGCGTGACGTGGCTGTACGGGGGGACGCCGGTGGTCTTGGCGACGGCGCCGCGCAGGCGGCTCGACGTGCGTTCGACCTCGATCGTGATGGTCACCGGATGCTCGACGAGTTGCCCGCCGCGGAACGCCGCCGCACGCTGGATGCGGGTCCGCTGGGTGCCGGTGAAGGCCGTGCCGGTGTGCGAGCGGTCGGTGGCGGCCGCGCGGCCGCCACTGCCGGCGTCCTGTCCCGCGCCGGCGTTCGCGTTGCCACCGAACGTCCTGCCCGACGACTCGGCGCGGTCCTCCTGCGTGTACGTGTAGTCCTGGAGTATCTGGCCGAAGTTGTGGACGTTTCCGCCGTAGGTCGCCTCGTCGCCGTGGAGCACCGCGCTGATCCTGACCGTGACGTCCTCGGTGAGGTGCGGGCCGATCCTGAGCGAGTACGTCTTGACGAAGCCCTCCGGCCCGCTCATGTCGTCGATCTTGCCCCACCAGCGTTTGCCGGCGAAGTCGCCGAACAGGCTGCGCAGCAGGACAGGGTCCCGCTTCAGCGCGCCGGGCGCCACCTTGCCGATCTGGTCGAGCACCTGGTCGATCAAGCGGGTCGGCGTGCCGTCCGGGGTCGTGAGCCGAGCCGTCTTCACCGTGCTCTCACCGAGGGAGTCCCGATAGAGGTCGGGGACGTCCACGCGGCTGGCCAGGTCCGGCAGTCTCTCGTGCATCCGCTTGAGCCGGTTCCCCTCGGCGGCCAGACGCATCGGGAAGTCCTTGGCGAGCCGTTCGGTGAGCATGGCGCGAGGGTGCTTCTGCTCCAGGTCGGACCGGGGGTGGCCGCCCCTCCGCGCCAGCGCCCGGTCCGCCAGGTATCTGCGGACCAGCGGCACCGCCGTACGCGGGTCGAGCCGGAGGTTGCCGTCGAGCAGTCGCGTCACCGCGTCGGCCACCTGGTCGAGGGGCAGCTTGACCTCGCCCCTGCCGTACAGGTCGAGCGCGTCGCGCTCGGGAAGGGAGTAGACGACCGTCTTGTCCCGCAGCGGCTCGGCGTCGGCCCGCCGGTTGCCCGCCTCGTCCCCGGAAACCGTGATGTCCGCCTTCATCGCGAACACGTAGTGCTTGCCGGTGTCGATGGCCAGCCGTTCCCTGCCCCAGATCGCCGTGTCCGAGATCGAGGAGGACGTGCTTCCCGCCCCGGACGCGCCGACCCCCTCCTTGCCGCCGAACGGGCCGGGCAGGGCCTCGTTCGCACCGGTCGAGGCGTCCACCGACCGTCCGCCGCGGGTCTCCATCCGCGTGGTGTGCGCGCCCATCGTGAAGTTGATGTCGCCGATCACCAGGTCGGCCGCGGTCACGAACGTCGACTCGCCCGGCTGGGCCGTGATCCACGCCGACGCCCGGTGCGTACGCAGGCCGCGCGGGCGAACGGCCAGGGCGGTGCCGTACGTCGTGGCGGGTCTTGCGGGGTCGGCGACCAGCCACTCCGGGTGGGAGATGAGATTGCGCACGTTGAACGCCTCGGCGAGGTGATGGAACGACACCGAACCCGGCCGCATCGCCTTCGGCAGCACCGATCGGAGGGCGTCGAGCACGCCGCTCCCGTCCACGTGCAGCAGGGTGGCCAGGCTCAGCGCCTCGGAGGACGTCGGGTGGCTGGGCGAGGGCTCGGTCCGGTCCTCCGGCAGGAGGTCGGAGGGCAGCAGCACCCGCATCCACACGTCGTCGCTCTGGGCCAGCGGCGTGACCTTCCCGTCTTCGATCAGGTCCACGGTGAGCTTGTGCGGCACCTCGAAGACCGCCGCCGGAGAGGTGCCCTCTATCAGCGTGACCAGATTGCCCGTGTCGTTGAGTGTCGTGCCGGCCGTGCGCCCCTTGTTCCAGTGGAAGCCCCCCTCACCGCCGGTCGAGCCGGCCTCGCCGGGCTTCGTCTCCAGGCCGAGGCCGGGGCCGATGTCCCGGGCCCGGCCACGCGACCGGCCGACCGAGCGTCCGGAGGTCTCCGACGAGATGTCGAGGTCGGCCGGGACCTCGGCGGCGCTGGTGCCCAGGAACTCCTCCTGGCCCGACTGCTCCAACCGGATGCGCACGGTGAGGTGCCGGCTGGCCCGGCCGATGCCCTGGGTCACCAGGTCGAGGAGGATGCCGTCCTGCATGGCCTGGTCGTAGCCGGTCTGCAGACGGGCCGGGGAGAACTGCTCGGCCACCTCGATCATGTTGGCGATCTGGCTCGCCCGGGTCAGCGGGTCACGCGACAGTCGGCCGTTCTCGTCCGGCAGCAGGCCGCGCGCACGCAACACCGCCTCGACCTTCGCGCGCGCCTCGTCGAAGTTCCTGACGCTTTCCGGCCGGTCGCTCGCCTGGACGAGCGCGGGCCCGGCCCCCGTGGTGCCGCCCGCCGCGCCGCGCGACCAGCCGGGCAGCCTGGGCAGGCGGCCCTTCGGCGTGCCGGGCTTGGGGTCGTCCCTGAGCCTGCCGTCCTTCCGTACGGCCGACCGGTCGACGGGAAGGCCGTAACGGTACGCCTGGGGCTCCGGCATGCGGAACAGGCCCGTGCTCCGGCCGCTCACGGGGGCATGCGGGGCGTCGTCGGTGTTCAGCTGCACGGTCACCGTGTGCTCGAGCTCCAGCGCGTACGCCTGGGTGTGGCCCGCCCAGCGCTGCACGCTCGGCCGGATGGCGGTCCCGCCCGCGCTCATCGACCGCGACCGCGACCAGGAGCGACCGAGCCCGCCCGTGAGGCGCGGTGTGGCGGTCTTGTAACCGTCGAGACCGACGGCGCCGAGCACGTGCCCGTCGCCGACGGGGAACTGGACTCCCGCGGTGCCCTTGACTTCGAAGGACCGGCCGGCCGAGCGCGAGCCCGACGCGCCCGAGAACCCCACGCGCAGCCGTTCCAAGCGGTGCTTGGTGCTCGGCGTGCCGACCGGCCGCGCCGTGTCCATCACGACCCGGGTCTTGATCCGCACATAGCCGACCACCCGGCCGTTGACGGTGATCGGGCGGCGCAGCCCCTCGGGATCGTTGATCGCCTCGCCGAGCCGGGCCGGCAGCTCCTTCGTCAGGATCGTGAGGATCTGGTCGCGGGTAATGCCGCCGACCTCGGGGCGGCCGACCCGCTCGGCGGTGCGGTCGGCGAGGTCCTGGAGCCCGGTCAGCCCGGTGACCGCGTGCTCGGGGAACGGCGTGCGCTGCCGCTCCTTTCGCGGAAGCCGGGTGACCTCGGCCGGCCCCCGCTGCGCGTGCGTGTGCGGCAGATACACCTGCAGGCTCCGCGCGTCGCCGGCCGTGCCGCTGTCCACGCGCGCCGTTTCGGTGCCGGTCGCGGTGCGCAGCTCCACTTCCGCCGAGGCGAGCCCGTCGAGCACCAGCGCCTCGCCCGCGTTGTCCTGCACCGCACCGGCCAGCGCGAAATCCGACGCGTTGCCGCTGAACGACTCGCTCCTGCCGGCAGTGAAGCCGCCCTTGAACACGCCGAACTTCATCAGCATCCCGAGCCAGTGGGTGTCCTGCCACGGCTTGCTCAGCGCGTTCAGGTCGAGATTCGGCGCCACGCGCACCGAACGGTTGGCGGTGGCGGAGGCCGAGCGGCCGCCCTGCGGCAACTGACCGAGCATCGACTGGGAGTGCCGCACCGGATGGCCGAACACCTCGACCAGGTCCGAGACCTTCAGCCGCAACCGCAGCTCGGCCCGCGTGCCGCGGCCCACCCGCAGCACGACGCCGTCCTGTGAGACCAGCCACCTGAAGTTCGACCGCAACACGTGCGACAGCTCGTCGGGCGCGTAGCGGTGGTCGATCCCGGCGCGTTCGAGCATGTCGTTCACGACCTGGGTGAGCCGTTCGAGGTGGGGCAGCCGGCCCGCGGGCGTCGCCTCCGACAGGACCTCGGACGACGGCAGGGCGTCCGCGAACGCCTCCTTGTACGCGGTGTGGGCGGCCTCCGCCTCCCGGGCCAGCCGGGCGATCTCCGCCGGCAGCGTGCCTTTCCGGCCTGCCGGGAGGGCGTTCAGGGCGTTCTCCAGCGTCTCGTACTTCGTGCGCGCCTCGACCGCCCGCCGCACCGCCCGCGCGTACGCCTCCTTGCTCCGGCGGGCGCGCTCGGCGCTCGCCCGGTGGACGTCGCGGTCCGCCAGCGCCTTGCGGCGGCGTTCCTCGGAGCCGCGGTCCTCTTCCCGGGACGCCTTCTCGGCGGCCTCCTCGGCCTTCTTCGCGTCGGCCCTGGCCGCCCTGGTGCTGTCGATCTTCTCCTTGACCGCCTTGAGCAGTTCGCCAGTGGCGTCAGTCAGCGTCGACCGCTGGGTGCGGGCCAGCCCGAGCAGGTCCGCCACCGGATCCGGCGCGGTCGGGCTCTGTGTGGCGGAGCTCTGTGTGGCGGAGCTCTGCGCGGCCGGGCTCTGCGCGGTGGAGGTCTGCGTCGCGGGGCCGGGCGTCGTCGGGGAGGCGGCGGACGGCGGGCGAGGCGCCGACCAGGGGGGCGCCGGGGCGACGTGCCCGAGCCTCTCGATCTCACGCCCGAGCTGCTCGATCTCGTGCGCGACGGCGGGGCGTTCCTGCGCCGGGGCCGCCCGCCACTGCCTGTCCAAGAGCGCGTGCTCCCGATAACGGGCCGTCACGCAGGCCGTGGCGTCCGGCTCGGCCGTACGGCCCAGGAAGGAGCGGATCACGCCCTGCCGGGGGCCGGACATCCGCTGGAAGACGTCGCTGATCTCGTGCAGCCACACCCGGGGCAGGATGTCGTTCGCCAGGCGCGGCGACAGCCGTACGACGTGGGGGTCCGCGGCCGTACCCGACCGGACCCTGGTCCTGGCGAGGCGGCCGTCGCGCACCCGGCCGATCTCGAACCGGAAGTGCTGCGCGCCGAACCGGCCCGTGTCCACGACGACCGTCTGCTCGCCGGCTGTGCTCAGTCCCGTCACGTCCGGGGCCACGTCCGACGCGTGGAGCGACAGGAAGCCCTGCTCCGCCTCCTGCGACGACAGGTCGGCCAGGTGCGGCGGTCTGCCGTCGGCGACGAACAGGCTCCGCGCGATCGGCCGGGCGGTCACCCGGCCACGCCCCCGGGTCGTACGCGGTCCCGGCCGCGTACCGGACGGCGCTGTCGATGGCCCCGGCGGGTTGGCCGTTTGAGCGGAGTTCGTCGCCGGAGCGGCCCCCGGGTCGGAGGAGGCCGCGGCGGCCTGGCCTCCGCTCGCCGGGTTGGCCGTCCCGTTCGTGCCGGCGGTGGGCGGGATCCCGGCGAGGGTCTCGGCGCGGCGGACGATGTCCGCGGCGGCGTCGGAGGAGCGGCCGACGCGAAGGGCGTGGTCCGGTCCGTGCGGCGGGACCGCCGCCGCTTCCTCCACGAGTCCGGCCCCCGCGTCGCTCAGCCGGTCGGGCCGCCAGCCGCGTGGGTTGTCCTCCAGCACCTCGCCCGCCACCTCCACGGCGGCGGCGCGGCTGTCCGGCGTCGCGTCGGCGAGCCGGGCGAGCGCGTCGAGGGCTCCCTCGACCGGGAGACCCCGGCTCTCCTCGGCGATCCTGGCCCCCAGCAGGGCGGCCGCCTCCGCGCGGAGCCGAGGCGTGCCCACGCCCTCGGCGGCGCGGGCCGTGAGCCGATCCGCGAGGACCTTCATGTCCTCGCCCGACAACCGGATCGGGCTTCCGTCAGGACCTGTCAGCCTGGCGCCCCGGCCGTCGCGCAGGAAGAGCACGTCGGGCGCGATCGTGAACAGCACATCGGAGACCGCCGTACGAGCCGAAGCGTGCGCCGCGGCGACGCTTCCGGAAGTGCTGCCGCCGGTCGTCCCCGAGGACGCCGCCGGTGCCGAGACGGCCGGTGACGCCGCGGCGGATGACGTGGTGCCGCCGGAGGGAGAAGCGAACGACGGCGTCCCCGTGGACACGGCCGGCGTGGGCGTCCCGGTGGAGGTGGCAGGTGTAGACGCGGCAGGCGTGTTCGCGGAACCGGCAGCAGTGGGGTTGGCCGCCGCCGCGCTGCCCGCGCCGGCCGTGTTCACCGCGCCCGCCGTGTTGGCTGTGCCGGTCGTGCTGCTTGAGCCGGCCGAACCGGGGTTGGCAGCGCCCGCGTTGGCGGTACTGGCTGTGCCGGGGTTCGTCGTGCTCGCGCCGGACTGTGCGGGGGACGGCCCGGTGGTGGCGGGCTGGCCGGAGCCGCCGGGTGCGGCGGCCGTCACCTGGCCGGACGGCGCGGTGCTCGCTGCCTGGGCGGATCCGCTCGGCGTCGCGGCGGCCGGCTGACCGGCACCCGATGCGGCGGCCGGGCCGCCGGAGGGTTGCCCCACGACGGACGCGGTGCTCGTGCCGCCCGCGCCCGCGGGCCCGCCGCCGCTCGCGGTCTGGCCGCCGCCGGCCGTGTTCGTGTTCGCGGAACCCGGAGCGCCGCCTGCAGGCTGCCCGGCGGTGGGATCCGGAGACGTGCTCGAGAAGGCGCGGATCAGGTCGGTGCGCAGGCTGGTGTCGTACGCCGAGGCCAGGGCCGTACGCGGGCTGACGACCGCCTGGATCACGTCCGGGTTGAACGGGCTGATCGTGTTCGTACGGCCGGCTCCCGACAGAGCGGCCCCGAGCAGCGACTCCCCGTCGGGCATCTCCCACTGGCCGTACACGAACCCGTTGGCGAGGACGCTCCCGGCCGGGGAGGCGATCACGTTGGTCAGGCCGGTCGTCAGCGCCCGGCCGGGGAAGCGCTTGAACGCGTTGCCGAAGCCGGGGGCGTCGGTGTTCAGCCTTCTGAGCAGGGGCGTCCTGTTGACCAGGTTGCTGATCGGGTGCGCGGCCCGCATGCCGACGCCCGCGCCGCCCGCCGCGCCCAGGGCGGTGGCGCTCGTCCTCTTCCAGTCCCAGCCGTCGCGGGTGCCCGACTTCCGCTGTTTTTCCTGGGCGAGGGCGTCGCCGGCGACCTCCTCGCCGATCTCCTCGACGAGCTCCCTGCCCAGGGGGTTGGCGAGGATGCGGCCGAGCAGTCCGGCCCGGACCGAGGCCAGCACGGTCCCTCTGGCGAGCGCCTGGGCCGCAGCGGGGCGGCCGGCCGCGAGGGCGAGCCGTTCGAGGATCTTCTCCGTCTCGGCCCGGGCGCGGGCGGCGATCGGCCCGACGAACCGGGTGGAGGCCCCGGCGGAGTAGAAGGCGGCGACGAGCGCGATGAACGTGGCGATCAGCGCGATCCAGAACACCACGTTGACCGACAGCTTCGAATACTGGGTCTCCCGAGCGAAGTTGTCGGCCTGCGCGCCATAGGCGAAGTGGTTGTTCGCCACCCCGAGCAGGCCGGACTGCTCCGAGTAGTGCTCGCCGAGCCGGTTCAAAAACGCCTGCATCGACGGGCCCTGCATCCCGCTGAGCACGGCGACGGCGGCGGCTCCCACCGGATCGACGGACTGCACGACGCTCACGGTCGCGGACCGGTGGGCCCGGGCGAGCTGCCACAGCAGGCTCTCGCTCGCCTCCGGCCATGTCTGGCCCGCCGTGAACAGGGCGATGAGGTCGTCGGCCCAGGCGGGCAGCGACTCGCCCCAGGCGGGGGTGACGTCGACGACCGAGCCGCCGCCGTCGGCGAACTCGGGCAGCCCGTCGCCGTTCGAGGTGACGTCGCCGTTCGTCGTGGCCGGCTTGGCGCCGGAGCCCGTGCCGGTCGTGGAGGTCGTGGAGGAGTGCGTCATCGTCAGACCCGCTTCAGGATCTCGCGCACCTCTCTGGCCCGTTCCTCGTCCATCCCGCGGGCGTTCTCGGCGCTGCGCCGTACGGTCGGGCCGAGCTCGACCACCTTCGCGGCGAGTTCCTCACCCTGCTTCATCACCGTGTCGGGCCCGTCGCCCTGCGTGTAGGCGGAGCGGAAGGCGGCGCCGGCCGTGTCGTGTCCCCACGGCTCGGCGGCGTTGAGCCGCCGGATCTCCCGCAGGGTGGCGGCGTAGCCGCTCTCCACGTCGGACGACGCGGCGTGCCACTGCGACAGGCCCTTCGCGAGCTGCTGCGGGCGGATGTCGACGTAGTTCACCTCAAACAGCTCGCTCATGCCACCCCCTCGCCTGGCGGCTCGGGGTCGCATTCGCGAATCGCACTATGCTTATCGATTCGCTCGCTCCGCTCGCTCATGCCACCCCCTCGCCTGGCGGCTCGGGGTCGCATGAGCGAATCGCACTGTGCCTACTGATTCGCTCGCTCCGCTCGCTCATGCCACCCCCTCGCCTGGCGGCTCGGGGTCGCATTCGCGAATCGCACTGTGCCTATCGATTCGCTCGCTCCGCTCGCTCATGGGCTCTCCGTCGTCCGCTTCGGCATCTGCCTCGACATCTGTTCGAGCACGGCGTCGAGGTCACCATCGATGTGCGCCCTCATCTGCTCGGCGGGGACGAGCGGCGCGAAGATCTCGACGACCCGGTCCTGGGCCTTGGCCACGGCGGCGTGGATGGTCCGCGTGATGGCGTCGGCCAGGCCGCGCGCGTCCTGCCGCCGATAGATGCGCGGGTCGAGGTCGAGCCTGATCAGGTCGCCGTTCGCGCCGACGGTGGCCGCCACGAGCCCGTCACGCGACTTCTCCGTCACCTGCACGGCGCGCGCCTTCTCGTGCAGCGCGGGCGCCTCCTCCTGCAGGCGCATGAACGTGGCCCGCAGTTCCTCGGCGTACGCCCGCATCCCGGCGGCATCCGGCGTCTGTCCCCCGGCCGTGTTCATCACCCCGATCGACCGCGTTCACCTCGATGATGATCTATGTCCAATATTCGGGATTATCACACCTTCATTTGACATCCGGCTAGTGATGGTTCATTCGGGGCGGTTGAAACGCCTGACGGGTACGCCTGCGTGAGGGGTCCTCACCGGTGGCATAGCGCGCGGGTGTGATGCCGACATGCCGGGTGAAGTGCCGGTTCAGATGCGCCTGGTCATGGAATCCCACGCTCGTCGCCACGTCGGCCGGCCGTTGACCGCTCAGCAGGAGTCTGCGCGCCAGTTCTATGCGCTTGCCCGTGAGGTAGGTGTGCGGCGGCAGGCCGTACGTCTGCGTGAAGCAGCGGATCAAGTGCGTCGGATGAGAGTGGAGGACGGCGGCGGCCTCCCGCAGCGACAGACCCGCCCGGACCCGGGCGTCCAGCAGTTCACGCAGCTCGACGGCCAACCGGTGCGCCTCCCGGCCGGGTGCCCGATGCTGGAACGCCTCAAGGTGGAAGCGCAGTCTCTCCGCGACGAGGAACAGGCGTGATTCGGCCTCGAGCACCTCTCCCGAATGACCGACAGCGACATGCAGTCGGTGGATCCGGTGACGCAGCAGTGGGTCGGCGAGGATCGGGGCGTCCACCGCCTTGCCGATGAGGCGTTCCGGCAGCACGGTGGTGTCCAGGTAGAGCACGCGCTTGCGGAAGCCGGCCGCGGTGACGGTCCTGCCGTCATGCCGGACACCGGGCGGCAGGAGCAGAACGGCGGAGAGGTCGGCGGCGGCGTGCCGGCGACGGTCCAGTCCGAAGTCGACCGCGCCGTCATCGAGGATCATCAGGTCCCACGTGTCGTGGGTGTGGGCCGGGTAGGCGTGATCGGTGAAGTGCGCGTGGAAGACCTCGGCGATGCCCGGCACCGGCGGCCGCCAGGCGCTGATCGTCGGCGGGTGGTGAGCGATCACGCTAGAAACGTACAAGACGGGCGGCAGGGGACCGGGCCACGCTCATCACATCCGCCATCGCCCCATCCGGGCGGTGCACATCCGAGCGAGAGGTGCCACAAATGTCCGTTGCCCTCAATCCCGTCAACATCGCCGGCAAGCTCTCCCAGATCGACGAGTTGTGGACGCAGAAGAAGATCGCCGGGCTCAACGACTACGAGATCAAGATCGCCAAGCTGAAGGGAGAGTTCGTCTGGCACACCCACCCGGAGACCGACGAGCTGTTCGTGGTCGTCAGCGGCCGGCTCACCATCCAGCTCCGGGAAGGGAACGTCGTCCTCGAACCCGGCGAACTCTACGTGGTGCCCCGTGGTGTCGAGCACTGTCCCGTGGCCGAGGAGGAAACGGCCATCATGCTGGTGGAGCCGATCGGCACGCTCAACACCGGTGACACGGGAGGTCCGATGACCAAAGCCGCCGAACCCCTCGAGTAGTGAGAGCTCCCTCATCTCCATGCGCGGGCGTGACGAACTGGGGGGCCGGCTGGGCGCCGGGCGGCGAGGAGTCTCCCCGGCGTGCCCGACGGAGGTGTCGGGTACACGGCGGCGGATCACGCGCCGGAGAACCTCTTCGCGAGGTCCCGAGCCCATTGCGCGGCCTTGGCCGCCTGGTCGCCGGTGACGGGCGCGCCGGGCATCCGGCTCAGGCGCTCCACCTGCTCGGCGTAGCGCAGGTGCTCCCGGTAAGCGTGTTCCCGGCAGGCGAGGCAGGTGACGCTTTCCGGACGGGTCGAGGTCATCGCATAGGGCACCCGGAGCCCGCAACCGGTGGTGACGACATCCGGCGCGTCGGGCGCGCGGCCCAACGACGACGCGATCAGATTGCGGTAGGCGGCACCGGCCTGCATCACCGTCCGCTCGACGTGGATGTGCGGATCGGTCTCGCTCATCTGCGTCCGGCCTCCGATCCGAGTCGTCCCGGAATCAGGCTAATGCGTCGAGCCCCAGGTCGAGGGGCTCGGCGTGCTCGCGCAGCCCGCTCACCTCGGCGCGGGCCACCCAGCGGCGGTGGACGCCCCGCTCGATCCGCTCCATGCCGAGCGCCCGCGCCACCGGCAGCCGCCCGCCGGTGTATTCGAGCAGCAGCTCGCCCGCGCGCTCGTCCCGTACGAGGCAGGGGGCGCCGCGCCACTCGCACACTCGCGTGACGTGGAAGACGGCTTCGCACTCCTCGGCGGGCACCGACCGCACGAAGCGGCCCGGGGCTCGCTCCTCGAACCCGTCGGCCGGCCCGTCGCCGAGCAGCCGGATCAGCAGCCCGTCGTGTCCGGGATCGGGATTGGCCGGAAAGTCGGCTCCCCTCCAGCGCGCCCGGTAGCAGCTCGCCGAGGCCCGCACCGGGTGCTCGCCGGGCAGCCAGCGGGCGAGGTCGCCGTCGTAGACCGCGCGTACGACCTCGGTCCCGGCCGCGGTCAGCTCGACGATCTCCGAGCCGTGCGGCAGCCGTACGGCGTCCACCTTGTATTCGCGGACCAGGGAGTCCACGTTCGGCGCGAGGCCCATGCCGGCGAACGGCGGCTCCTCGATGACCCAGCCCGCCACCGCCGCCATGCCCGCCTCGTCGGTCCCGCCGTACGGGGTGCGGTAGAGGTTCAGCCCCACCGTGCGCCACCGCAGCAGGAACAGCGAGCCGTCGCCGCTGAGCAGGCCGTCGTCCGCGCCCCGGCCGAGGGCGTCGGCGAGCACGGCCGGCGTCGCCACGTGCGCGACGTCGAGGGCGTGGTGGCAGTAGCCGGAGACCCGCGACTCCCCCTCTCCGAGGTAAGCCCGCAGGTCGTACGGCGTCAGCGGCTTCTGCACGACCGGTAGCGCGGGCTCGGGCTCCGCCCTGCGGTCATGCGCGAGGGTGGGGACCGCGAGCCTGGCGACGGTCCCCGGTTCGAGCAGGAAGCGCACCATCAGGCCGGGGTTGACGGCGAGGCCCCACCGGGGATCGGGCCAGCCGGCGGCCAGCTCCACCAGCGAGGTGATCCTGACCCGCGACAGTCCCGTGGCCGCCCGCATCGCCTCGACCGAGGTGTAGGCGGGCAGCCACACCCGGTCGGGCGCGGTGATCGTCGGCCAGGCGGCGTCCCCGTCCGGCGGCGCGGGCAGCGCCAGCTCGGTGTCCCTGAGCATGCTCAGGCAGAGCGCGAGGTCCCCCGCCTCGTACGCCGCCCCGAGCCGCCGCTCGAACGCGCTCGCGGCCCACTCCATCAGATGGTCATGGGGGGCATGAAGGACGGCGTCTTCGGCATGTCGTCCACGTCCGGAAGGGGATCGGTGAGACCGCCGGTGGTCCCGTCGAAGGCGACCTTGGCCTTGGTGAAGTCGGGCGCCTGGATCGCGATGGCCTGCATGCCGGGGAACTTCTGCTGGGTGCCGGCGACGAGGTAGCCGACTCCCGTGAAGATGGCGGCGACCTTCCAGTTCAGCTTCACCAGGACGTCGAACACCTTCTGCGCGGTCCTCGACATGGTGCCCATGATCCCTGTGACGGTGGGCTGGATCGCGGCCATCGCGACCGGGTTGGCCCTGGCCGCGGCGCTGAACTTCGCCAACGTCAGCGCCGCCCCGCCCATCGCCAGCGAGATGAAACTCGCCACCGTGTAGAGCTGGCACGCGGAGCCGAGGCTGTCTCCGACACCCTTCATGGCCTTGTCCAGTCCGTCGAGCTGGCCGTCCAACTCGACGAACTTCTGCTTGACCGTGGTCAGCATCCGCCCCTTCAGATGCTCGTTCGACTCGAGCGCGGCAAGCTGCCCCCTGAGATCCTCACGCAGCCGCCCGATGTCGGGGCGCGACTGGCTGTCCTCGCCCTCCTCGTTGCGCCACTCGCGCGCGCCCCGCGACATGGAGTCGGGATCGGCGATCATCGTGGCCAGCAGTCCCGCCAGCGGCAGCGCGCTCGGCTCCAGGTATGAGGCCATGGCGGTCAGGCCGGCGCCGGTGATGAAGTTGTTGCGCGCGTCCCAGATTTCGACGTTCCCGATTGCCACCATGGCCTAGACGTCCTCCTGCATCCCGAGGACGGGAGGTGCCACGTCCTCGTCGCCGAACCAGGTGCTCTCGTCCTCCGGTACCGCCGGGCCCCGCGTGCGTTCCTTGCCGTCGTCGTTGCTCCCCGCGCCCGCGCCCGCCATCGGGGCGTACGGCATGGCGGGCATCCCACCGGCCCCGGCGCCGGCACGACCGGCGGCGGCGCCCGGGCCCCCACCCGAGCCGTACGTTCCGGAGCCGTAGCCGCCGGAGCCGTACCCGCCGGTCCCTGGCCGAGTCGCCGTGGAGTAGTCGCCCGGCCCGTAGCCGGCCGTGCCGAGGTCGGGGACCGTCGGCACCGTCGGCAGAGACGACGGGTTGGGGGTATACGCCGAGAGGGCGGTGTCGCCCGGGCTGTTCAGCTTGGGCGTCTCCAGCGGGTTCACACCGTTCCGGCCGAGCCCGTCGAGGCCCGTACGGCCCAGGCCGTCCTGACCGAGACCGGTGCCGTTCGGGTCGAGACCGCTGCCGCCGAGGCCGTTGCCGTTCGGGTCACCGGCGCCGGGCAGGCCGCCGCCGCTCCCGCCGGGGCCGGGCAGCGTGCTCGTGTCGGGCAGGTCCGGGTGCTGCAGGCTGTCATCGATGTCGGTGCCCAGTTTGTCCTTCGGAAGCTTCCAGTCGTTCCCGAGGCCGGAACCGGGGCCGGCCTTCGGCAACCCGCCGCCGCCGAGTCCCAGCTTCTTGGGGTCGATCCCGGCGCCCTTCGGGCCGCCCGGCAGGCCGTCCTTCCTTTGGCCGCCGGAGCTCTGCTTCTCGGCTTCCTTGGCGTTCTTGACCGCCTGGTCGATGGCCGTCTTCCAGGACTCCAGGACCTCCTTGCCCTTCGCCACGGCGTCGGCCGTCTGGTTCCGCACCTGGCTGTGCACGCCGTTCAGGCTGCCGCCGATCACACCGAAGGTCAGCGGCGGAAGGTGGATCTTCTTGATCCGGCCGCTCGTGTCCGCCAGGACCTGCCCCCGGCCGGCCACGTCGTCACCGAACTTCGTGACCTCGCCGTAGTCCATCTTGAACTCCGGATCCGCCAGGCGGGGGTCCACCGCGCCGCCCGCTCCCATCGAGGTCGCGAGGCCGGCGAAAGGATTCGTCGCGCCTCCGCTCGTATCGGTCACAACACCCTCCAGCCGATTCCCGGCAGGTTGCGTTTCAACTACGTACGGCCGAGTCACCACAAAGCTCGCAAATCGTGCAAATCTCCTAACCGGTCGTCTGACAAAACCGCAAGAGACGTGACAAAATCTTAATCTCGGACAGCCCCGGCAAGCCCCCTACTGATCCATTACTGTGACTTTTGGGTCATCACCCGACCCTCCTGGTCGGGGGAATTCGACAGGATCAGTGGAGGTGACCATGTCGCACTCTGGCGCAAGCCAGGCCCAAGTGAGCCGGCACGACCTGGACGAGGCGATCACCTGGATCGGCGACGCGGCCGAGAACATCCGCGGCATCCAGCGTTACCTGGACAGCGCCGGCGAGAACCTCAAGGTCCACTGGCAGGGCGAGTCGCACCACGCGTTCAACAAGGTGCACCTGCTGTGGCACGAGCGCATGGACGTCATCCTGGGCAGCCTGCAGACCCTCGCGGAGAGCATCAGGGCGAACAACAAGAACTACGCCGAGTTCAACGCGCAGGCGACCGCCGAGATCAACAAGATCGAGGCGCTCATCAACCAGGCCCCGCCCGCCTCGTACAGCCGCTGAGCCCCGAGACGACCACCAGGAACGGACGGAGAGCGCGACCGTGGACTTCGACATCACAAAGGTCAACTTCAGCGGTCTCGACACCGGCGAGACCGAGTTCCAGAACGCCTTCAACCGGCTGGTCACCGAGCTGGAGAACCTGGAGAACAAGCTCAACACCAAGACCGCGATCTGGCAGGGCAGCGCCAAGGACGCCTACGACCAGACCAGGCGGATCTGGCAGCAGGAGGCCAAGGGCCTGTCGGACATCGTGTCCCTGCTGGCCAAGAACATCAACATCACCAACATGAACATGCAGGACGTGGAGCGGATCAACGCCGCCATGTTCGACGGGAAGTGAGCGGACGTCCGACGGTACGGCCGGCGGCACCGGCGATCTCCGCCGGCGCCGTCCTCGGCCGTGAACGGGAGGGTGACGCATGTCCGGAGGCGTGGAGGTCAGCCGTACGGCCCTGAGGAACGCCCGCAAGGACTTCGAGGAGGCGCTCGAGCTGCTGGCGCCCGGGGCGTCCAAGCGCGAGGTGACTCCGGTCGCCTTCGCCGAGGGCGGCGCGGTGAAGAAGCTGATCTCGCAACGTGACGCGGTCGGCGGGTTCTGGCCCGCGGCCATCGGTTTCCACACGAGCCTGACCAGCGCGGAGGGCGCGGTCACCGCCGTCTACGCGGAGATCGCCGCGACCCTGGGCATCGCCGCCGAGCGTCTGGAGCTGGCGATCAGGAACCTCGACGCCGGCGAGCAGGCGGGCGTGCAGCAGGCCGGTACGGCGGAGGTCTAGCCGTTTACGGGGAGCGGTTAAGGAGGCGTCTTGGCCGAGAGGAAGATGCCGATCAGGGCGGCGTTCGACGCGTCCGACCCGGGCGTCGTCATGTTGGACACCCTGCGCACCGCGCTCGGGAAGACCGACCCCGAGCTGATCAGAGCGGCCTCGGGTGAGTTCAAGGGTGTGCACGACAAGCTGAAGTCCGTGGTCGACACCCTCGACAAGCATCTGGACGCGCTCGACAAGCACTGGACCACGGGCGACGACGCCAAGCAGGTGAAGGAGCAGCTCCGCCGGCTCAGGACCTCCACGGTCGCGGTGATGAACGCGATCGTGGAGACATCCCTCCCCGGCGGCCGCTCCGGACCGCCCTCCACACCGCGCGGCGTGGTCCCCGCGCTGGACGTGTACGCCAGCTCGCTCAACCAGTTCCGGGGCGAGAACGTCCCGAAGCCCACCAAGAGCGACATCGACTGGTACGACGCGGCCCTGGAGGCGGGGGCGGTCGGCGCCGCGGGCGGCGCGATCGCCGGCTCTCCCTTCGCGGGTGTCGGAGCCATCCCCGGAGCCGTCATCGGCGGCGTGGGCGGGTTCATCGTCGGCGGCATCGGCGGCGCCATCGGCTCGATCTTCGGCGACGGCCCCTTCCTCAACCTCTTCGGGGAGTCGAAAGAGGAGAAGGACATGAAGGCGGCCGAGGAGCACCTCAAGAAGCTCACCCAGGCGACGCAGGCCGCCAACGACATGTTTCCCGCCTCACTCGACACCGACGTGCCGAAGTTCGACACGACGCCACCCAAGTTCGGCCCGATCACCGGCCCCGGGGGGAGCCTCCCGAGCGGGAACGTCCCCACCGGTGTGAGCGGCCCGGGCGATCTCGGGTCGCTCGGCGACCTCGGAACCGGCCCTTCGGGCAACGGGCTCGGCTTCGACGCCGGCTACCCCCCCTATGGGCTCGGTGACGGACCCGGATCGGTGCCGGGCGGCGGCGGGCAGAACGGGAACGGACTCGACGGCGGCGGATCGAACGGGACGGGCCTGAACGGGCTCGACGGCTCGGGGCTGAACGGCAACGGGCTGGACGGGAGCGGCCTGAACGGCACGGGCCTGAACGACAACGGCAACGGCCCGAACGGCGCGGGTCAGGGCACGAGCCTGGCCGCGCACACTCCGCAGCTCGACCCGCCCGGCGGATTCGGCGGCGGGCCGGGCACGGGCCACGGCACGGGCTTCGGCGCCAACGGGTACGGCGGGTACGGAGCCGGAGCGGGCGGCGGCGCCGGGTCCGGGGGCGGCGGCGTCACCGGCGTGAACGCGGCGGGTCTGCGGCCTTCCGCCGGAGGCTCGATGCTGCCGGTCGCGCCGCACGGCGCGGGCAGGGGCGAGGAACGCGAGGAGCGCGAGCGGACCACCTGGTTGCTGGAGGACGAGGACTTCTTCATGAGCGACCAGCCGACCACCTCCCCCCGCATCGACAGGGCATGATCGAGAAAGGTGTGACGTGACCCGTGACGCGGGCGGCGGTTCGCCGCAGCCGAAGCTACGGCTGCCCGAGGGCTGGCCGGGTCTCGACGGGAGCCCGGACGGCGCGGCGGGCGGGCCGTACATCGAACACACCCGGGTCCTGCAGGTCCTCAAGGGGCTGCGGGACGAGCTCGGGAGCCTGCGCGGTCGCGCTCCGGCGAGCATGAGCGCCACCTGGAGCGGCCCGGGCACCGCGGGTGAGGTCCAGGGCCTGACCAACGTCGGCCCGGCCCAGGCCGGGCCGTGGGACACGGCCAGATACTTCGGGCTGAACGCCGAACAGGCCCACGAGGTGCTCAGCGGCAAGTACCAGCTGCTGATCGACCGGGTCGAGGCGCTGGTCACCGCCGTCGAGCGGGCGGTCGCCAACTACGAAAAGGGCCACAAGAGCAGCAGCGCGTGAGCCAGAGGGCAGGGAGATAGACCGCGATGGGATCCGACTCCGGCTGGGAGCTGATCAAGATCTACGAGAGCCTGTACGGGCTCGACTCGGGCAACCTGACCCGGGAGCAGATCAAGCAGAAGCTCGACGCCGCCAAGCCGGACGACATGGGCAGGGCCGGCCAGGCGTTCCTCGACGCCGCCAACCTGGTGGGCGGGACGATCGGCGGCAACGGCCCGTCCGAGGCCGGCATCCAGGCCGCGCTGAGCAGGACCGCCAAGGAGCTCGCCCAGGTGTGGCGCGGCCCGGCCGCGGTCGAGGTGCAGTCGGCGCTCCGCGCGCTGTACGCCACGGCGGGCGCGCTGGGTGACGCCATGGCGTCCAGCGGGGCCGCCATGTCCTGGTATGCGAGCGTGGTGAAGGAGGCGCAGGCCAACTTCCCCGCCGCCACGGACAAGAGCGACGAGGGCGCCGGGGGCGGCACCACGGGAAGCCCGCCCACCGATGCGGACGAGGCCGCGCGTAACCACTTCCGCAAGCTGAACGAGGACATCCAGCAGGCGAACAACGCCTTCGCCGACGGGCTGGCCTTCGAACTGCCCGCCATCGAGCCGATGACCATCGACCTCAGCCAGTCGCCGCGCATCCACGTGGGCGGGACGGGGGCGCCCGTCACGAGCACCGACGCGTGGCACGGCGGCTCGTACGGTGACGGCACGTCCGGCTCAGGCACGGGCTCGAACACGGGGGGCTCGGGTTCCACCGGGTCCGGGTCGAGCGGCTCGGGCTCCGGCGGGGGCGGCCACTCGGGCGGCGGCTCCGGCTCCGACAGCCACGGTTCCGACGGCTCGGGCGGCACCGGCACGGACGGGTCCGGCAGCGCGGGCGACCCCGGCGGCTCGTCGGACACAGGACAAACAGGCACAGGGCAGAACGCGGGACAGAACACGGGGCAGCCCGGCGGCTCCGGCGACGGGTCGGGCACGGCACCGGCCGTGATCGGCGGCTCCGACAGGACCGACCTGGCGAACGCCCATCCCCTGCCCGTCGGCACGAACCCCGCGGGCACCACCCCCAACGGGCTCACCGGCTATCCGGACGCGCACGCCCCCACGACGGCCGGGCCCACCGGCACGCTGCCGCCCGGCGGGGTGATCGGCACGTACGGCGGGCAGCGCGGCGGATTCGGGACCGGATTCGGCGTCGGCGGCGCCCAGGCGGGCGAATCCGTCCTCGGCGGCCTGCGGCCGGGCCAGGCCGGCGCCGGCTCCTCCTTCATGCCCTATGGTCCGGCAGGCGCGGCCGGATCGGAGGGCCGGGAGGAGCGCGAGCGGGAGATCTACGACCCCGAGCCGGACGTCTGGCGCGTGACGAGCGCCATCAGCCCCGACCGCATCGGCTGACGGAGGCCCACCCGCGGCGGAACAGGCGGCGGGTCAGAGGCCCAGCCTGCGGCTGATGCGGTCGAGCTCGCCCAGCACGTCCTCCGCAGTCCTGTCGAAGGCGGACTCCGCCTCCCTGACCTGGGCGAGCACGGCTTCCGGATCGTCCAGGAACCTCGACTGGTCGCCCTCCTGCCCGAGCGCCTCGGCCATGGCCCGGTTCATCTGCCGGTACAGGTCGTCGGACGCGGCGCGCATCGTCTCCTTGATCCGCTCGGCCAGTTCGCCCGAGCTCAGCCGCATCGCCTTGGGATGAAGCTCCAGCTCGCTCAGCCCCCGGCTGGAGAACTCCACGCTGACCAGGCCGTCCTCGTCCCGCGCCCGGCCGACGAGCGAGGACAGGGTGCCCTGGAGCCGTTCGACGGCCGCGATCCTGGCGTCGGCGCGCTCCCTGAATCGCTCCATGTCGAAGTCATCGAATCCGCTGCCGTCCATCTGAGCCCCTTTTCCCCGCGATTTCCGGAACATCGGCAAGTTAACGCATTCAAAGCGGGGCGTACGGGGTCTACGGGCTCACCCGTTACATATCAGTGAACATCCGCCCAATTTCCGCTTTCGACCTGCGAAAACGTCGCCCTGGCGCGTGGCAACGGCACGAAGCCCGGTGATAGGGAAGATCACGTGTCCTATGGTGAATCCTCGCCAAGCCGGTCACCGGTGATCTCCACGACGGCGTCGCCCACCGGCTCGGTGACCGCGACGCGGAGTGTGCCGGCCTCCCCGGTTCCGTCCGTGCCCTCGATGGTCAGCCCGTGCCCGCACACTCCGCCCTGCCCGCCGCCCGGCCCCTGCCTGCCGGACTCGCTGCGTGTACGGCAGGCAGGGACGCATCAGGCCCCGAAGCCGACCGTGGTTCCGGCCACGGCCCCCGCCGGCCCGGGCGGCGGCTCATCCGGTTTGCCCGGCTACGAGGTGGCCGCGGGCTTCATCAGGAAGTTCGCCGGCACGGTGGGCGGCTCCGCCGACGGCGTCCGGCGGCTGGGGGACGCCACCCCCCGCTTCCAGGGCTGGAACCTCGCTCCGCTCGCCGGGATCCCCATCGTCGGGCTCACCTTCGTCCACCGGTTCAACGCCGTCTCCGACACCTGGTCGAACGCCGCCGGCATCCTCGGTGACGCCCTGCACAGGGACGGCGAGACGCTGGTCAGGGCCGCCGACAACTACGTCGCGGCGGAGAAGGCCGCCAAGGCGGCCATTCAGCAGACGCGCCCCTGAGAGGACCCGCATGTCGACCCCGCCCAGCGAGCCGGACACGCTGTTCGTTCCCGGCCGGCCCACGTCGGGCCCCAAGGAGCTCTACATCACGGACTCGAGCGGCAACGTCCAGCGAGCAGTTTCCGTGGCACCGGCCGACACGGCCGCCACCTCCGCCGCCACCCGTACCGATCCCGGCTTCTTCAGGAACCTGGTCAAGGCGTTGAACCCGCTGCGGCAGCAGACGCGTACGGCGGCGGCCATGTCCGGGCTGGGAATCGCGGCCCTCGCCCTGGACGTCGCCGCCACGCTGAACCTCGGCAACCCCTTCCTCTTCTACGACCGGCGGGAGCTCTGGAAGGAGATGGGAGGCCGGCTGGAGAGCGGCAGGTCCGACATCTGGTTCTCCTACTTCCAGGATGTCAGCCCGAACTGGAAGGGCCACGCGGCGGACCTGCTCGGGCGACGGGTCCGCTTCAACACGACAGTCCTGTACGAGAAGCTCCACGGGGTCACCGGCGAGATGAGCGGCGCGATGCACAGCCAGTTCAAGGAGGTCCTGGAGTACGACCTGTCGGTGTTCGGCCTGTACGCGGCCTCGGCGCCGGTCCTCCGCACGCTGGCGGCGATGAGCGCGCACCCGGCCGGGCGGGTCGCGCTGATCTCGCAGGCCGGTGTGTTCGTCAGTGCGCTGGGCAACCTCGTCAAGCAGTTCGCCGACATCTACATGGCCTACGAGAGCGACCTCAACAAGATGGAGCAGAAGCTCAACGACGTGCGGGCCGCCTTCTTCGACGAGGGCGACCCGGCGCGGGGTCGCCGGGACCTCACGCTCACCCCCGCCGTGGCGGACCGCGCGCGCATCCACGACTACTGGCAGCCGGCGAACAAGGACCTTCAATGAGGAACACGGCCGCGTTCAATGCGGGCAGGGAAGGCGACGTCGCCGGCCTGGTGCGGGAGGTCCAGGGCCGCGTCGGCGCGCTCGCCGACCTGCTCCACGGGCTGAGCGAGGAGGTGATCGAGGGGACCGACGCCACGGGCGCCGTGGTGGCCCGGGTCACCGGAGCGGGCCACCTGCTCGGGCTGAGCATCGACCCGCGGGCGATGCGCGACCTCGACCACGTCGCGATGTCCGCCGCGATCCAGGGCGCGATCGGCGCCGCGCGGAGCGAGACGGGCGAGCGGCTGGCGAGGGCCATGGAGGACTTCGCCGAATCACCCCCACCCGGCGACCCGCTCGCCCCCTACGTCCAGGCCCTGCTTCGCGAGGAGTGAGCGTGGACGAGATGCGTGAGCTCCGGGCGCGCATGGAGCGGCTGACGGCCGCGGCCGCCTTGATGGACGAGCTCGCGACCGAATGGAGCACGCGGGAGTACGCCGGCAGGGCCGACGAGGGCAGGATCACGGCGACCGTCGACGCCGTGGGCACGCTCCGCGCCCTCGACATCCACCCGCTCAGCATGCGCAGGCTCGACGGCCGCGCGCTCGCCGAGGCCGTCCTGAAGGCCGTACGGCGGGCCGAGGCGGCCGCGGAGGCGGCGAAGGAGGAGATGCTGCGCGGCGGGCTGGAGGCGGCGGGGGTGCCGCACGTGGCCGGCCTCCTCGGCGACGCCCGCCGCGCGTTCGGCGAGCGGGCGTCGCCCGAAGGCGCCGAGCGGCTCTAGCCGGCCGGGAACCGCCGGTCCCTCGACGGCGGCCCCTCACCGAATCCCGGACGTCTCCGGCCGTGGCCCCGCCAGGCCGTCGATGCGAACCCGCTCTCCGGACGTTTTCGGGAATCTCCCGATGCTCACTTCTTTGAATAGTCATATTGTTGACTATGACCGGAGCGGAGGGAGCGGTTCCATGGCCTTACGGCACGCCGTCCTCGCGGCGCTGCTCGACGGGGAGCTCAGCGGCTACCAGCTGGCCAAGGCGTTCGACGTCGGGGTCGCGAACTTCTGGCACGCCCTGCCCCAGCAGCTGTACGCCGAGCTGGCCAGGCTGGAGAGGGAGGGGCTGGTCGCGGGGCGGCAGGTGATCCAGGAGACCCGGCCCGCCAAGCGCCTCTTCCACGTCACGGACGCCGGGCTCGCCGAGCTGGAGCGGTTCGCGGCGGCCGCGTCGAAGCCGTCCTTCATCCGCGACGACCTGCTCGTCAAGGTGCAGGCGGCCGACCACGTCGACGCCGGGCCGCTGATCCGGCAGGTCGAGGAGAGGGCCGCCATGGCCGAAGCCAAGATCGATCTGTTCCGGCGGATCCTCCGGAAGATGCGCGGCGGCCTGGGCGAGGAGGAGTTCCTCCGTACAGGGGGGCGCGTGGGGCCCTACCTGACCTGCCTGCGCGGTCTGGCCTTCGAGGAGGGCAACCGCGACTGGTGCCTGCGGATCGCGGCGATCCTGCGGGAAAGGAGCGCGGCCGGGCCGGGCGAAGGAACCGCATCCATGACACGAGAGGGGACCGCGCGGGCCCCACGGAACTCGGAGGTGGCCCATGCCGAGCGGTGAGCGCCTGCGTTACGTCGCCCTCGGCGACAGCCAGACCGAAGGGCTGGGTGACGGCGACCCCGCCCACCCGCGGGGCTGGGCCGACCGGCTCGCCGAGCGGCTCACGGCCGTGGACCCGGAGGTCACGTACGCCAACCTGGCGGTGCGCGGGCGGCTCGCCGGGGAGGTGCGAGGCGAGCAGCTCGCGCCGGCCCTGGCCCTGCGCCCCCATCTGGTCACCGTCGTCGCCGGCGTCAACGACCTGATCAGGCCCCGCTTCGACGCCGCCGAGGTGGCCGGGCACCTGGAGGCGATGTTCGCCGCTCTCACGGCCGCCGGGGCCCGCGTCGCGACCCTCACGTTCCCGGACGTCGGGAAGATCGCGCCGATCGCCCGGCCGCTCCGGTCGCGGGTGTTCGAACTCAACGACCGCATTCGGGTGGCGGCGGCACGGCATGGGGTCGTGGTCGCCGAGACGGCGCCTCATGCCGTCTCCACCGACCCCCGGCTGTGGAGCGCCGACCGGCTGCATGCGAGCCCGCTCGGCCACGAGCGCATCGCCGCGGCCGTGGCCCACGCCCTCGGCCTGCCCGGCAGCGACGACGGCTGGACGCTGCCCCTGCATCCCCCGGTGGACCCGGCTGGGTGGCGGATTCTGGGCGCCGAGCTGCGCTGGGCGGGCACGTTCCTCGGCCCGTGGCTGGTGCGGCGCCTCCTCGGCAAATCGTCCGGCGACGGTCGTGCCGCCAAGCGCCCCGCGCTGCTGCCCGTGCGGCCGACCGCGTGACTTGGGGCGGGAGGCCACCGGCGGCCAGCGCGCCCAGATAACCAGCCCAGTCAGGGACCAGCGCATTCGGGAGACGCCGTCACGCGATCCGAGGGTCAGCCCGACAGGCCGCGCACCCAGGCGTACAGGTCGAGCACGCCCAGCGTGAGCGGGACCAGCGCCACGATCAGCAGCGCGTCGAGGATGTCCGCCGCCCGCCCCCAGAACGGCGAGGGCCTGCCCGTGGGCAGCCAGAGACCGAGGCCGAGCACGAGCAGGGCCGTCCACAGCACCCCGATCGTCACGGCCACCTCGGCGACCGCGTCGGCGCCCGTGCCCAGCGCGAACGCCAGCGCGACGGCTCCCGTCACGGCGGCGAGAATCATCCACAGCCGCTGGGTGACCCCCGCGAAGACCCTCGCCCGCATGGCCAGCGCGAGCGCCAGCGTCGCCGCCGTCACGCGGGCGACCCAGCCGCCGTGCTGGACGAGCAGCAACTCCCCCGCGACACCGGCGAGCGCGATCGCGATGACCATGCCGGTGGCGTACCGGTGGGCCTGCGCGGTCCGCTGGAGCACCAGCGGGCCGTCGATCCGCTGGTTGTCGCTGCGCAGCTCCTCGGCGCTGGTGGGCAGCGGCGGCAGCGGCACCCTGGCCATCCGGAACGACAGCGTGGGGATGAGCGGGCTCAGCGCCAGCAGGGCCGTCGCGACCACGGCCGCCCCTCCGGCGCCCGATCCCCCGAACACCATCACGCACGCCGCGCCCACGGCCCCGGCGACGGACGCGACCGCGACGCCGAGGAAGCCGGCCACGCCGTCGGCGATCAGCACGCCGCCCACCGTCGCCACCAGCGCCGTGTACGCGAGCCCGGCCAGCAGGTTCGGCGCCCCGAGGACCAGCACGGCGCCCGAGGCTCCGGGCGTGAACAGTCCGGCGAGGAAGGCGTGCGGCAGGGCCGCGTAGCCGACGAGGGCGCCGGCGGTGGGCTGGCCGACGGCCCTGGACACCACGGCCCCGGCGGCGACGAGCAGCACCGCGACGGCTCCGGCCACCCCCGCGGTGAGCCGCGGCGGGGCCGCCGCCAGCGCGAGCACGACGGCGCCGAGCGCGAGCAGCCCGGCGGCCACGCCCATGCCGAGCAGCCGCGTGTGCCGCGGCTCCCACCTGCCGCCGCCTTCCTTGGTCCCGGTGGCGACGACGTCGGCCACGTCGTCGTACACCGCCGGCGGCAGCACCGCGTCGCGCGGGCGCAGGTAGAGGACCTCTCCGTCCAGGACGCCCAGCGTGCCCAGGCTCTGGCCGAGGTCGAGCGGCGGGCCGCCGAGACGCTGGAGCACCCAGCCGGGGGCCGCGGCCGCGTCGCCTCCCACCTCCCCGACCGCCCGGAGCAGTCCGGGCATGACGTGCGGCAGCGGGATGTCCGACGGCAGCGCGAGGTCCGCCTTCCTGCGCGGGGCGACCACGGTGACGTGGCACAGGGGCGGCAGCGGCACGCTCGCCTGCGGCAACGCGCCCTGCTGAACCGGGCCATGCTGAACCATGCCCTGCTGGACGACACCCTGCTGGACGTGAAGGGGGGCCGGCGATGACACAGCGGGAATCCTCTCCCGAAGATCTCTCTGACAGCCCGAAAATATCGGCAAACCTGGTAGAAAAGTCAGTCAGATGAGCATTGTCGTGGTCTCGCGCCCCGAGCGCCGCCCGGGCCCCAAACCGCCCCGTGGCGAGATCCTCCTGGAATCCCCGCCGGAGATTCCCGAGGTCCAGCCGCAGGGTCTGATGTCCGTGCTCACGTACGTGCCGATGCTGGCCGGCGGCGCGGCGATGGCGCTGATGTTCACGGCGGGCGGCACCGGCAACCCCCTCATGTACGTGGCCAGCGGACTGTTCGCCGTCTCCATGGTCGGCATGAGCGTCGGCCAGCTCGGACGCAACGCCGGTGAGCGCAGGAACCGGCTCAACGGGCTGCGCCGCGACTACTTCCGCTACCTGTCGCAGATCCGCAGGAAGGTCCGCAGGGCCGCCGTGCAGCAGCGGGAGGCGCTGGAGTGGAGCGGGCCGCCGCCCGACTCGCTGTGGTGGATCGCGATGGGCCCACGCCTGTGGGAGCGCAGGCCGCGCGACGACGACTTCGCGACCGTACGGCTCGGCACCGGCGTGCAGAAGCTGGCCATCCAGCTCGTCCCGCCGGACACCAAGCCGGTGGAGGACCTCGACGCGCTGTCGGCGGGCGCGCTGCGCCGGTTCGTCCGGGCGCACGCCACGGTGTCGGAGCTGCCCGTCGCGGTCGCCCTGCACTCCTTCGCCCGCATCCATCTCACCGGCGATCCCACCGCGGTGCGCGAGCTGGTGCGGGCGATGATCGCGCAGCTCGTCGTCTTCCACTCCCCCGACGACATGCGGATCATGATCTGCGCGAGCAAGGAGTGGATGCCCCACTGGGAGTGGGTGAAGTGGCTGCCGCACGCCCTGCACCCCGAGCAGGCCGACGCCGCGGGCCAGGTCAGGCTTATGGCGGAGAACCTCGCCCACCTCGACGCGCTGGTCGGTGAGGAGCTCAGGGAGCGGGCCAGGTTCCGCCCCGGCGCCTCCGCCGAGGCCCTGCCGTACCACGTGGTGATCGTGGACGGCGGGCACGTGCCGCACGACAGCCAGCTCGGCTCCGACGCCATCCAGGGCGTGACCGTGATCGACCTGTCCGGCGTGACCGGGCCGGCCCCCGAGGCGATCACGCTCCGGCTGGACGTCCAGCCCGACGGCTTCCACATGGTCAAGATCGACCACGCGGGGCGGCGGTCCAGCAACCGGCTCGGCGACCCCGACCGCCTCGGTTATCCGGAGGCCGAGGGGCTGGCCCGCCAGCTCGCGCCGCTGCGCGCCTCCGCCGGCGCCCAGGGCGAGGCGCAGGACGTGCTCGGCGTCAACACCTCGCTCACCGACCTGCTCGGCGTGGGCGACCCCGTTCGTCTCGACCCCGCCGTGATCTGGCAGCCCCGCGCCGGACGCAACCGGCTGCGGGTGCCGATCGGCCTGGGCGCGGACGGGCGGGTCGTCGAGCTCGACATCAAGGAGTCGGCGCAGGGCGGCATGGGGCCGCACGGCCTGGTCATCGGGGCGACCGGCTCCGGCAAGAGCGAGCTGTTGCGCACGCTGGTGCTCGGCCTGGCCATCACGCACTCCTCCGAGATCCTGAACTTCGTGCTGGTGGACTTCAAGGGCGGCGCCACGTTCCTCGGCCTGGAGTCCCTGTCCCACGTGTCGGCGGTCATCACCAACCTGGAGGACGAGCTGCCGCTCGTCGACCGCATGCACGACGCGCTGCACGGCGAGATGGTGCGCCGCCAGGAGCTGCTGCGCGCCGCGGGCAACTACGCCTCGCTGCGCGACTACGAGCGGGCCAGGGAGCAGGGCGCCGATCTCACGCCGATGCCGACCCTGTTCGTCGTGATCGACGAGTTCAGCGAGCTGCTCACCGCCAAGCCCGAGTTCATCGACCTGTTCGTGATGATCGGGCGCCTCGGCCGCTCGCTCGGCGTGCACCTCCTGCTGGCCTCCCAGCGCCTGGAGGAGGGCCGGCTGCGCGGCCTCGACACCCATCTGTCGTACCGGATCGGCCTGCGCACGTTCTCGGCCATGGAGAGCCGGGTCGTGCTCGGCGTCGCCGACGCCTACGAGCTGCCGCCCGCGCCGGGCAACGGCTACCTGAAGTACGACACCACGGGGATGACCCGGTTCAAGGCCGCCTACGTGTCCGGCCCCCACCACGCCGACCCCGCGCGGTCCGCGCCCGGCGAGGCCGGGCGGCCGGTGCGCGACGTGGTGGAGTACGGCACCGCCTTCGCGCCCGTCGAGGTGACCGAGACGCCCGGGGAGCTGGTGCCCGCCGAGGAGGCCGGCGGCCCGCGGCACAGCCTGCTCGACGTCGTGGTCGGCCGGCTCACCGGCCACGGCCCGCCGGCGCACCGGATCTGGCTGCCTCCGCTGGCCGAGCCGCCGACGCTGGCCCACCTGTTGCCGCCGCTGTCCGTCACCCCCGAGCACGGTCTGACCACGGCGACCTGGGGCGGCCGGGGGATGCTCCACGCGGTCGTCGGCATCGTCGACCGGCCGTTCGAGCAGCGCCGCGACCCCTACTGGCTGGACCTGTCGGGAGGCGCGGGCCACGTCGGCGTCGCGGGCGGCACGCAGAGCGGCAAGAGCACGGTGCTGCGGACCCTGATCACGAGCATGGCCCTGATGCACACGCCGCGCGAGGTGCAGTTCTACTGCCTGGACTTCGGCGGCGGCTCCCTGGCCTCGCTGGAGGCGCTGCCGCACGTGGGCGGCGTCGCGAGCCGCCTCGACGCCGACCGCGTCCGCCGTACGGTCGCCGAGATCTCCACGATCCTGGAGCGGCGTGAGGCGGACTTCGCCGAGCACGGCATCGAGTCGGTCGCGGCCTACCGGCGGATGCGGGCCGAGTCCGGCCGCGACGGCGACGGCTGGGGCGACGTGTTCCTGGTCGTGGACGGCTGGCTGACGCTCAGGCAGGAATTCGAGTCGCTCGAACCGGTCGTCACCGACATCGCCGCCCGGGGTCTCGGATACGGCATCCACGTGGTGGCGGCCACCAACAAGTGGTCGGAGTTCCGGGCGAGCATCCGCGACCTGTTCGGCACCAGGGTCGAGCTCAAGCTCGGCGACGCCTACGAGTCCGAGGTGAACAGGAAGGCGTCGCTGGCGGTCCCCGAGGGCGTGCCGGGACGCGGCCTCACCAAGGAGGGGCTGCACTTCCTGTCGGCGCTGCCCCGGATCGACGGCGTGCAGAGCTCCGAGGACCTCGCCGCGGGCGTCCGCGGTCTGGTGCACGCGGTCAGGGAGGCCTGGCAGGGCCCGCCCGCGCCGGCGATCCGGCTGCTGCCGCCGGTGCTGCCCGCGGCCTCGCTGCCCGCGCCCGAGGAGACGGGACCGAAGATCCCCATCGGCATCGACGAGGCGACGCTCTCGCCCGTGCTGCTCGACTTCGACGCCGACCCGCACTTCGTCGTCCTGGGCGACACCGAGAGCGGCAAGTCGAACCTGCTGCGGCTCGTCGCCGAGGGACTGGTGGCCAGGCGGCAGCCGCACGAGGCGATGATGATCGTCGTCGACTACCGCAGGTCGCTGCTCGACTCGGCCGCGACCGCCCACCGCATCGGCTACGCCGCGTCGAGCACCGCCGCCCAGGAGCTGATCAACAACGTGCGCGGGGCGCTGCTCAAGCGGCTGCCTCCGGCGGACCTCACGCCCGAGCAACTGCGGGACAGGAGCTGGTGGCAGGGTTCCGACGTCTACGTCGTCGTCGACGACTACGACCTGGTCGCCACCTCGTCCAACCCGCTGCTGCCCCTGGTGGACCTGTTGCCGCAGGCGCGGGACATCGGGCTGCACCTGGTCCTGTCGCGGCAGATGGGCGGCGCCGGCCGGGCCATGTACGACCCGGTCATCCAGAAGCTGAAGGACATGGCCAGCCCCGCCGTCATCCTGTCCGGCAACAAGGACGAGGGCTACCTGTTCGGCAACGTCCGGGCGCATCCGCTGCCACCCGGCCGGGGCTACCACGTCGACAGGAGGTTCGGCGCGCGGCTCGCCCAGACCGCGTTCCTGCCTCCCCCCGGGGAAGAGTGACAGGCTGAGAGGAGCGGTACGTGGCCGGTTTCGACATCCACTTCCAGGCGCTCGAAAGCTGCCGTACGGCGGTGAGCAAGGCCTGGGGCCAGTACGAGAGCCTGCACGGCGGCCTGCCCGAGACGCCCGGCACCCGGGCGGCCGTCTTCGGGCACGTGGACGGCGCGGCTGCGCTGGCGGCGGCCGTCGACACGGCCTACGCCGCGCTGACCGCGGAGGCGGCCGACGCGAGGACCAAGCTGAAGGGCGTGGAGCGGGCGCTGGAAGCCGTGCAGGACAACGTCCGGACCGCCCACAAGGCCACGTCCACCTCGATGCAGGCATGAGCGAGCGGAGCGAGCGAATCAGTAAGCGCAGTGTGTTTCGCGGCTGGGTCGCCTGCGCGCCTCCGGCACGACGAGACCCCGAGCCGCCAGGCGAGGGGGTGGCATGAGTGGCGTCGGGGATCTGCCGGGCGGCGCCGAGCTGGCCGCCATGGCGGAGAAGGTGAGCGGCGATCCCGGCGAGATCCGCGACATCGCCGGGAAGTGGCGCGGCGCGGCCGGCGACGCGCAGGACTACGCGGGCGGCGTGGGCCGTGCCGTGCGCACCGTGGACGCCGCGTGGCAGGGCCGCTCCGCCGATGCCTTCGTCACGTACATGAACAGGTACGGCAAGGCTGCGGACGGCCTCCACGACGCTCTGGTCGCGTGCGCGGGCGCGCTGGAGAAGGTCGCCGGCGCGCTGGAGAGCGCCAAGTCGAAGATCGACGGCATCTGCGCCGACGTGGTCGCCGAGGCGGCGGCCTACCGCGGCCGGAACCGGAATGCCACGGACAAGGAGCTGGAAAACGGGCTGCGGGCCATCGTCTCCAGGGGCGTCGAGGACGCCCGGCCGCACCTGGAGCAGGTGACCACGGCCGTCGGCGACGCCGCGAAGACGCTGGGCTCCCATCTGGGCGGTGACTACCGTGACGGCGCGCTCACCTTCGCCAAGATCCCGGATCCGGGCAAACAGGAGTTCGTGCCCCGGCACGGGCACACCGTCGACTGGCAGCGCACCCCCGGCTACACCGGGCCCCCCGGAGACACGGCGCACCCGACGTACGCCTCGTACGGCCGGACGAGCCTGAGCGGCGTGAGCGGCTCGGGCGGCATGGCCGGGGGCGGCGGCTTCGGCGGCTACGGCCCCAGCGGCCCGCCGCCGGCCGGCGGCGGGCCCGCGCCCACGGGCCAGGTCAAGGAGTGGATCGAACAGGCCATCGCGATCCTCAGAGCGCAGGGCTACCCCGCCGAGAAGATGAACCGGGACGACATCTGGATGATCATCCGGCACGAGTCGGGCGGGAACCCGCACGCGATCAACAACTGGGACTCGAACGCGGCCGCGGGAACCCCCTCGAAGGGGCTGATGCAGACCATCGATCCCACGTTCAACCGCTGGTCCCTGCCGGGGCACAAGGACATCTGGAACCCGGTGGACAACATCATCGCGGGCGTCCGCTATGCCATCGAGCGCTACGGCTCGGTCTCGGCCGTGCCCGGCGTGGTGGGCATGAAGACCGGCACCGGCTACCGGGGGTACTGATCGTTCAGGCGGCGGGGAAGTCGGTGGCGGGCGCGGTGAGCGCGGCGGCCTCGACGTTCGCCCGCAGGGCCTCGACCTTGGCCGTGGCGTAGGAGTGGGCGTCCGAGCCGAGCAGCAGCCGCAACGGGCCCTCCCCTGCCAGGACCCGGCCGATGATCGCGCCGGCGCCCCTGACCGGGTCGCCGAGCTGGCCGCCCTGGAGGTTGAGGTGGTCGCGGGTCATCGCGCGGACGGCCGGGTAGTGCGCGGTCGTCTCGGCGGGCAGGGCGAGCGAGTCCTCCGTGAGGAACTCCGTCCGGAAGTAGCCGGGCTCGACGATGGTGACCCTGATGCCGAAGTCCGCCACCTCGGCGGCGAGGGCCTCGCTCAGCCCTTCCAGCGCGAACTTGCCCGCGCAGTAGAGAGCCCAGCCCGGGACGGCGGTCAGGCCCAGGATCGAGGACACGTTGACGATGTGGCCGCCGCGTCGCTCGCGGAGCACGGGCAGGGCGGCGCGCAGCACGTTCCACACGCCCACGACCTGGACGTCGAGCATGTCGCGGACCTCGCGGTCGCCGGTCTCCTCCACCGCGGCCAGGAACCCGTAGCCCGCGTTGTTGACGACGACGTCCAGGCCTCCCAATCGCTCGGTGGTCTCCCGGACGGCCCGCCTGACCGCCGCCTCGTCGCGCAGGTCGACGGTGAGCGGGAGAAGGCGCGACGGGTCGATCCCGTCGCCGCCGAGCGCGGCGAGCAGCCGCTCGGACGACCGCGTCGTCGCGGCCACGCGGTCACCGCGCTCCAGCAGCTGCTTGACCAGTTCGAGGCCCAGGCCGCGGGAGGTGCCGGTCACGAACCAGACGGCCGGTCGATCTGTCGGGAAGCTCATGGTCATCCTCTGCTTGTCGAATGCTCTGCTTGTCGAATGCTCTGCTTGTCGAATGCTCTGCTTGTCGATGTCGCCGTAGCGCCGGCCGGGGAGCCCCCGCGACCGGCACGGCACCAGCCTGGTTCAGCACGACCCGCTGTCGAGGCCCATATCGCGCCCTGCGCGACCGAGCACTCCGCGACCGAGCACTCCGCGACCGAGCACCGGGGAACCTAGGACGCACAGGGCCAGTCAGGACCGGACGGCGAGAGAGAAACTGGATCCCATGGCCGAGACCAACCGCGAACTCGCTGATTTCCTGAGACGGGCCCGGAGCCAGGTCGATCCGTCACGGGCCGGCCTGCCCCCGGACGGCCGCGTACGGCGGGTCCCGGGCCTGCGCCGCGAGGAGGTCGCCCTCCTGGCCGGAGTCTCGACCGACTACTACGCCCGCCTCGAACAGGGCCGGCGCATCATCCCGTCACCGGCCGTCGTCGAGGCCATCGGCCGTGCCCTCGGGCTCGACGACGCGGGACGCGCGCATCTGCACGACCTCATCGGAATCACCGCGGCGCCCGTACGGCCACGAGCCCGCGGTGTCCAGCGCGTGCGCCCCGGCCTTTACCAGCTCATCGACGCCCTCGACGGCGAGCCCGCTCTCGTCCTCGGCCGCCGCACCGACGTGCTCGCCGCCAACCAGATGGCGAAAGCGCTGTTCACCGACTTCGAACGGCTGCCGCCCCGGCACCGCAACTACGCACGGTGGATGTTCCTCGACGACGACGCCCGATCGCTGTTCGTCGACTGGGAGGTCCAGGCACGGGCCGCGGTCGAGAGCCTGCGGCTCGACGCCGGCCGCGACCCGGACGACCAGGCCACCACCGCCCTCATCGCCGACCTGCGCGAGCACAGCCGCGAGTTCGCCCACTGGTGGGACCAGCACCGCGTCCACCAGCGCACCCACGGCTCCAAGCGTCTGCGTCACCCTCTCGTCGGTGAACTGACCGTCGAGTACGAGACGCTCTCCCTGCCCGGAGACCCCGATACGACGCTCTTCGTCTACACCGCCGAAGCCGGCTCACCCTCGAAACGCGCCTTGGACCTTCTCGCGAGCTGGACCCTCCCCGGCCCCGGCGGCGATGCGATCTCCCCTCACGACCGGCGGGGAGATGGCCGGCGAGTGGTGAACGACGCCGATCCCGCGTGACGCGCCTCACCCTGCCGCAACCGCCTCTTGAGGCGCAGCCCACAGGGCCCGCGCAGACGAAAGGCCGGGCGGGTGCCCGCCCGGCCTTCGTGTGGATCGGTCAGCCGCAGTTGCCCCAGTCGGAGCTGGCGCCGGCCGAGCCGACGCGGCCGGAGTACCTGACGCACTTGCCCTTGGCCTGTAGCTTCACCGGGCCGGCGTAGTACTCGTAGCTACCGCTGTCGGTCTTGCTGCCGCCGCCCTGGACCTCCAGGGTCGCGGAGACGGGCGTCGCCTTGCCGACATCGGCCGTCTTGATGGTGACGACGCAGTTCTCCCCCGTGCCCGCGTTGTACAGCTGGTAGACGGTGCCTGCCGCCAGAGTGCTGCTGTGCTGCACGTAGAAGCCCGACCCGCAGACCTGGGCCGCGCTGTAGGGGTTCCTGGCCGGCGCCGCGGTCGTCGGCCTCGGTGCCGGGGTACTCGGCTTGGGCGCCGCGGTCGTCGGCCTCGGTGCCGGGGTACTCGGCTTGGGCGCCGCGGTCGTCGGCCTCGGTGCCGGGGTACTCGGCTTGGGCGCCGCGGTCGTCGGCCTCGGTGCCGGAGTGCTCGGTTTCGGCGCCTGGGTGGTCGGCTTGGGCGCCGGGGTGGTCGGCGCCGGCGGGTCGGACGGGCTCGGCCGCGCGGGCACGGTGGGCTCCGGACTCGGCACCGCCTCCTGCGTCTCCGTGGCCGCCGGGCTCGGCGACTGCGTGGGCGGAGGCTCGGGAGTCGGCTCCGTCGGCACCGGGCTGGGTGTCGCGGTGACCGTGGCGGTGGTCGTCACATGCGCCGTCGGCTGCGTACGGCCGGTGGGCTGCGCCGGCGGCGGGACCACCGGCTGGGTCGGCAGCGGCACGATCGGGCCGGGGGTCGGGACCGAGGTGAGCTCCGGCGTCACCGGAGCGTCGGTCGGCCACTCGCTCGGCAGCACCAGCGGCTGCACCGGCGAGTCCGGGTCGTCGGACGACAGTGCCCACGGCACCGTCACCTGCGGCGCCGCCGTCGGGGCCTGCCCGCCGCCTCCGGTCGCGCCTCCCGTGGTCCCGCCACCCGCGTTTCCGCCGTCCGCGATCACGCGCCCACCGGAACCGTGCTGGCCCGCGGCGCGCTCCGCGGCGGCCGGCGACAGCTGGACCTCGGCGTAGTGGCCGGCGCCCCACAGCCCCACTCCGGAGAGCAGGACCACGGCGCCGACCGCGGCCGCGAGGCCGACGGGGAACGGCTTGCGCCTGGCCGTCTCGACCTGGCCCTGGGTGGTCGGCGGACCCCACGTCTGCTGCTGGGGCTGCTCCTGCGGCATGGCGGGTGGCTGCCAGGCGACGGCGGGCACCTGCTGGGGCTGCTGGGGGACGGGCGGCGGACCCCACGTCTGCTGCGGGACCGGCGGAACGGGGACTCCCCCGACCGGCGGCTGCGGCGGCTGCGCGGGCAGCACCGCCGTCGCGCCGGGGCCCGCCGCCGGCTGCGCCCCGGCGGCACCGCCGCCGAGCAGTTGCAGCATGGCGGCGTAGGCGGTGGGCCGCTGCCCCGGCTCCTTGGCCAGCGCGGGCAGCACGACCTGGCGCAGTCGCTCCTCCAGGCCGCCGAGGTCGGGCTGCGCGTTCAGCACCGCCTGCGGCTCCTGCGGGAACGGCGAACGCCCGGTCGCGGCGAAGACCACCGTGGCGGCCCAGGCGAACATGTCCGCGTACGCGTCGTACCGCTCGCCCCTGATCTGCTCGGGAGCCAGGTACGCCGGCTCGCCCACGGGCGGTCCGACGGCGACGTCGGTCAGCTTGACGCCGTCGTCGGCGACGATGACGTTGTGCGGGGTGAGCGCGCCGTGCGCGAGGTCGGCGAGGTGCACGGCGGTCAGCGCGGTGAGCACGCCCACCGCGACCCGTTCGAGCGCCTCCCCGGAGAGTGGGCCCCCGGCCGCGACGGCGGCGGCCAGACTGCGCCCCTCGACGTGTTCCCTGACGACGTAGGGCCGATCACCGAGCAGGCCCGCCGTGATCGTGCGGGCCACATATGAGCTGGACACACGCGTGGCCACAGTGAGCCGGTCGAGGACGGCCTGCCCCGAACCCGGCTCGGCGGCCAAGAGCTTGATCACCCGCACAGGGGCGTCGTCGCCGGTCTCCTTGCCGACATAGACGTCGCCGCGGGGCCCCTCGTCCAGCCGTCCCAGGATGGCGTACTCGCCTATCTGCTCGGGATCACCCGGCCGTAAAGGGTGCATCTCAGTCCTTTCTGGAAGTGACCTGATCAGGATCATTCAACCAAGAGGACGCGGCACAAAGCAGCGGTTTACGGCAGGCCAAAACATTTAACCGTCAATTACTCAAAGCAGACATGTCAACCCTCGCGGCCGGGGCGCCACCTTCTGCGCCTGCCCATCGGCGCGAACACCCGCACAGCCACGATCAGACCCACCGCGCACAGCGCCGCCGCCGCGATCGTGAGCGCCAGGTCGATCGCCTCCTGGTCCACCGGAGCCGCCCTGCTCACCGCGTTCTGCGGCAGCGGGGCCGGCGCCGGCGGCGCGATGACGGGTGCGTCGACGGCCTCAAGCGGCAGGATCGCGGTGACGGCGAGCAGCGGGTTGACCATCCCCGCCCCCGTGCCCGTCCCCACGCCGCCGTCCGCCGTGGCGGTGATGCGCCACCGCACCCGCTCCTGGTTCAGCTCCGGGTGACGGGCACGCACCAGCGCCGCCACCCCCGCGACGTACGGCGCGGCGAAGCTGGTGCCCTCCAGCCCGCTCATGTACGCCTTTCCGGGCCAGGTGGAGGTGATGGCCTGGCCCGGCCCGAGCACCCCGACGGGTGTCGCCGTGTTGGAGAAGTCGGCGCGCCTGCCGTCGGGCGTGGCGGAACCCACCGCCAGCACACCCGGGTAGGCGGCGGGATAGGAGGCCTCCGGCGTGCCGTCCTCCGCGGTCCTGTTGCCGGCCGCGGCCACGATCACCGCGTCCTTGCCCAGCGCGTACGCCACGGCCTGCCTGAGCTTCGGATCGTCGTGAGCGTCGATCGACACGTTGATCACGTCGGCGCCGGAGTCGGCCGCGTCCACGATGGCCCTGGCAAGCGTGTCCGGGTCTCCGTTCTCCTCGTTCGTCTGCTTGAGCGAGATCAGCCGCACGCCCGGCGCGACGCCGACGAAGGGGACGCCCTTCACGTACTGGGCCGCGACGATCCCGGCGACGGCGGTGCCGTGGCCGACGCAGTCGCGGTGTCCCGTGCCGGTGTAGTCGACTTCCTTGGCCACGCGGAGCTGCGGATGCGTCAGGTCCACCCCGCTGTCGATGATCGCGACGGTGACCCCCTCGCCCGTGGTGAGCGGCCACACTCGCTTCGGATCGAGCCTGCGCTGCGCCCACGGCTCGGCCACCTGCATGCTGCCCTTGCGCGGCGTGCATCGCACCGGCGCGGCGCGCGCCTGTGCGGGCGGCGCCGGTGGTGCCATGAGAAGCAGAGCCAGCACGGTCGCCAGAAGGCCGGGTCCCCGCATGAGTGATCAGCCTAACCGGTCGAGCTCGGCCGGTGATGCCGGTTCAAAACCGGCATACCGGTGATGGGGATCGGGGGCGGCGGGAACGAGGCGCGACAGCAGTCCCACTCAGTAAGGGGGCGGACTCCGTCCAGCGTCGACAGGTGCATAAAATCCACGAAGGCTCGTCACCCAGGGGCCCGAGGGAAGGATGGACGCGGTGCACAAGGTCCTGATCGCCAATCGCGGTGAGATCGCCGTACGGATCGCCCGGGCCTGCAGAGACGCCGGGATGTCCAGTGTCGCGGTCTACGCGGACCAGGACCTGGACGCGCTGCACGTGCGGGTGGCCGACGAGGCGCACGCGCTCGGCGGGCAGAGCCCGGCCGAGACCTACCTCGACATCGAAAAGATCCTGTCGGTGGCGAGGAAGACGGGCGCGGACGCCGTCCACCCCGGCTACGGCTTCCTCGCCGAGAACGCCGGCTTCGCCCAGGCCGTGCTCGACGCCGGCCTGATCTGGATCGGCCCGCCGCCCTCGGCGATCACCGCGCTGGGCGACAAGGTCCAGGCGCGGCACATCGCGCAGCGCGTCGGCGCCCCGCTCGTGGCCGGAACCCCCGACCCCGTCTCCGGTGTGGACGAGGTCGTCGCGTTCGCGCAGCAGCACGGACTGCCGATCGCGATCAAGGCGGCGTTCGGCGGCGGCGGGCGCGGGCTCAAGGTGGCCCGCACCCTGGAGGAGATCCCCGACCTGTACGAGTCCGCCGTGCGCGAGGCCGTCACCGCCTTCGGGCGCGGGGAGTGCTTCGTCGAGCGCTACCTCGACCGGCCGCGCCACGTCGAGACCCAGTGCCTGGCCGACGCCCACGGCAACGTCGTGGTCGTGTCCACCCGCGACTGCTCACTCCAGCGCCGCCACCAGAAGCTGGTCGAGGAGGCTCCCGCGCCGTTCCTGACCGACGAGCAGCTCGAACTGCTCTACTCCTCCTCCAAGGCGATCCTGCGCGAGGCGGGCTACGTCGGCGCGGGCACGTGTGAGTTCCTCGTCGGCCAGGACGGCACGATCTCCTTCCTCGAGGTCAACACCCGGCTGCAGGTCGAGCACCCGGTCAGCGAGGAGGTCGCCGGCATCGACCTGGTCCGGGAGATGTTCCGCATCGCCGACGGCGAGCCGCTGGGCTACGACGACCCGGTGCTGCGCGGCCACTCCATCGAGTTCCGCATCAACGCCGAGGACGCGGGCCGCAACTTCCTGCCCGCGCCGGGGACGATCACCTCGATGCGCGTCCCGTCCGGCCCCGGCGTGCGGCTGGACGGCGGCTACGAGACCGGGATGAGCGTGCCGCAGGCGTTCGACTCGCTCGTGGCCAAGCTGATCGTCACCGGCGCGACCCGGCAGCAGGCACTGGAGCGGTCGCGCCGGGCCCTGGCGGAGTACGAGATCGGCGGCATGCCGACCGTGCTGCCGTTCCACCGGGCCGTGGTGGACGACCCCGCCTTCACCGGCGAGCCGTTCTCCGTGCACACCCGGTGGATCGAGACCGAGTTCGTCAACGAGATCCCTCCGTACGAGGGGGCCGTGGAGGCGGCCGAGCCCGCCGAGCGCGAGCGGATCACGGTCGAGGTCGGCGGCAAGCGCCTGGAGGTCGTCCTGCCCGCGGGGCTGAGCTCGTCGGGTTCGGGCGCGGCCGGCGGCTCCGCCCCGGCCAGGAAGGCGGCGCCCCGGCGGTCCGGCGGGAGCGGCGCCAAGAAGGCCGCGGCGAGCGGTGACTCCCTCGTGAGCCCGATGCAGGGCACGATCGTGAAGGTCGTCGTCGCCGACGGCGACACCGTCGAGCCCGGCGACACGGTCGTCGTCCTCGAGGCGATGAAGATGGAGCAGCCGCTGACCGCTCACAAGGGCGGCACGATCACCGGCCTCGCGGCCGCCGTCGGCCAGACGGTCACCGCCGGGGCCATCCTGTGCGAGATCAAGGACGTCTGAGCCGGGGCGCCTGACGCTGCGCGGCGGCCGTGGGGGCCGGGTCACGCCCGTGTCCCCGAAGGCGCGCGGGTGCCTGCCTCGCCCCTGCGGTCGTTGACCGGATCGGCGATCCGCAGCGGCGCGTCCTCCGGCGGCGCGGAGCCGGAGAAGCCGTCGGCCAGCATCGCGGCCACCGTGTAGAGGTGCCACGCCACGTGAGGCCGCCGCGCCACGTGAGGCCGCCGCGCCTTCGGCCGCCCGACGGGTATCGCGGACACGGCTTCGGCGGGCAGAGCGGAGAACAGACCGGCCACCGCCGCCTCGTCCACGATCCGCGCCAGTTCGCCCGTGACGGCCGTCCCGTCCCACGCGAGGACGCCGGCCCGGAGCTCGGCGGCCAGGGCCTCCGGAACGTCGACGCGCCAGTTCCAGGGGGTGGGGCCGCCTCCACCGGCGATCGACGACGGGACGTCCCGCAGGCGACTCCGTACGCGGTCCAGCAACGTCCGGCCCGCGGGCTCGGCGGCGAACCGCCACGGCCTGCCCTCTATCGGGACGTCCCTCAGCCCGGGTGCGAAGGCCGCGATGCACCGGTGGACCACCTCCTCGGACCGCCGCCACATCGTCGGCCGACCGCTTCGGCTCGACCGTCCGGTGCTCCACGCCGAGGGCCGCGGCGACGCGCCGTGCCAGCACGACGTCGGCGGTTCCCTCGCGTCCGGAGGTGGCGGTGGTGAACGGGATGCCCGCGTGATGGAGCAGCGCGGCCAGGAGCCTGCTGTCCCTGCCGCCGGTGAGCGACAGCCGTACGGGCTCGGTGACGGCCGCCAGCGGTCGCACGGAGGCCAGCAACGCCGCGGCGAGCTCGTCGGCCTGGGCGCGCATGCCGCGGGCGGAGCCGGGCCGGGGCCGCGCCTCGGGTGACGGTCTCTCATCGGTCGCAACCAACCCCCGCACGACGCCGATCTCGGTGGCCGGCGGCAGCGCGCGCACCCCGTCGAACGGCGTCTCGTCGGACAGGAAGTAGCCCATCCGAACCACGGACTGCAGCGCCGGGAGGTTCCAGGCGACGGCGGGCCGGGCCGTGCCCGTCACCACGGCGCGGCCGACCAGATGAACGAGCAGCGCCCGGTCGCCGACGACGTGGACGTCCGGAGTCTCGGCGTGGAACACCGGGCAGGCCGCCGTCATGCCGGTGGCGGCCGTCAGCTCGCCCTCCCCCGCGCGGAACACGGAAAAGCAGCCGCCGGTGCGGCAGGCGGCCTCTCCCAGGCGGCGGGCGGCCAGCGGGCGTGCGGCGTCGGCGGGGTCGGTGAGGTGACCGGTGATGCCGACGACCCGCCGGTCACCTGTGATGCGGTCGCCCTGATCAGGAGAGGCAGGACGCCGTTCCCGGGCTCGTTCGACCACGACAGCAGCGCCACGTCGCCCGCGACGGACCGCCACTCCTCCGCGGTGACGGTCTCGGCGGGCACGGGGAAGGCGCGGTCGATCGAGGCCCGGGCCGCGGCGAACCCCACGGGAGGCAACGGCGCACCGGCCCGCTTGGCCGCGATGCCCAAGTAAACACGCAACTGTCACCTCACTTTGTCGATCGTTGAGGGGTTCGATGCGAGATCACGGCGGACGGTTCGGCGACCGGCGCCACGGTGATTCACCGGCAGGAGGACGCATGCCGGGTTCCGGGTGCGGAACGATAGGTTTTTGTGGAGGAACCATCGCGCCCTGCCGTTCGTCCAGTAGGGCGAAGGAGGCTTGAAGCCGTGACCATGAAGACACCGCTCGGCCGGGTGGGGGCCGCCCTGGCGGCGCTGCTCGCCGGGCTCATCACCCTGCTCGCGCTCGCGCCGTCCGCAATGGCGGCGGCTCCCCCGGACCCCACCACGGTCCTGTCGTCCTGGAAGAACGCCAAAGACCCGCTGTTCGTGATGAGCGGAGCGCCCCTCTCGTCCAGTCAGCAGAGCGAGATTCGCGAGGCGCTGAAGGACTCGAAGTCCAAGATCTACGTGGTCGCGATGCCCGACGGCACCGTGAGCACGAGCCAGGTGAGCACCTACATCCCGCAGCTGCTGTCCGAGCTCGACAAGGCCGGCAAGTCGAGCGCGACCGTGGCGCTTCTCGACGGCACGAGCCTGTTCGCCGGGTCGACCGAGCTGCCCAGGAACGCGCCGGGCGTGCTGGCCCGGCTGTCCACCAACTCCAACAGCGACGTGGTCACCGGCATGAAGGACTTCATCAACCGGGTGAACCTGGTGCGCGAGGGCGACGTCAAGGGCGCCCGCGCCAAGGGCAGCACGGTCGGCGGCGGTGGCGGTTCGGGTGTGCTCGTCGGCATTCTGGGCATCGCGGTTGTGGGAGGTGCCGGTTTGTGGATCATCGGACGCCGTAACAAGCGCAAGCGCGAGGAGCGCGAGGCCGCCGAGCTCGCCGCCGTCAAGCAGACGGTCGAGGAGGATGTCACGAAGTTCGGTGAGGAGATCACCGCGCTCGACGTGGACGTCAAGATGCTCCCGCAGGCCGAGACGGCGGGCGACTGGCAGCGCGCGCTCGACTCCTACGAGCGGGCCAAGGCCGAACTGGACGGGATCAAGCGGCCCGAGGATCTGCGCACGGTGACCTCCACGCTGGAGGACGGCCGCTACGCGCTGGCCTGCGTCAAGGCACGCGTGAACAACCAGCCGCTGCCCGAGCGGCTGCCCCCGTGCTTCTTCAACCCGCAGCACGGCCCGTCGGTCCGCAACGTCCGCTGGGCGCCCCCCGGCGGCGCGGTGCGCGACGTCCCGGCCTGCGCGGCGGACGCCGAGGCGGTGGAGCGCGGCTTCGACCCGCAGATGCGCGAGGTCATGGTCGACGGCCACCGCAGGCCCTACTGGGACGCCGGTCCCGCCTACCAGCCCTACGCGTACGGCTACTACGGCGGCTTCGGCGGCGGCGACCTGCTGACCGGCATGCTCGTCGGCACCATGCTCGGCAACGCGTTCGGCGGCTGGGGCCACGGCGGATACGGCGCCGGCTACGACTCCGGCTATGCCGCGGGCGTGGAGGCCGGCGGCGGCGACTGGGGCGGCGGAGGAGACTTCGGCGGCGGTGGCGGCGACTGGGGCGGCGGCGACTTCGGCGGAGGGGACTTCGGCGGCGGCGACTGGTAACGCCTGAACGCTTCCGGCACGGCATCGACGAGGGGCGGACCCCACGGTCCGCCCCTCCGTCATGTCCGGGAGCCGCGACCACGCTCGCGGCCCCGTTCGCCAGCCCGGAAGTGCCGGCTCCGGGGGCCGGTCAGCGGATTGCAAGTGCGATTAAAGATCGCGTGGGAAACTCGGAGCGTTCCCCTCAGGAGGCCCCCCGTGCGTCGCTTCACCCCCCTCTCCGTCGCCGCCTTGTTCCTGTCGCTCGCGTTCCTGACGCTTCCCGCGGTCGCCGCTCACGCGGCCGCCGCGCCCTGCAAACCGGGCAGCGGCGTCAAGCTGCGTGGCAAGGACCTCACCAGCGCCGCCCTGCCTCCGGTCCTGCGGTGCGCCGACCTCACCGGCGCGAAGCTCGACGGGGTGGACCTCACGGGCAAGGACCTCACCGGGGCCGTCCTGCGCAAGGCCTCGCTGAAGGAGGCAGACCTCGGCCAGGCGCATCTCGACTACGCCGACCTGCGCGGTGCCGACCTCACCGATGCCGACATGGGCCAGATGCGGGCCAAGCGGGCGAACCTGCGCGGGGCGATTCTCGTCGACGCGGAGGCCGTGCAGGCCGAGTTCCCGCATTCCGACCTGACCGGCGCGGTCCTCACCCGGGCCGTGCTCAGCCAGGCCGACCTCACCGATGCGAAACTCGCGGACGCCGACCTGAAGGACGCCACGCTCGGGCAGATCAAGGGCCGTAAGGCCGACTTCACCCGGGCCAAGCTCGGCGAGGCCAAGCTCGGCCAGGCCCACCTGGAGCACGCCGTACTGAAGGACGCCGATCTGTCCGAGGTGGAGTTCACCCAGGCCGAACTCGACGGCGCGGACTTCCACGGGGCGAACGTCGACAAGGCCTCTTTCATCCAGGCCGACGACGTGGACCTCACCGGGGCGCGGGGCACGCCGGTCAACCTCCCCGACGACGCCGTCGCGCCCGGCGCCGCCGCCGGAGACGAACCGGCCGCGGACAGGACGACCAACTGGGATCAGGACGTGCCCGCGAACGCCGTACGCCCGAAGGGCCCGTCGCCCGCGCTCATCCTCGTCATCGTGTCCGGGCTCGGCCTGAGCCTGACGCTGATCCTCTGGGGCGTCGCGCACCGGCGCAAGGAGCGGTTCGTGGCCGAGATGGCGGTGGCCAGGCACGCGGCCGAGGAGGACGTGACCCGCTTCGGCGAGGAGATCGACACCCTCGACTTCGAGATGAAGATCAACCAAGTCAGTGGCCCGGCGTTCGAGTGGCGCGCGGCACTCGACGCGTACGAGGCCGCCAAGCAGGCGCTGAACGTCGCCCAGACGCCGTACGACCTGCGGGCGGCGGCCACGGCGGTCGCGCGGGGACGGCAGGCCCTGCAGGAGGTCAGGTCACGGCTGTCCGCCACGGGCGGCCACCACTGACCTCGGCGAGTTCAGCGGCGGCCCTGCCCGAAGACGGCGTCACGGGCGATCGAGAGCGCGGTGGAGACCGCGCCCCTCAGGACGGGGTTGTCCGGGATGCCGCTCACGCGTACGTGTACGGGGACGGGCGAGACCTCCGCCAGGCGCTCGGCGACCAGGGCCGCCAGCGGGTCGCCGCCCGCCAGGCTGGTGGCCCCGCCAAGGACGACGAGGCCGGGGTCGAGCACGGCGACGAGCGTGAAGGCCGCCGTCGCGACCCTCTCCGCCAGGGCCGGGAGGTCCAGCCCGCGTACGGCCTGCGCGCCCAGCAGGTCGCACACCTTGATGTCGAGCCGGCCGAGGAAGCCGATCTCGCCGGCGCCGCCGGAGGCGCCCCGGCGGAGTCTGCCGTCCAGCACGACGGCCGCGCCGACGCCGTCGTCCAGCCAGAGCAGGACGAAGTCGTCCCGCCCGGCGGCCGCCCCGGTGGCCTGCTCGGCGACGGCGGCCAGATTGACCTCGTTCTCCACGATGACCGGCGCGTCGACCAGGGTGCGCAGGGCCGGGAGCAGCCCGGGCCGCCAGGCAGGCTCCACGTTCCCGGCCGCGAGGTCTCCGGTCTGCGGGTCGACCATCCCGGGCGCGCCGATCACGACGGCGTGCAGGGGACGTGAGCCGGCCGCCTCGGTGAGCGCCTCCGCGACCAGCGCGGGAAGGTTCTCCCCGATAGGCCGCGTCGCCTCGCCCACGGTGGCGCCGGTGATGTCGGCGACCGTCACATTGACCACGTCACGCCGCACGTCCACCCCGCCCACGAACGCCCGGTCGGCGACGATGCCGTAGAGCCGGGCGTTGGGGCCGCGCCGGTCGCCTCCGCTCTCCCCCGTGATCCCGATCAGGCCGTTCACCTGGAGGCGTTCGATCAGGTCCGACACGGTCGGGCGGGACAGGCCGGTGAGCGCGCGCAACTGGGGCGCGGTCAGCGGGCCCCGCTCCAGGAGCAGGTCGAGCGCGAGCCGGTCGTTGATGGCCCGCGCGAGCTGGGGTGTCGCGGTCTTCATGAAAACCCACTTTTTATCAGGAACCCTGCCTGTTAATTTATCCCCATGCGAGACAGACATCAACGGGCCACCGCCCTCGTCTTCGCCGTGCACGGCGCGGTGGCGGGCACCCTCGCCACCCGGATGCCCTGGTTCCAGGACCACTTCGGCCTCGGCACGGCCGCTCTCGGGCTCGTCCTGCTCTGCCCGCCGATCGGCTCGTTTCTCGCGATGCCGATGACGGCGCGGCTGGCCTACCGCTTCGGGGCCAAGGCGACGACCCGGACCCTGCTGGCCCTGTGGTGCGCGGCGCTGGCCCTGCCCGTGCTCGCGCCCGGCCCGCTGTGGCTGGTGCCCGCGTTCCTCCTGTACGGCGCCGCGGCCGGGATGTGCGACCTGGCGATGAACGCCCAGGGCGTGCTCGTGGAACGGCGCCTGGGCCGCTCGGTCATGTCCGGCCTGCACGGCATGTGGAGCGTCGGCAACCTGTGTGGCGCGGGTCTCGGGGCCGTGGCGGCGCAGGCGGGCCTGGACGCCCGTGCGCATCTCACCCTCATGGCGGCGGCGCTGATCGCCGCCGGCGCCGTGGGAAGCCGTGCGCTCCTGGACGACACGCCCGCGCCGGACGAGAAGCCGCCGTCCCGCTTCACGGTGCCGCCGAGGGCCGTCCTGCTGATCGGCCTGATCGGCTTCTTCGCCACCTTCGCGGAGCGGGCCAGCGGCCAGTGGGCGGCGATCTACCTCAAGGACGTGACCGGGGCGGGCCCGGGCGTCGCCGCGGCGGGCTTCACGGTGTTCACCGCCTGCATGGTCGCGATGCGGCTCGGCGGGGACTTCGTCGTACGCAGGGCCGGACCGGTCGCTACGGTGCGGGCCGGGGCCGTCACGGCCGTGCTCGGCGGCGTGATAGTGGTCGCGTTCCGCACTCCCGCGCCGGTGATCGCCGGGTTCGCGTTGTTCGGCGCCGGTGTCGCCGTCGTCGTGCCGCTGGTGTTCGCGGCGGCGGGCCAGGCCGCCCGTACGCCCGCCGAGGGCGTCGCGGGGGTCGCGACGATCACCTGGATGTCGGGGCTGGTGGCGCCTTCCGTCATCGGCTGGCTGGCCGGCACGTTCGCCTTCCCGTTCGCGTTCGCCCTGGTGACGTGCATGGTCGCGGCGATGATCCGGCCGGCGCGCGCGCTGAGCCCACGCGCCGGCACCGCCGCCCGCGTGCCGGTCGCCTCGGCGTGCGCCGACTGAGGGCCGGCCGTCAGATGCCGGCGGTCAGCGGGGACATGAGGCGGCGGGCGGCCTCGGTGATCGAGCCCGACAGCGACGGGTAGACGGCGAAGGTGTGGGCGAGCTGGTCCACGGTCAGGCGATGCTGCACGGCCACCGACACGGCCAGGATCAGCTCCGACGCGCGCGGGGCGACCACGACGCCGCCGAGCACGATGCCGGTGTTCGGACGGCAGAACAGCTTCACGAAACCGTCGTTGAAGCCCTGCATCTTGGCCCGGGCGTTGGTGGCGAGTGGCAGCTTGACGACGTTCGCCTCGATCTCGCCCGCCTCGATCTGCCGCTGCGACACGCCCACGGCGGCGATCTCCGGGTCGGTGAAGATGTTGGCGGCGACGGTGGCCAGCCGGATCGGCTGCACGGCCTCGCCGAGCGCGTGCCAGACCGCGATCCTGCCCTGCATGGCGGCGACCGAGGCGAGCATCAGGACGCCGGTGCAGTCGCCCGCGGCGTACACGCCGGGGGCGGAGGTCCTCGACACCTTGTCGACCTCGATGAAGCCGTTGCGGTCGAGCCGCACGCCGTTGTCCTCCAGCCCGAGCCCGGAGGTGTTGGGGACCATGCCGACGGTCATGAGGCAGTGACTGCCCTCGGCGGTGCGGCCGTCCTCAAGGGTCACGACGACGCCGTGCTCGGTGCGCTTGACCGAGGCGGCGCGCGAGCGGCCCATGACGTTCATGCCGCGGCGCCGGTAGACCTCCTCGAGCACCTCGGCCGCGTCGGCGTCCTCGTTGGGCATCATCCGATCGCGCGAGGAGACCAGCGTGACCTCCGACCCGAGCGACCGGTAGGCGCCGGCGAACTCGGCGCCGGTGACGCCGGAGCCGACCACGATCAGGTGCTCGGGCAGCTCCTCCAGGTCGTACAGCTGCCGCCAGCTGAGGATGCGCTCGCCGTCGGGCTCCGCCCCGGGCAGCACGCGGGGGTGGGCGCCGGTCGCCACGATGACCACGTCGGCCCGGATCGTACGGTCCCCCGCGCGCACCACCTGGGGGTCGACCAGGCGGCCCCGGGCGCGGATGACCTCGACGCCCTCGGCGGCCAGCCGGGCGGCGATGTCGTTCGACTGCGCCAGCGCGAGTTCCTTGACGCGCTTGTTCACGTCGATCATGTCCACGGCGACGCCGCCGGCGTCGTGGTCAAGGCCGCCGTCGAAGCGGACCCCCAGGGACGACGCGTCGAGAAGCGCCTGCTTGCGGACGGAGGAGGCGATCAGAGTCTTGGACGGCACGCAGTCGGTGAGCACGCACGCCCCGCCGGGCCCGTCCTCCTCCACGACGGTGACTTGGGCGCCCAGTTGCGCGGCGACCAGGGCCGCCTCGTATCCGCCGGGGCCACCACCGATGATCACGATCCTTGTCACATGCTCCATTGTCCCGCATCCTGGCTTCGTATTCCCGGCGAGGTGCGCGTAACGGGCCAACTACGCGGATTTCTTTCGCCACACCTCCGTGCGCGCGCTACCCGTCCAACTTTCGGGATCTTGGTTTAGGCTTCTGTGCCGTGCCTGTTTACGCGGCCTACGGCAGCAACATGGACCCCAAGCAGATGGCGGAGTGGGCGCCCCACTCGCCCATGCGAGGAACGGGCTGGCTCCCGGGCTGGCGGCTCACCTTCGGCGGCGAGGACGTCAGCTGGGAGGGCGCTCTCGCCACGATAGTCGAGGACGCCGACGAGCAGGTATTCGTCATCTTGTACGACGTGCCGGAGTGGGACGAGGCGTCCCTCGACCGCTGGATGGCCACCGACCTCGGCCTCTACCGCAAGGTCCGGCTCCGCGTCGCGACGCTGGAGGGCGACGTGCTCGCCTGGTCGTACGTGCTGAACTCCTACGAGGGCGGGCTGCCGTCGGCGCGATACATCGGCATCCTGGCCGACGCCGCGGAGAAGGCGGGCGCGCCCGACGACTACGTCGCGTGGCTGCGCACCCGTCCCTGTAAGAAGCTGGGCGACTGACACGGGCCCGGCACTTATCGGCCGGGTTCATGCTCTTCTGTACCCTCAGCAAAGTGACCCCATATGACCTGGCGGCCGAGGCCGCGACCACGCTGAGGAACCTCACCGGCATCCCTTCCTTCGACGTCGCCCTCGTCATGGGCTCGGGCTGGGTCCCGGCCGCGGACGCGATCGGCGAGACGGTCGCCGAACTCGCGGTGACGAAACTGCCGGGGTTCTCCCCTCCCGCGGTCGCCGGTCACGCGGGCACGGTGCGCGCCGTGCGCACGGCCGCCGGGCTCAACGCCCTGATCTTCCTCGGCCGTACGCACCTGTACGAGGGCCGCGGAGTGGAGCCGGTGGTCCACGGGGTGCGCACGGCCGTCGCGGCCGGGGTGCGCACGGTGGTGCTGACCAACGCGGCGGGCGGGCTGCGCCCGGAGACCCAGAAGGTCGGCGACCCGGTCCTGATCAGCGACCACATCAACCTCACCGGCGACAACCCGATCACGGGCGCGACGTTCATCGACCTCACCGAGGTGTATTCCAAGCGCCTGCGCGACCTCGCCCGCGCCGTGGACCCCACGCTGTCCGAGGGCGTCTACGTCGCCTTCCGCGGCCCGACGTACGAGACGCCCGCGGAGATCCGCATGCTGCGCACGCTCGGCGGCGACCTGGTGGGCATGTCCACCGTGCTGGAGGCGGTCGCCGCCCGGGAGGCCGGGGCCGAGGTGCTCGGGATCTCCCTGGTCACCAACCCCGGCGCGGGCCTGGTGGGCGATCCGCTCAACCACGAGGAGGTCCTGGAGGTCGGCCGGGCCACGGCCGCCCGCATGGGCGTCCTGCTCGCTCAGGTCGTCGACAAGCTGTAGGGAGCACCATGACCGACTTCGTACGGCTGGCCGAAGAGTGGCGCGACCAGGACCCCGACCCCGAGACGCGGGCGGAGCTCGACGCGCTCCTGAAGCGCAGTGATCCGGCCGCCCTGGAGGACCGCTTCGGCGCGAAGCTGGAGTTCGGCACGGCGGGCCTGCGCGGCGCGCTGGGAGCCGGGCCCAACCGGATGAACCGGGTCACGGTGATGCGGGCGGCCGCCGGGCTGGCCCGCGTCCTCGGGCCGGGACGCCACGTGGTGATCGGTTACGACGCGCGGCACAAGTCCGACGTGTTCGCCGCCGACACGGCGCGGGTGCTGACCGGGGCAGGTCTGCGCGCCTCGGTCATGGCCGCCAGGTGGCCCACCCCCGTCCTGGCGTTCGCCGTGCGCCATCTGGGCGCGGACGCGGGCGTCATGGTCACCGCCTCGCACAACCCTCCCCAGGACAACGGCTACAAGGTCTACTGGGGCGACGGCGCGCAGATCGTGCCGCCGATCGACCAGGAGATCTCCGCCGCCATCGACGCGGTCGGCCGGGTGGACGCGCTGCCGCTGGGTGAGGACTGGCAGACCCTCGACCACGACGACATCCTCGTGCCGTACCTGCGGGCCCTGGCCGCGCTCCCGATCGGCGACGCCCGCGAGATCGCGGTCGCGTACACGCCGCTGCACGGCGTCGGCGGCGCGACCGTGTCCGAGGCGTTCCGCGTGGCGGGCTTCGAGGTGCCGGTCATGGTGAGCCGGCAGGCGATGCCCGACCCGGACTTCCCCACCGTGGCGTTCCCCAACCCGGAGGAACCGGGCGCCATGGACCTCGCCCTCGAACTCGCCGCCGCGACCCGCGCCGACCTGGTGATCGCCAACGACCCGGACGCGGACCGGTGCGCGGTGGGCACCCCGCTGCCGGGCGGGGGCTATCGCATGCTGACCGGCGACGAGGTGGGCGGCCTGCTGGCCGAGCACGTGCTGCGGCACACCTCGGGCGGCGACCGGCTGGTCGCCACCTCGATCGTGTCGTCGTCGCTGCTCGCCAAGATCGCCGCCGACCACGGCGTGCGGCACGCCGAGACCCTCACCGGCTTCAAGTGGATCATGAAGTCGGGCCCGGGACTGGTCTTCGGCTACGAGGAGGCGCTGGGCTACAGCGTGGGGTCGGACGCCGGCCTGCCGGTCCACGACAAGGACGGCGTGGGGGCCGCCCTCACCGTGGCCGGGATGGCCGCCGCGGCCAAGCGGGACGGCAGGTCGCTGCTCGACCTGCTGGACGACCAAGCCCGCCGCTACGGCCTGCACGCGACCACCCAGCTCTCCGTCCGGGTCGAGGACCTGTCGCTGATCGCCAAGGCCATCGAGCGCCTGCGTACGCACCCGCCGGTGCAGCTGGCGGGCCGGACGGTGGAGTCGGCCGAGGACCTGTCCGAGGGGGTGGCGGGGCTGCCGCCGACCGAGGGCCTGCGCTACCGCCTGTCCGGCGACGCCCGGGTCGTCGTGCGGCCCAGCGGCACCGAGCCCAAGCTCAAGTGCTACCTGGAGGTCGTGGTGCCGGTCGAGGGCGACGACGTCGCGCCCGCCCGGGCCCGTGCCGCGCAGGACCTGGAGGACCTGAAGAAGGACCTCGCCGTCGCCCTCGGACTCTGACGCCTACCGGCAGATCGTGTCCCGGGCCGGCCGCTCACCGCTGACCAGGAACGTGGTGACCGCGTCGTCACCACAGGCGTTGCCGTTGACCAGGTAGGACCCGTGCCCGCCGGAGTCGACGGCGACCATGCGCGCCCGGCTCCCGAGGGCCTCGCGCATGCGCAGGGCGCCACTGTACGGCGTCGCCGGGTCGCGCAGGTTCTGCACGAGCAGCACGTTGGACGGTCCCTGCGACGTGACCCGCATCGGCGCCTCCGCCGGCCGGTAGGGCCAGTAGGCGCAGGGACCGATGTTCACCGGCATGCCGCCGGTGAGCGGGTGGGCCGCCCGGTCGCGGGTCACCAGCCGTCGGTGCAGGTCGGCCGAGCCCGGCCACTCGACGTCGTTGCAGATCGTCGCGGCCACCGAGGCCGCGGCGTTCTGCAGCGCCGCGTCCGGCGCGGTGGAGGGCTCGGGGAGGGGAGCCGAGCCGAGGCCCGCCCGCATGAGCCCGGCCAGGGCGGGGAAGCCGGTGTCGGAATACAGCGCGTTCAGCATGGTCTCCCGCAGGACCGCGCCGTCGAGCCGCGGCGGGTTGGCCCCAGGCCACGGGATCGGGGCGCGGTCCAGGCGCTCGGCGAGGTCCAGGAAGGTGCGGCGGACCGCCGCGCCGTCCGCTCCCAGGCCGTACTCGTCGTCACGCTCGGCCGCCCAGGCGGCGAAGTCGGGGAAGCGGTCCTCGACGCCCATCGAGTAGTTGGCCAGCCAGGCGCGGGCGACCTTGTGCGGGTCGGGATCGTCGTTGCTGTCCAGGATCACCCTGTCGGTCCGGCCGGGGAACATCGTGGCGTAGACGGCCCCGGCGTACGTTCCGTAGGAGACGCCCCAGTAGGACAGGCGCTCCTCCCCGAGGGCCCGGCGGATGGCGTCGACGTCCCTGGCCTCGTTGCGCGTGCTGATGGTGCGCAGCAGGGGGCCGCCGTTGCGGGCGCAGGCCTCGCTGAACCTGCGGGCGTACGCGACGTTCGCACTGATGTCACCGCCGGCCGAGGGGTAGGGCTTGAGCCGGGAGGGCGCCAGGTCCTCGTGGGCGAGCCCGCAGGAGACGGGCGAGCTCAGGCCGACGCCCCGCGGGTCGAAGCCGATCAGGTCGTAACGGTCGAGCACGGCGCTCGGCAGGCGCTTCACCATCGTGCTCGGCCTGCTCAGGCCCGGGCTGCCCGGTCCTCCGGGGATGAGCAGCAACACGCCCCTGCGCAGTCCCGGCCGCGCCGTACGGATCCTGGAGACGGCCAGGGAGATCGTGCCGCCGCCCGGCCTGCCGTACGTGAGGGGGACCTGGAGCGTCGCGCACTCCTGGCGGGGGTCGAGCTCGGCGCCGGTGCCGCAGGAGGTCCAGGCCGGGGCGGCCCGGGCGGTGGACGGGGCCGCGACCAGGGCGGTGGACAGGGAGATCACGGCGGCTGCCGAGGCGATGCGGTTCATGATTCCAGCCTTCATAGGTGTTCGGGGAAGCCTTCGAGGTTGTCCGGGAAAGAGCGGGTGCCCGGCTACTCGCGGGCGCCGATGGTCTCGGCCGGTCGGGTGCGCAGCGCGAGACGCCCGGGGAGGCCCGTGGCGACCAGGGCGAGCGCGGCCACGGCGGCGATCACCAGCGCGTAGCCGGTCGGGGGCACGTACGGCAGGGCCGACCCGGTCATCCCCCTGCTGAAGGCCGACAGCGTGATCAGCGCGATGGCGGTCCCGGCGAGCACGGAGACGACCAGCGCGGTCAGGGTCTCCAGGCGGAGCATGCGCAGCACCTGCCGCCGCGTCGCCCCGACCAGGCGGAGCAGGGCCAGCTCTCGCGAGCGGTCCGTGGTGGACATGGCCAGCGTGTTGACCACGGCGATCGCGCCGAACGCGATGATCAGGCCCATGGCCACGTAGTTGACCTCGGCGTTCGGGGTCTCCGCCGCGGCCCCTCCCGTCGGCGACACCACCGGCGCCACGGCGGCCAGGGCCGCACGGGAGACCGAGGGGGCCTCGACGAGCAGGGTGCCCGAGGGGTCGTCGACATGGCCGGCCACCAGCGCGTACGGCAGGGTCAGATCACCGAACCCGAGACCGCGCGAGTAGATCGCCACGACCTTCAGCTCCGCCGGGGTCCCGTCGCCCAGGGTGAGTCTGACCGCGTCACCGGCCGACAGGCCGAGCCTGGAGGCCGCCGACTCGCTCAACGCGGCCGACCCGGCGCCGAATCCGCCGAGCGAGCCGGACACGACCCCGAGGTCCACGGCCTGCCCGATCGGCCGCTCGCCGCCCTCGACGCCCTGCGCGCCGTACTTGTCCAGCCCGATCCGCACGGAGGTGCGCACCACCGAGGTCACGGCCTTCACGCCCGGCACGCGGCGCACCGCGTCCGCCGTCGCGCCGCTCACCATGTAGTCGGCGTGGGTGCCGGCGGCGGCCTGCGCGGCCGACGCGTGCCCCATCGTGGTCTGGGTGAACAGGATGGTGCAGGTCATGGCGACCAGGAGGGTCAGCGGCGCCATCACGGAGGCCATCCGTCCCGGGCCCGTCCGCAGGTTGCGCGCCGCGAGGTATCCGGCGCGGGACGTGCCCAGCGCGATGCCGAGCAGGGCGGTCGCGGCGCGGGCGAGCACCGGCCCGAGCAGGGTGACGGCCACCGTCCAGACGAGCGCGGTCAGCATCGTCACGGGGCTCGACGCCGCCTCGGTCTCGAGTCCCGACAGCACCAGCGTCAGCACGATCCCGCCGGCGACACAGACGACGCCCGCGATCGACCGGCCGAGGGGCAGGCGGCCCCCGCCCATCGCGGCCTCGCCCAGCGCCTCGACGGGACGGATCCTGGCGGTGCGGCGGACCGAGAGACGGGTCGCGGCCCAGGCCGCGGCCACGGCGGCCAGCAGGGCGGCCGCCGCCGGGAACGGGCTGACCACCAGGCGCAGGTTCTCCGGCATGGCGCCCAGGTCGACGAACCGGCCGCGCAGCCAGAACCCGAGGCCGACACCGGCCGCCGATCCGATGACGCCGGCCGCCAGGCCGACCAGCAGCGCCTCGCCGCCCAGCAGCGTGCGCACCTGGCCGGGCGTGGCGGCGACCGCGCGCAGGAGGGCGATCTCGCGCCGTCGCTGCTGGACCGCGAGGGCGGAGGTGCCGGTCACGACGAGGATCGCCACCAGCAGGGACGTGCCGCCCAGCGCGCCGCCCAGGCTGATCAGCCGCACCCGCGCCTGCTCCGCGTCGAGGAACTCCACGGTGCCGCGCTCGTCCCCGGTGTAGGCCACGAGACGACCGCCAAGCACCGACCCCACATCGACCCCGGGGAACACGCCGATCGCGGTCACCAGCCCGGGACGTCCGGCCAGCCGGCGAGCTTCGGAGGTCGAGAAGAACACCGTGTCCTGGCTCGGCAGAGCCTGCGCGGTGACCCCCACGACCCGGTACGCCTCGCCCCGCACGCGCAGGGCCGAGCCCACGGACAGGCCGGCGCGGGCGTCCACGACCACCTCGCCGTTCGCACGCGGCGGGCGTCCCTGGGCGATGGTGAACGGCGTGAGCCCCGCCGACTCCCACCCGTGCCCGAGAGCGTGTCCGTTCACGGGGAACGTCACCTCGGTGAGCACCTTCGAGACGCCGGGCAGGCCGCGCAGCCTCGCGGCGGTCGCCTCGGGAATCCAGACCCGCTCGGACAGCGGCTTGGCCTTCGTCTTGACCTTGCCGGAGGACTTGGTCACGGTCTCGTGGACGTTCTGATCGCCGGCGACGATCAGCGGCGCCCCCGCGTAGCGCTCCGGCGCGACCCCGCCCCGCAGGCCGGTCTCCAGCAGCATCAGGCACGCGCAGACCAGCGCGGCGGCGCACACCAGCGCCACGAACGCCCCCGCGAACGCCGCCCTGCGGTGCCGCAGGGTCTTCAGCGCGAGTCCGGTGATCATGCCGCGTACGCCCCCAGCCTGGTCATGCGCTCGGCGACCTTCTCCGAGCTCGGCGCGGCCATCGCGTCCACGATCCGGCCGTCGGCGAGGAACAGGACGGTGTCGGCGTAGGAGGCCGCCACCGGGTCGTGGGTGACCATCACCACGGTCTGGCCGAGGCCGTCCACCACCTCCCGCAGCAGCCGGAGCACGTCACGGGCGGTCACCGTGTCGAGCGCGCCGGTCGGCTCGTCGCCGAAGACCACCTGCGGCCGGGTCACCAGCGCCCTGGCGATGGCCACCCGCTGCTGCTGCCCGCCGGACAGCTGGGCGGGGCGGTGCCCGGTGCGGCCCGCCAGCCCCACCCGCCCGACGATCTCCTCAAGCCACGCCCGGTCGACCCGCGCTCCGGCCAGCCGCATCGGCAGCGTGATGTTCTCCAGCACGGTCAGGGACGAGACCAGATTGAACGCCTGGAACACGAAGCCGATCCGCTGCCTGCGCAGTTCCGTCAACCGGGTCTCGTCCATGCCGGACAGCTCCGTGCCGCCCAGCCGCACCGAGCCGGAGGATGGCGTGTCGAGCCCCGCCGCGCAGTGCAGGAACGTGCTCTTGCCCGAACCCGACGGTCCCATCACGGCGGTGAAGCTCCCGCCGGGGATGTTCACCGAGACCTCACGCAGGGCGGCCACCGCGCCCTGTCCCTTTCCGTACACCTTGCTCACCGCGTCAAGGCGAAGCACCTCTGTCATGTGCTCAAGCCTGCCGATCAGCGATCATGCGTCCCAGAGACGGCCTCACCTCCTGCCCATGACGTCCTCACGATCCGGACACTGGTAGACATATGCGCGTGATTCGCGTACTCCTTGCCGAGGACCAGCACGTCATCAGGAGCGCACTCGCCGCCCTGCTCGGGCTGGAGGAGGACCTGGAAGTCGTCGCGACCGTGGAGTCCGGAGAGGCCGCCCTGGCCGCCGCGCTGGTGCACCGCCCCGACGTCGCCGTCCTCGACATCGACATGCCCGGCAGGCTGGACGGCCTGGCCGCCGCGGCCGAGCTCCGCACGCGCCTGCCCTCCTGCCGCGCTCTCATGCTGACGGCGTACGGCAAGCCGGGACACCTGCGCCGCGCCCTCGGCTCAGGTGTCGCCGGATTCGTGCTCAAGACGGCGCCGCCGGACGAACTGGTGGCCGCCATCCGCAAGGTCGCGGCCGGCGAGCGTGTGCTCGACCCCTCGCTCGCGGTCACCGCGTGGGACCTGGCGGACAACCCGCTCACCCCGCGCGAGGCCGACGTGCTCCGCCTGGCCGCCTCCGGCGCGGACGCCACGGACATCGCCGTGCGGCTCCACTTGGCCGCGGGCACCGTGCGCAACTACCTCACCGTGATCGTCACCAAGCTCAACGCCCGCAACCGGACCGACGCCGTGCGCATCGCGACAGAGGCCGGATGGATCTAGGGCCGGCTGGATCTAACGCGCGGGCACCGGCGCGGGGTGCGGCACGCAGGCGTCCAGTGTGAACCGGTCGCCGTCGACGTGCGAGGTCAGCCGGCCGTCCAGGGCGGCGAGCCGGGTGGTCAGGTTGCCGATGCCGGACGACCCCCGCCGCGTCTTCCCCGCACTCACCCCGTCGTTGCGCACCCGCAGCCGCAGCCCGGTCTCGTCGGCGCGCATCGTGATCGAGCAGTTGCGGGCCTCGCTGTGCCTGAGCACGTTCGTCACGGCCTCCCTGAGCACGGTGCCCAGCACGGTCTCGACCTCGGCGGGCAGGTTCAGCTCGACCGGCTCCACGGTCACCCGGATCCCGGCGGCCGACAGCACCGTGCGCGCCGACTCCACCTCGGCCGCCAGGGACAGCTCCCGCTGCTCGCCCGACACCGAACGCAGGTCCGCCCGCGCGCTCTCCGCCATGGCGACGATCTCCTCGATCCGCTCCCGCGGGCATTTCAGACGGCGGGCCAGCTCGCAGGTGAGAAGAATCGCGGCCAGGGAGTGCCCGAGCAGGTCGTGCAGGTCGCGGGCGGCGCGCAGGCGCTCCTCGACGATCGCGGAGCGGGCCAGGCTCTCCCTCGCGGCCTGGAGCTCCTTCACGATCTGGGCCAGGCGGAGCAGGGCGTAGACCACCAGCCCGGTGACGAGCGCGCTGATCGTGCTGTTCGCGAGAACGGGGACGGGCAGGCCGAACAGCATCCCGGCCCCGGCGACGCTCGCCAGGATCGCCACCACCATCGGCCACGCGGCCCGCCACGGGAACGCGAGCAGGACCGGCCCGGCGAGGAAGCCCGCCACTCCGAGCCAGACGGGCCCGAAGACCGGGATGGGCGCGTACGTGAGCACCGCCATCACCGTGAGCGCCGCCATGTGACGCCCGTTGACGGAGCGGAGCTGCATGACGACGATCACGGTGAGGCACGCCGCGGCCGGGATCACGAGGGCGCCGGGGAGCTGGAGCAGCGCCTTGACGCTGAAGCCCACGAGGACGGCCGCGAGCACCGTGACCGACACCGCGTACGACGCCTCGTGGGCGAGCTTCGGCAGGGGCCGTCGCCGCCTACGGTCCCCCGGGGGTTCCGGAGCGCGGGCGTCGCCGGTGACCGTCTCGCCGGGCACCGCCTCGGTGGAAGTGCCGCGGGGAAGTGTCGCCTCCACGACGAAGCGCCCGGTGGGCGACAGACCGGTGGTGAGGGTGCCGCCCGCCTCCTCCAGCCGGAGGCCGTCGAAGTCCGGGGCCTCTGCGGTGCGGTGGCCGTCGTCGACGACCCGCAGCCGCACCGTGCTTCCCCGCTTGTCTCGCTGCTCGCTCGTCTCGGTGTTTCCCCGCTCGTCTCCCTGCTCGCTCGTCTCGATGACGCACAGCCGTGCCGTGCCCCGCCGTACGACGTCGGTGACGGCCTCGCGCAGCACGCTCGCCAGCAGCGCCCCGCCGGGGCCGAGCGGCTCGGTGTGGCCGCCGCGCACCTCGACGGCGATCCCCGCGGCGTCGAGCATCGCCCGCGCCGTGACCAGCTCCGGCGCGAGGGAGGTGGCGCGGTAGTTCGCGGAGGCGGCGCGGGCGTCGGTCAGCGCCGCACGCGCGGTGGCGGTCACCGAGGCCAGCACCTCGGCCGCGCCGTCCGGCTCCGCGAGCGCGCGGCGGCCGCCCTCGACGATCACCTCCAGGCTCCGCCCGAGGCCGTCGTTCAGCTCCGCCGCCAGGCGCAGTCGCTCGGCGGCCACGGCCGCCGCGGCCAGCGAGAGCCGGGCGGCGTGCATCTCGCCCGCGCGCTCCACCAGCCGGGTGAGGCCGAAGACGACCAGCGAGACCAGCACCACGGTGATCGTCGCGTCGGCCGTCGCCCCGCCGCGGGCGGCGTCGATCAAAGCCGCGCTCACCACCACGAGCGGCGCGAGCACGCGCGCCTTGGTCAGCAGCAGCGAACCGGCCAGGAAGCCCAGGATCCCGGTGGAGACGCCCCCGGCGACGCTCGCCGTGTAGACGAGGACGGCCTGCGCGGCGAGCAGCCACCACTTCCTGAGCTTCAGCAGGTAGAGGACCTGCACGCCGAACACCGCCAGCGCGATCGGCGCACCCGCGACCACGTAGACGCTCGCGAGCGCGGCGAGCACAACGACGACGATCACTCGCGCCAGACGCACTCGGACCCCTTCGGCATGCGATTACCGCCCCGGCGTCGCGCGGCATCGCGCACGGCGCCTGCTCCCGGTCGCTCTACCTGATCAGGAGGCGACGAAGGCGGCCACGACCAGGGCGACCGCGGCGGCGACGGCCGCCAGGGCGGACGGCGACCAGGTGACGCTGGTCTCGCCGGCGGAGTTCTCCCGGCGCGACCGGCTCATCTCGGTGAGCTGGTCGGCCACCCAGTCGGCATGAGTACGGGCGCCGACGGCCTCGGCCGCCGCCCGCTCGGCCTTGTTCGCAGACTTGGCCGCCTTGGCGGCCCGCCCGGCGGCCCTGACCCGCTCCCGGGCCGTCGCCTGCGGCGTCCAGCAGCGCACGGTGGTGTCGCCGGACTCGATCACGATGGCGTTGGTCACGGACACGTCGTCCACGCCGCTCCAGGGGACGTAGGCGTTCCTCAGCACGTTGCGCACGCGGACGCCGCCCTCCTCGACGACGACGGCGGGCCGCAGCGCCATCACGAAGACCAGCGCCGTGATGACGCCGAGCACCGCACCCGCGATCAGCGCGCTGGGCATGTGACCGTGGGCCGTCAGGTCCCACACGTTCCAGGCGGCGAACAGCATCCAGAGCCAGCCGAAGAGCCAGGCCGCCTTCGACCGGAAGACCTGCGGCTTCATGCGCGCCACTTCATCTGCGCGTAGCCGGGTTTGATCACACCGTTGATCAGCGCGAGCCGTTCGTCGAACGGGATGAAGGCCGACTTCATCGCGTTGACCGTGAACCACTGCAGGTCGTCCCAGTCGTAGCCGAAGGCGTCCACCAGCTTCGCGAACTCCTGCGACACGCTCGTCCCGCTCATCAGCCGGTTGTCGGTGTTGACCGTCACCCGGAAGTACAGGCGGCGCAGCAGGCCGATCGGATGCTCGGCGATCGACGGGGCGGCCCCGGTCTGCAGGTTCGAGGTCGGGCACATCTCCAGCGGGATCCGCTTGTCGCGGACGTACGCCGCCAGCCTGCCGAGCTTGGCCTCGCCGCCGTCCGACACCGTGATGTCGTCGATGATCCGCACCCCGTGGCCGAGCCGGTCGGCGCCGCACCACTGGATGGCCTGCCAGATCGACGGCAGCCCGAAGCCCTCCCCCGCGTGGATCGTGAAGTGGGCGTTCTCCCGCTGGAGGTACTCGAACGCGTCCAGGTGCCGGGTGGGCGGGTAGCCGGCCTCGGCTCCGGCGATGTCGAACCCGACCACGCCGAGGTCCCGGTAGCGTACGGCGAGCTCGGCGATCTCCATCGAGCGGGCCTGGTGGCGCATGGCCGTCAGCAGGGTGCCGACCCGGATCCGCGGCCTGCCGTCCGGCCCGGCCGAGCCGAGCCGGAAGCCTTCGAGCACGGCCTCCACGACCTCGTCGAGCGACAGTCCCCGGGAGGTGTGCTGCTCCGGGGCGTACCGGACCTCGGCGTACATCACGCCGTCGTCCGCCAGGTCCTCGGCGCACTCCGCGGCCACCCTGACCAGCGCCTCGCGGGTCTGCATCACCCCGACGGTGTGGGAGAACGTCTCCAGGTAACGCTCCAGCGAACCGGAGTCCGCGGCCTCCCTGAACCAGATCGCCAGCTCATCCGGGTCGTACGTCGGCAGCGTGTGGCCGCATTCGCGGGCGAGGTCGACGATCGTGCCGGTCCGCAGCCCGCCGTCGAGATGGTCGTGCAGCAGCACCTTGGGCGCCCTGCGAATCTCCTCCAGCGTGGGCAGCCTGGTCATGCACCCTCCTCGACCGCCGTCGTTCTTCCGGCAATCCTAAGCCTGGCCGCCCTACTCCTCGCGGTTGGCGGTCTCCGGGGAGAACGCGGGCAGGCAGACGGCCACGTACTCCGCGCCCGACGGCCCGGAGCTGTAGCGGATCTTCTCACCGGGCTCGCTGACGAACGCCTGGCCCGCCTCGACCACGGTCGTGCCGCCGGCGTGCTCCACGACGACCGACCCCTTGAGCACGAGCGTGTACTCGGCGAAGTCCGGGGTCTGCGCGGGCTCCTCCCAGCCGGGCGGGGCCACCATGTGCGCGATGGAGACCTGCTCGTCGCCGCTGTTGACACGGCCCACGTATTCGTCAATGACCTTGCCGCCCGGCACCGGGATGCGGGTGGGGCCCTCGATCCTCCTGACCATGCCGCCCAGTGTGTCAGTTGATCCGGAATAACGTCATATGTGCACATCTCGCACTACGCTTGAGCGGCTGCAGAGGCGGGAGAGACCGCCGGGCCGGGAGTGCGATGTGAACCAGACACGACACAAGCCTCGTCGCCGTACGGACGAGGAGCCGCGGTGAGAGATCTGCCGGGCTTCGACGCCTTCGCCGCCGACCAGGCCCAGCCGCTCGCCCGTACGGCCCTGGCGCTGACGGGCGACCCGCGGGCCGCCCGCGCGCTCGTGGTGACCGCGCTCACGGCCACGGCGGCCAAGTGGCGCACCGTACGCTGGTCGTTTCCCGCCCACGCCGCCCGTGAGGCGCTGTACGCGGCCTATCTGAAGCGCCCGCGCGCCCGCGGAGCCGCACGCGGGGACGGCCACCTCACTCCCGGCACGGACGCGGCGGCCCTCGCGGAGGCGCTGACCGGGCTGACGCCGCGGCGCCGCGCCCTGGTCGTGGCCTGTTTCCACGACGGGCACACCACCTGGCAGGCGGCCGGTCTGTGCCGCATGGACGCGCGGACGGCCAACACCGAGACCGTGCTCGCCGTCGCCGAACTGCGCAACCGCCTTCCCGCCTCGTTCGTGGCGGGGACGCCGCCGGAGCCAGCGGAGGGGACGGCCCCGGACGAGACGCCCTCGGAATCCGTCAAGAGTTCCCCGGCCTCGGAGGCGTCCGCACCGGAGGGGATGCCGCCGGAGACGGTCCGGCGCCGTGCGGCGCCGGACCACGAGGACGGGGAGAGGGGTGGCGGCACACGCGGCGCGGCGTCCGGCCCCTCGGCGACCTCCTGGGCGTCGCCGTCCCAGGCCTCCGGCCCCTCGGCGACCTCCTGGGCGTCGCCGTCCCAGGCCTCCGACCCCTCGATGACCTCCTGGGCGTCACCGTGGCAGACGGGCCACGCCGCCGGCCCGGTGTCCCACGCCGCGCACCCGGAGACCGCGCTCCCCGAGACCGCGCTTCCTGAGGCCGCGCTTCCTGGGGCCAGACCCGCGGAGATCACGCCTCCCGCGGCGCCGTTCGCCCCGCCCGCCGCTCTCACCTCTCCGCCCGCTTCTCCCCCCGCTTTTCCCCAAGGCGGCACAGGTCCGGACGATCGCGGCGAGGGTCCGTGGGAGGCGGCCCTGCGCAGGGAGCTGGCCGTCCTGTCCGCGGGGATGCCCGCGCTCGACCCCGTCCCGCTCGCCGCCGAGGCCGCGCGGGTCGGCCGGCGGCACGGCACACGACGTCGCGCCCTGGTCACCACTATGAGCGTCACGCTCGCCGCCCTGGTGGTCGTTCCCCTCGCGTTCGGCGCGGCGGGCCTGCTCGGGCGCGCCGGGCGGAGCGCGGACGGCGCCTCCCCCGGCGTGCTGGACGAGAGCGCCGCGGCTCCCAGGCTCCCGCCCGCCCTGCCCGCCCCCGTACGCTTCGCCTACCGGGGGTTCTGCACGGCCGACGACTATGACGTGTTCGCCGACGAGTTCGCGGACAACGGCTGCGCCCAGTGGCGCGTGGTGGCGACCACGGGCGAGCAGTGGCGCGTGGCGGACGTGTCCCCCGCCCTCAGCGACGGATGGCAGCCTCTCCTCGCGATCAGCAGGGACGGCAACCGCCTGGTCTACTTCAGCGCGGCGTCGTCCGACTTCGTCCTCATCGATCGGCTCGACACCACGACGAGGAGGACCGACATGGTCCCGCTCGCCGAGGCGGTGTCACCGGAGGACACCCACCTCGTCATCTCGCCCAGCGGACGGTGGATGGCCGCCGACTTCGGCCCGGCCGCCGAAGCGCTCCATCCACGGGTGCAGAACCTCGCCAACTATCGGGTCAGGACGCTGCCCCGGCGGATGCGGGTGCTGGCCGTCTCGGACGACGGCACGGTGACGGGCACGGCCACGTGGGACAGCGACGCGGCTCCCGGCCGGCTCACGACGACCGTTCTGCTGCGGGTGCGGCCGGACGGGCGCACGCTGAGCCGTACGCCCATCGACTCGGCGCTGTTCCGGGCCGGCGCCGCGGTCTCCCCGGACGGACGCGCCATCGCCGTGGCGGCCGAGCGCGCCCACCCGGCCGAGGACGACCACGGCCTGCTGGTCACGCTCGACTCCGCCAGCGGCCGGGTGCTCACCCGGCGCGAGGCGGCCCTCCCCGAGGACGCGCACGTCATCGCCGTACGCGGCTGGGCGAGCGAGCACGAGGTGATCGTGGAGGCGGAGCGGATCCGCGACGATGACGAGGAGGAGGAGGAGGAATACTCGGTCCACGCGGTCGACGTGCGCACCGGGGCGGCCCGGCCGATCTCTCTGGACGAGGCGGGCGGCGTGCCCGCCCTCTGGGTCCCCGGCACGCTGCGCTGACCCGGGCATGCTCACCCGGACGTGCTGAGCCGGGCGTCTTGATCTGGCCGTGCTGATCTGGCCGTGCTGATCTGGCCGTGCTGATCTGGCCGTGCTGATCTGGCCGTGCTGAGCCGGACGGCGGAAAGGGGCGCCCCGGCGACCGGGACGCCCCTCTGCCGACGACGGCAGGGAACCGGCGGACGGGTCAGACCGTCTCCAGCACCGGCTCCTCCCGTGCCTCGACCGGCTGTCGCCTGAACCGGAGCCCGGTGAGGGCGACGGCCAGGCCGACAAGGGCGAACCCGGCCGAGACCACGATCGCGGCGCGGAAGCGGGCGATCGGGTCGCCGCCGTCCGCCCCCGAGGTCAGGACGGCGGTGACGATCGCCAGCACCACGGCTCCGCCGACCTGGCCGGAGGTGTTCAGCAGGCCCGAGGCCAGCCCCTGCTCATCGTCGTCGACCCCGGCGGTCGCCTGGATGTTGAGCGAGGGGAACGACAGCGCGAACGCGATGCCCAGCAGGACCATGCCCGGCAGCACCATCGTGAGCAGGCTGGGGTGGAGGTCCACCCGCAGGAACACCGCGTACCCCGCGAGCAGCGCCACCGAGCCCACCACGATCAGGCGCGCGGTGCCGAAGCGGTCGGCGAAGCCGCCCATCTTGGTCGAACTGATCGCGACCAGCAGCCCCGCCGGCAGGAACGCGAGGGCGGTCTGCAAGGCGCTCCAGCCCAGCAGGTTCTGGAAGTACTGCATCGCCACGAACTGGAAGCCGACGTACGAGCCGAACAGGATGACCAAGCCGATGTTGGCCCGGGCGAGCGGCGCGGAGCGCAGGATGCCGAGCCGGACCAACGGGTGCCGCACCCGGCGCTCAAGCCAGACGAACAGGCCGATCAGAGCGGCGGCCCCCGCGAGCGACAGCACGGTGCGCACCACGCTCACCTTGGGCGCCTCCACCACGGCGAAGACCAGGAGCAGCATGGCCGCGGTGATGGTCGCGGCGCCGAGGAGGTCGTGGCCGCCCTCGCCGCGCTCCTCACCCCGCTCGAGCAGCCGCAGCCCGGCCACCAGAGCGATGATCGCGACGGGCACCGGCATGAGGAACGTCCAGCGCCATCCGATCTCGGTGAGCACGCCGGACAGGACCAGTCCGAGCGAGAACCCGCTGGCGCCGCAGGCGGTGAAGATGCTCAGGGCCCGATTGCGGGCGGGACCTTCGGCGAAGGTCGTGGTGATGATGGACAACGCGGCGGGCGCGGTGAACGCGGCGCTGACGCCCTTCACGAAACGGGCCGCGATCAGCAGCGTCCCGTCGCTCATCAGCCCGCCGAGCAGCGAGGCGACCGCGAAGACGGCCAAGGCGGTCAGGAACACCCGGCGGCGGCCGAGCAGGTCGGCGGTCCGGCCCCCGAGCAGCAGCAGACCGCCGTACCCCAGCACGTAGCCGCTCACCACCCACTGCAGCGAGGAGGTGGACATGCCGAGATCGGCCTGGATGGACGGGAGCGCCACCCCGACCATCGACACGTCAAGGGCGTCGAGGAACACGACGGCGCAAAGGACGGTGAGGGCACCCCACAGGCGGGCCCCCCAGCGCTCGTCCCGAGTGGAGGAAGTCATGGCACGGAAACTTACATGCACATGCATTCAATGCACAAGCACTTAATGCGTTTGCATCTAATGTGTGCGCATGGTATGGTCGCGCCGAGAAAGGCGGTCTCGCATGAACGACATCGACGCCGGCTTCGTGGTCATGGCCTGGCGCGAACTGCTCGCCCGGCACGCGGAGGTGTCGTGCGCGCTGGAGCGGGAGCTGAGCGACAAGCACGGGCTCGGTGTGAGCGAGTTCGAGGTGCTGGAGCGCCTCGTGGAGGGCCAGTCCCTCTGCACGGAGCCGGATACGGTCAAGTTCCGCGTGCAGGAGCTCGCCGGCCAGGTCCACCTGAGCCAGAGCGCGCTGTCACGCCTCATCGCCCGGCTGGAACGTGAGGGGCTGGTCGCCCGCGCGTTGTGCGAGGCGGACCGTCGCGGGGTGTTCGTGCACGTCACCGAGGAGGGCCGGCGACGGCACGCGGAGGCGACCCCGACCCATCGGGCCGTCCTGTCCGCGCATCTGTTCCCCCACCTCGTGAACGCCGGCTACGCGCCGCCCGTCCCGGACGAGGCGCCCCGCCCCGTCTGATCGGGGGTGCCGGCCCTCCACGCGTGAGCAGGCAGGACGCGCTCTCTGCGCCGCCCGTGTCCCATTCGGACGGGACAATTGCCATGCAGGAAGGGGACCGCGGGCTCATGCGAACCGGGACAGCGCTCGGTCATCGTTCTCGGTAGGCGGCGGATGGTCCGCCGGCCACCGAGGAGTGCCCGTCGTGAGCTCGTCCCCCACCCCGCCCAGGCCATGTGGGCCTCAGCCGTGATCGGCCTGGCGGCGCCGGCCGCCGCGATCGCACCTGCCGGCGTGCTCGTCTCCGCCACGGCCGCGTCGCCGGTCACCGGTCTCGATCTGACAGGTGTCGGCGCCGCCGGGCTCGTGGGCGTCCTGGCCGCCGGGCTGTCCGGCAGTCTCCTCCCCCGCGTGTGGCGCGCGCTCCGGCACCGGACACAGAGGATGCCGTACGGCGGCGCGGGCGATCCCCGGCTCCTCGCCGAAGCGCTCGTCGACCGGCTGCGCCAGGCGGGACCGGCCGAGGCGCTGGCATCCGTGGTCGCCACCCTGCATGACGGCCTGGGCGTCACCGGCGTGGCCGTGGAGGTCACCGACGGGCTGCCCGGCCCTCTGGAGTGCGGCGACGTCGGCCCCGATCCCCGGCGGATCCCGCTCGTCTGGCACGGCGAGCTGGTGGGCAGCCTCCTCATCGGTCCGCGCGGACCACGCCGGTTCGCGCTCGCACACGACCGCGTGCTGGCCGCGCTCGCGCCCTACGCCGCAGACGCGGCCCACGCGGTGCGGGTGTCCGCCGACCTGCGGCGCTCGCGGGAGCGCGTCCTCGCCGCGCGGGAGGAGGAACGCCGGCGGATCCGCCGCGACCTGCACGACGGCCTCGGCCAGACGCTGAGCACCATGGCCATGACGATCAACATGGCCAGGATCACGCTGCAGGACTCGGCGAAGGCCGACAGCCTGCTCGCCGACCTGCGCACGGGAATGGACGCCGTCGCGGGAGACATCCGCAGGCTCGTGTACGGCCTGCGTCCCCCGGCACTGGACGACCTCGGCCTGGAAGGGGCGATCCGGGCACTCGCCGGGGAGGGGCCGCCCGCGACCCGGGTCACGGTGTCGGGCGACCTGGCCGGTCTGCCGTCCGCCGTGGAGACGGCCGTCTACCGCATCGTCCAGGAGGCGCTCACCAACGTCCGCAGGCACGCCCGCGCCGGCGCGGCGGAGGTGGAGGTGGAGGTGACGCGGACCGGCACGGTGCGGGTCCGGATCAGCGACGACGGCGCCGGACTGCCCCCGGCGGCACGTGCCGGAGTCGGAACGACCTCCATGCGCGAGCGTGCGGCCGAATTCGGCGGCACCTGTGCGATCACCTCCCGGACCGGCGGCGGAACCGTGGTCGAGGCCCTGATCCCGCTGCCGGTCGACGCCCGGCAGCACGTCTGATCATCGGGGATCAGACGGTCACATCAGACGGTCACAAGGGGCACGCCGTCCGCGTCCACCACCACGCCGTTGTGGGCCACCCTCGCGCCCGCCTCCGTCAGCCGCGAGGCCGCCTCCTCCGGGTCCTCGACGGCGATGGCGACGTGCCGGAAACCCCGCCGGCACGGGTCGGGGGTCCACGGGCTCGCGGTCGTGGGGGCGGTGAACGTGAACACCTCCAGGACCGCGTCCCCGGCCAGCAGATAGGTGATCAGGAAGCCTCGCGGGTCCTGGTCCTGCGCTATCTGGCCGATGACCTCGTAGCCGAGCGTGTCCCGGTAGAAGGCCAGCGCGGCGTCGAGGCCGGCGGACGTGACCGCCACGTGGTCGAAGACCGGCGGCGCCGTACGCGGCCTGCTCAGGGCGGCCAGCCGTTCGCGCTCGGCCAGTTCCGGCGAGGCGACCCGGTGATACCGGAGGTGGTTGTCGGTGATCTCCAGGTGGGTGCCGTCCGGGTCCTGGAAGAACGCGATGCGCACGCCGCCGACCGCGTCGAGCGGCGGCAGCGTGAAGGGCACCCCGGCGTCGCGGACGCGCTCGGCCCGCAGATCGACGTCGCCGACCTTGAAGCCGATGTGCCGGATGCCGCGCTGGAGGTCGTCGTTCACCCAGCCGCCGAGATCGCCGTCGCCCGTCTCGACCAGCTTGAGCAGCACGGATCCCGCCGGCAGCCAGGCGACGCCCGGACCTTCCGCCGGACCCTCGGCAGGGGTGAGATCCAGCAGGTCGCGGTAGAAGTCGAGCGAGCGGGCCAGGTCGGCGACGCCGATCTCGACATGCCGGATGCCTTTGTGATCTGACACGGTTCTCAACGCTACTCCAACCTCTCCTCGTGGCCGGGCGGTGCGATACGGGCAGGAGCCGCCGATGGTGATCGTCGGCGTGACAGCGAGCCGGAATCGGGGTTCACCCGCGCTTCCGGCTCGCTCTCATGACCTGGCACGCCCCCGCCCTACGGAGCCGGGCAGGCGGGGACGACGGTGGCGAGCCAGGCGACGACCTGCGGATCGGCGCGGGTCAGGCGGGTGCCGTCGAACGCCGCCTCGCCCGCCACCTTGAAGGGACCGAAGGCGACCGTGGCGCCGCTCCTGGCCTTCTCCCGGTCGGCGTCACTCCACTCGGCCTCGACGACGAGGTCGCGTACCACGAGCATCCGGGTGGTGAGGACCGGCATCAGCCCCTTGTTGTCCGTGAGCAGCCCGGTGGACAGGCCGTGCGCGGGCAGGCCGGGGATGATCCAGCCGCCGAGGTGGCACAACTGCGGCTCCAGCCAGGGCCGGCGCAGTCCCACCACCCGGTAGTCGAAGGACAGCCGGAACCGGGAGGTCGTCCGGCTCTGCTTCCCGGTCGTCTCGACGGCCCTGGACACCGTGAAGACGTCCCTCCAGACCAGCCCCTCGGACGGCATGACCGGCTCCCTCGTCCGGATCCCTTCCAGGAGCTGCTTCAGCAGGCGCGAGTCGTTCAGTGCCGATCGCCGCTGTACCGGGATGACCAGCTCCGGCTGCTTGAAGACGTCTCGCCGCGTGAGGGTCTCCGGCTGTTTGAGGAGGTCCGGCTGTTTGAAGGGGTCCGGACCGCTCCCCTCCGGCTCCAGCGGATCGATCTCGCGCCAGGTCAGCTCCGGGATCTCCTCCGGGATGAACAGGTCCGGAGCGGCCCGAGGCACGGGATCGGCGTCCTCGCCGCCCACCCGGAACGATGCGGAACTCCAGCCGTCAGGGCCGAGCCAGGCGGCCGGCGCGGCCAGCACCGGATGGTACAGATCCGCGGGCAGATCGAGCCGGGCCAGGCCCATGAGCTCGAAATCGGCCCGGTTGTCGGCGATGACCCTGGCCACGGTCGCGCGCACCGGGTCGTCGACCGGCCCGGTCGGCAGCGCGCTGGTCAGCACGAAGTTCCAGATGTCGTCGTAGAAGCTCCCGGTGTCCAGGAAGGAGGGGGCTACGGCGGGGATCGCGTTGGCGAGATCCGCCATGGCCTCCCTGGCCTCGGGGCCCGTCAGGGAGGCCATGGGCCCGACGTCCTTGCCGGCGGGTTCGAGGATCACCATCGACGAGGAGCCCACGAGACTGTCGGCGGGGGCCAGCAACTGGGCGAGTTGGGCGTACAGCTGGCCTCCGGCCGTTTCCGCTCCGGACACTGTCGTCCCCTTTCTCGGCTACTTGGGCGGGCAGGGCGGCACCTTCGTGCAGACGAAGCCGAGCACCTGGATGTCCGGGATCACGAAGCCCTGGTCGGTCCGGTGCGCCCCGAACCTGTCACTGGTCGAGCTGTGGCTGTAGTTCCCCGAGACGGCGAACGGCCCCCAGCCGACGCTGGCCGAGCCGCTGATGGCCGAGTCGAGGTGCTCGGAGTCCTGGTGGGACCAGTTCGCCGACACGTGCACGTCGCGGACGATCACCACCGCCTGCGGGATCAGCGGCATGAGCGGGTCGGGCCCGCCGGAGACGCCGCCGGCCCCGGTCAGCGTGCCGACGTCCCAGTTCGGCAGCTTGAACAGGGTGCCGTCCATCCACTTGCGGTAGACGGGGCAGACCCGCCAGCGGAAGGAGAGGCTGACGCCGGTCGTGTCGTTGCTCATGCTCACACGGCTGTCGGAGGACGACACCCCGCCGCCGAAGCTCCACAGGCCCACGCTCACCTGGGCCGACGCACCCCACGAGGTCGCCTCGGCGGAGAAGTCGCTCTTCAGCGTCGACTCCGAGAAGGTGAACTGCGGCCAGCCGGAGGCGTCGGCTCCCGCCCAGTCCGAGGGGGAGATCGTCGTCCTGAAGAAGGTCTCCTGAAGCTCGTTGACGAGTTCGTACGCCACCAGGCGGAACTGGGCGTCGGCGAAGGCGCGCGCCACCTGGCCCTCGTTCAAGGTGGCGAGCTGTGCCTTCGTGGAGGCGATCTGGTCCCGGCCGGCGGCGCCCCAGTCGGCGAAGGCCCGCCTGGGCCGCTGGAGCGCCTGGGCGCCGACGACCGGCCAGACCTTCTTGAGGTTCGGGTCGTCCTGAGCGGCGGCCCACTGACTCACGTACGTCATGTAGGCGTCCTGGTAGTCGTTGAAGGCCTGCTGCTCGGCGTTCGCCAGCGCCGTCGGGCGCTCGATCTCGTGGCCGTCGTCGTCCTTGGCCCGCTCGAAGAGGACCTTCTTGAGCTCGTCGCGCTGGCGCTGTATCTCGGGTGAGGGCGGCGGCTCGGAGACGTGCACCGTCCTGACCATCTTCGAGTACACGTCCGACACGGAGCGCCCGGTCGGCGCGTACATGTGGCTCACGGCCGGGATGTCGTCGACGAGGGAGGCGATGTTGAAGGCCGCCTGGATGCTGCCGTCGGTGTTGCCGGGGGACCACGGGTTGCGGTAGTCGGCGGCGTTGAGGACCATGCCGCGCTGGGCCATCGCGAACATCGTGGTGGCGGTGTCGAAGGCCGAGGGCATCCCGGAGTGCGGGTCGGCCCCGCTGATGACCTGGTAGATGCGGTCGTAGAGGGTGAGCGCGATGCGTTCGTCGAGGGACATGGTTGACCTCCGATGAGTTAGAAGCCGGTGTGGGAGACGCCGATGCCGTCCAGGGCGGCGCCGAGCGCGGAGCGCGTCTCGTCGCCGAGATCCCCGTCCGACTCCGACAGGCCGTTGTCGGACTGGAACTGCGCGATGGCCCCGACGGTCCGCGGGCCGCTCCGGCCGTCGACCGGGCCGGGGTCGTAGCCGAGCGCCGCCAGCGCCGCCTGCACGCCCGAGGTCACCGTCAGGTCGATCACCCCGTCGGCGAAGGTGCCGTTGGCCCGGCCGGCGATCTCGTCCCAGCGCAACCCCTGGCAGGCGCGGTCGACGGCGGCCTGCAGGTCGCCGACGGTGATGGAGCCCTTGTGGTCCCGGTCGAAGCCCTGGTTGGGGCCGTAGGCGAAGGAGTTCAGGCCGTCCTTGTCGCAGATCACCACGTCGAAGCCGGAGCCGAGGCCGAGCGTGGCGGGCAGGAAGGTGGCCTGGTAGAGGCGGGCGGCGGAGCTCAGGTCCTGGTGGACGTACGGCGTGAAGTAGCGCTCCACGAAGGGCATCTGCTCCTCGGCGCTCAGGCTCCTGAACGCGTCGTGGCCCTCGGTCCAGCCGAGGTTGACGAGGGTCTGCGGCATGAACTGGATCAGGCCGCTGGCGTCGCCGTTGGGGTTGTGCGCCGCGGCTTTGACACCGCTCTCGTTCATCATCACGCCGAGCAGGTCGAGCGGCGCGCAGCCGAGGGTGTCGGACGTGGCCGTGACGGCCTCGAAGAAGCCGTCGGAAAGATCTGACGTCAGCATTGGGGCTCCTTCCCCTGTTCGCTGGGGACGACGTTCGCTGGGAACGACTCCGAGTGTTGGAGCGCCCGGAAGCCGGTTGCCGGATGTTGACGAAACCGGACGGCTCCCTGCACCGTCGTGGTGTGGCGGCGTTACCGAGACCTCGGCTGCCGGACGGTCCGGTCCGTCAGCTCTTCGACGCGTTGCACGATCTGCACCATCAGGCGGGCTGGCCCAGCCTGCGCGAGATGGCGGGCGAGGTGGGCTGCAGCCGTACGACGATCTCGGCGGCGTTCTCCACGGCGAGGGTCCCCCGGTGGGGGCTGCTCGAGCTGATCGTGGAGACCTTGCACGGCGACGTCGAGCACTTCCACCGGCTCTGGCTGGCCGCCACGACGCCCCGGCCGCCCGCCGCCGAGACCGCGGCGTCTGCCGGGGCGCCCGCCGCGGTGCCCCGCCAGCTTCCCACCGACGTCAGGGGGTTCACGGGGCGTGCCCACGAGCTCGCCGCCCTGGATCCCCTCCTGCGCCCCTCGGGCCCCGCCCCCATCGCGCTGGTCTCCGGCCCGGCGGGAGTCGGCAAGACGGCTCTGGCCGTGCACTGGGCCCACCGCGTCGCCGCGCACTTCCCCGACGGCCAGCTCTACCTGAACCTGCGCGGCTACGATCCGGACCAGCCGTTGGAGCCCGGCGAGGCCCTGGAGACGCTCCTGCGTGCCCTGGGCGTGCCGGACTCGGCCATCCCGCAGCGCGAGAGCGAGCGCGCCGCGCGGCTGCGCACGCTGACGGCCGATCGCCGCATGCTGGTCCTCCTGGACAACGCCCATACGGTGGCCCAGGTGCGCCCGCTGCTGCCCGGGTCGGGCACCTGCCTGGTCCTGATCACCAGCCGCGACACGCTGCCCGCCCTGGTCGCCCGGCACGGTGCCGTACGGATCGGCCTCGACTTGCTCACCGGCGAGGAGGCGGTGGCGCTGCTGCGCACGCTGCTCGGCGGGCGGGTGGACGCCCAGCCGGAGCAGGCGGCGACGCTGGCGGAGCTGTGCGCGCGGCTGCCGCTCGCCCTGCGCGTGGCGGCGGAGCTGGCGATCGCCCGTCCCCGCCTCACGCTCGCGGACCTGGTGGGCCAGTTGCGGGACGAGTCGCGCAGGCTCGACCTCCTCGCGGCGGGAGACGACGAGTACACGGCCGTACGCGCCGTCTTCTCCTGGTCACGGAGGAACCTGTCGGCCGCGGCGGACCGCGCCTTCCTCCTCCTGAGCGCCCACCCGTACGCCGACCTCGACCTCCCCGCGGTCGCCGCCCTCCTGGGGCTCGACCACACCGTCGCCGCCCGGCTGGTGGACGTCCTGTGCCAGAGCCACCTGGTGGAGGAGACCCCCATGGGCCGGTACGGCATGCACGACCTGCTCCGCGCGTACGGGGCCGAGCAGGATCACGCCGACGCCGCGCCGGCGCTCACCCGGCTGGCCGATCACTACCAGGCCGCCGTGGCGCTGCACGACGGGAAGTGGCTGGTGCGCGAGCTGCCCAACCTGCTGACCCTGGCGCGTACGCGACCGAGCCACGCGGGCCCCCTTTCGGCCGCGCTGTCCGGCCGTCTCGACACGCTGGGGCAGTTCGGCGCCGCACTGGCGCTGCACGGCCACGCGCTCGATGCCGCGGGCTCCCCCGAGGATCGGGCCGGCGCGTTGAACAGGCTGGGCGTGACCCACCGGCGGCTCGGCGACTACGCCGCCGCGGGGGAGCACCACCGCGCGGCGCTGAGCCTGTACCGGGACGGCGGCGACCTGGCCGGGCAGGCCGAGGCCCTGCACGGGCTGGGCATCGTGTGCTGGCGTGGCGGGCGCTACATCGAGGCCCGCGACCACCTGCTCGAGGCGCTGGCCCTGTGGGAGACGCTGGGCGATCGGACGGCGCAGGGAACCGTCCTGTACGGCCTTGGCACGGTCCACCTTCAGCTCGGCGAGTATCGGCAGGCCATCGCGCACCATGTGCGCGCCCTCGGCCTGCACCGCGATACCGGTAACCAGCTCGGCGAGAGCCGCGCCCTCAACAATCTCGGAGCCGCGTACGAGCGGCTGGGCCGCCTCGGCGAGGCGCAGGAGCACTACGAGCAGGCGCTCGCGCTGAACCAGAAGATCGGCAACCAGGTGGGCGTGGCCGTCGCGCTCACCAACCTCGGCAACGTCCGCACGAAGCTGGGCCGCTGGGACGATGCGCGCCTCTGCCACGACTCGGCGCTGCCCATCTACCTGGAGGCCGGTTACCGGGTGGGCGAGGCCGACAGCAGGTGTGGCCTGGGCACGCTCGAACTGCGGCAGGGACGGCACCAGGAGGCGCTCGAGCAGTTCCACCTGGCCGTGACGACGGCACGGGAGATCGGCGAGGCCGAGACGGAGACCAGCGCCTTGGTCGGCCTGGGCGACACGCTGAGCGCCATGGGCCAGCGGGAGCCGGCGCAGGCGCACTACGACGCCGCGCTCGCCCGCGTCGCCTCGACCGGCGACCGTTACGAGGAGGCCAGGGCTCTGGTCGGGATCGCCCGCCTGCACGGCGCCACGCCGCGGGCCGCCGAGGCGTGGCGGCGGGCGCTCACGCTCTTCGACGAGCTGGACCTCCCCGAGGCGGACGAGGTGAGACGGCACCTGGCCGAACTGTGAGCCGCCGTTCTGAGCCGCCGTTCTGAGCCGTCCATTTTCGTCAACCTCCGTCACCCGAGTCCACGATGCCGTGATACTCGACAACAGCCGGTAGACGAGAGGAATCCCCCATGAGCATCTCTCTGGACGAGGCGGCTCGGCTCGGTTGGGCTGTGGAAGCCGCACTGAACAGTCCCGATCTGGACGGGGACGACGGGAGCCCCGCCGAGGTCCGGATCCGTACGCTGCTGCGTGCCGGTGAATACCTCAACGCCGTCGGGCTGGTCAGCGAGACCTCTCTCGACCGGCTGCGGGACTTCGTCCAGGACACGCCGGCCCAGGCTCACAAGGAACTGGACGACACCGTGGGGGGTGTGCTGCTGACGGTCGCGCACTACCACCCCCGGGAGGGCGTACTCGACGCGCTTCTCGCCGTCGCGCGGGCCGCCGTGGACGGCCACGGCCACGGCGGCCCGCCGGGCGCCCAGGCTCTCGCGGCCATCGCCGCGGTCGCGGCCCTGGCGCGCGCCCAGGAGCCCGCCGCGTTCGCGCACAAGGAGTCCATCACTTTCGCCCATAAGGAGTAGCGCGTCCCTGGCGGGGCCGAGCCACCCCCACAGCAGGTGTGGAGGAGCGGACCCCCGCAGCCGCGTCGGCCCGCAGGCCGGGCGCCAGCGCGAGGGTGACCGCGACGGAGGCCACCGCCATCACGCCCATGGCGGCCGCGGCCGAGGTGAACTGGGCCACCGCCCCCGCGATCGCCGCGCCGACCCCCTGCATGGTGAGCACGCCGGACGACTGCAGCCCGAGCGCCTGCCCGCTCATCTCCTCCGGAGTGACCGCCATGAGGCGTTCCTGGAGCAGCAGGCTCGCCGAATATCCGGCCGAGGCGAGCATGACGGCGGCGACCGCGACCGGCAGTGACGGGTGGAGGAGGAAGACCAGGTACGGCACGGCGAGCAGCAGCCGCAGCGGAGCGCTCAGCCGCTCGCGCCACCGCTTGGGGACGAACCGTCCCATCAGCGTGTCACCGGTGAGCATCCCGGCGGCGGCGCAGGCGAACAGCAGCCCGGCGTGCCGGGAGTCGTAGGCGACGTACAGCGACTCGCAGCCGACGATCAGGCCGTTCGGCACCCACAGGGCGAGATAGAGGCGGCGGCGCGCCCCTGACGACCAGAGCGCGCGGTTGATCCGCCACGTCTCCGCGGGCGAGGGCCGTCCCTGCGCGCGGGGCGGGCGGGCGGTGAGCCCCCACCGGGCGACGGCCGCGGCGGCGAGATACAGCACCGCCCCGGCGAGCAGGGTGCCGCGCGGGGACAGCGCGGTCACGAGCACGCCTCCGGTGACGAAGCCGATGATCTGCTGCACGCCGACCGACATGCTGAGCACCGAGCGGCCGAGCAGATAACCGTCCCTGGGCAGGATCTCGTTGAGCAGCCCGAACCGGACTCCGCCGCCGAGGGAGGCGGCGAGCCCCATGCCGAGGACGACGGCGAACACGGCCCACAGCGGCAGCCCGGGCACGGCGAGCGCGGCCGTGCCGGCGCAGTGGACCAACGCCAGCGCCGTCATCGCGGCGCGCGGGGGCAGCCGGTCGGCGGCCGACAGCAGCACCGTCGCCCCGAGCACCTGTGCGAAGGACGCGCCGAACATGCTCAGGGCCGACAGCAGCGGCGACCCCGTCGCCCCGTAGACGAGCGTGCCGAGCGCCAGGCCGCTCACGGTCGATGCCGCCACCTGCGCGGACGCGACGGTGAACAAGGGCGTGAATTCCGGGGTGCGGAACAGTTCCCGATAGGTACGCATGAGGGGAGCCTCGATCACCGCCGCGCTGCGCCGTTATTGTTTCGCGGGGAGGCGAAACATGGGTTGGTGGCTGGTCAACGCCGACACCCTCGCGGAGAGCCGGTTCGTGATCTCCCCGCTGGCCGAGGCCACGGCCTGCCTGTTCACGCTGGAAAGAGCGTCGGCGGCGCATCCGGGCGAGCGGGCATGGCTCGACACGCACCTGCCCGCCTACCGGTCCCGCCTGGCCGGCGACCCGATCACGGCGCTGCTGCTGAAGGCCGCGCGGGGACGCAACTGGACCGCCGACTTCCTCACGCCCGCGCCCACCGGCGAGGGCGAGCCCGCCTTCGAGGAGGAGCTGGCCCGCGTCCGCGCGACCCCGCCCGAGACCGCGCACGCCGACATCGAGGTGGCGCTGCGCGGCCCGTTGCCGGAGCCGCTGCGCCGTCCCGACCTGCCCGAGCGGGCGGCCGGCCTGCTGGAGTGGGTGTGGACGCGAACCGTGCTGCCCGACTGGCCGCGCCGCCGGCGGATCATGGAGGCCGACATCGTCGCCCGCGTGGGCCATGTGAGCCAGGGCGGGTGGGCCGCCGCGCTGAACGACATGCGCAAGGGGATGCGCTGGCTCGGCGACAACCGGCTGCAGATCAACACTTATGACTACCCGCCGAGGCAGATCGGCGGGGCCAGGCTGATGTTCGTCCCGGTCACTCCCCGCCAGGCGTGGACCGCCTGGACGGCGGGCCGGCACTACGCCCTGGTCTACCCCTGCTCGGGCACGCTGGCCGAGCCCGGCCGGGCGCCGGCGCCCGAGGCGCTCGGCAGGCTGCTCGGCCCGGCGCGGGCGCAGGTGCTCGTGCTGCTCTCCGCGCCGAAGAGCACCACGCACCTCGTGGCGCTGACCGGCCAGGGGCTGGGGTCCGTGGGCCGCCACCTCAAGGTGCTCCTCGACGCCGGTCTCGTACGGCGCCGCCGGACGGGGCGATCGGTCCTGTACTACCGCACGCCCCTCGGCGACGCCCTCGCGGCGAACGACGCGGATGCCGGTTCGATCCGATGAACGTATGGCTCCGTTCAGAACGCCGTCGTGAGCGGGGCGGCTCATCCCCCGCTGACCTCTCGGTGGCTAGGTCGTGTCGGTGAGGTACGTCAGCCGTTCGAGGAGATCCCGGCCCCGGCTGTCCACGGGGTTGTAGACGACCAGGCGCGCCCCGGGCTGGTCCGCCAGCCAGAGCGTGGTGGACGCGAGGCGAAGATGGCCGACCACGGGGTGACGGAAGTTCTTGATCTTCGAGGAGTTCGAGGCGACGTCGTGCCGGTCCCACAGCCGGCGGAACTCCTCGGACCGTTCGTACAGCTCGTCGACCAGAGCCTGCCAGGCGGGGTCGCCGATGTGGGCGGCGAAGTTCCGGCGGAACCTGGCCACGCACTGGGTTCCGGTCTCGGTGTCGAAGCCGCCCACCAGCTCGTGTAACGACCGCTCGACGAACAGCAGCCACAGCATGTTGCGGCGGTGCGGAGGCAGCCGGGCGAAGTCGCCCATCAGCTTCGTGCAGGAACGGTTCCACGCCAGAAGGTCGTACCGGGCGGAGACGGCGTAGGCGGGCAGCGGGTCGAGGCCGTCGAGGATGGCCGACAGCGACGCGGCGATGACCTCGTCCTCGCTGACGACGGTGGGTGCGGGCAGCCCCGCCAGGGTGAACAGGTGGGCGATCTCGTCGTTGTCCAGCCGCAGGGCCCGGGCGATCGCGTCGATGACCTGGGCCGAGACGTTGATCGGCCGCCCCTGCTCCAGCCAGGTGTACCAGGTCACTCCGACGCCGGCGAGCTGGGCGACCTCCTCCCGGCGCAGGCCGGGCGCCCTGCGGCGGCCCGTGGACGGCAGGCCCACCGCTTCGGGCGCGAGCCGGTCCCGCCTCGACCGCAGGAAGGCGCCGAGCTCCTGCCGCCGCGCGGCGTCGGCGTTGCGTTGTGATCCCGTCTCGCCGCGCTGCGCTCCCCTTTCACCGCGCTGGGTTTCCGTCGCGCCGCGTTGTGCTCCCGTCGCGCTGCCTTGTGCGCCCGTCTCGGTGCCGAGGATCGTGACTGTCACCATGCCAGCATGCCGCCGTCGGCGGCGCGGGACCAGGGTTGTGCCAGTAATAGGATAAACCGGCTCCTGGCACCAGGTAGGAGAGCCGGGCACGGTGCACACATGGCAGTTACCGTCCCCACCTCAGCCGGCGAGGTCACGAGACCGGGCCGTTGGCTTCTCCCCGTCATCCTGCTGGGATACGTCCTCAACATCATCGACGTGTTCGTCGTCAACGTCGCGCTGCCCACTCTCTCCCGCACTCTCGGCGCCGGTCCGGCCGAGCTGGAGCTGGTGGTGGCCGGCTACACCGTCGCCTACGCCTGCCTTCTGGTCATCGGCGGGCGGCTCGGTGACGCCTTCGGACGCCAGAGGCTGTTCGTCACGGGCATGGCGGGCTTCACCGTCGCCTCGGCGATCTGCGGGCTCGCGCCCAACGCCGCGCTGCTGATCGTCGCTCGGGTGCTCCAGGGCGGCACCGCCGCCCTCATGGTTCCGCAGGTGCTGGCCACCATCCAGGTCTTCTACCAGGGCGCGGCACGCCAGCGGGCCATCGGGATCTTCGGCGCGACGCTGGGCGTCTCGGCGGCCGCCGGGCAGATCCTCGGCGGGCTGGTGGTGTCCGCCGACCTCTTCGGCCTGTCCTGGCGGCCGATCTTCCTCGTCAACATCCCGATCGGCATTCTGGGCATCCTCGCCGCCCGCCGCGTCGTCCCGGAGAGCCGCGCGCCCAAGGCCCTGTCCATCGACTGGCCGGGCACCGCCCTGCTCGCCACCACCGTCCTGCTGCTCATGCTGCCCCTGACCCTCGGCCGGGACGAGAACTGGCCGCTGTGGTGCTGGATCCTCCTGGCCGCCGTACCGTTCGCCGCCGTCGGCTTCGCCGTCGTGCAGTCGCGTGAGGAGCGTCACGGCAAGGCACCGCTGCTGCCGCCGTCACTGCTGCGCGCTCCGAGCATGCGGCGCGGCCTGCTGACGACGCTGGCCTTCTTCCCCGCGTTCGGCGGCATGATCCTGACGACCACGATCTCACTGCAGTACGGCATGCACCTGGGGCCCCTGGAGTCGGGTCTCACCTACATCTCCTACGCCATCGCCTTCCTGACCGCCTCGCTGCTGTGCCCCCGGCTGGTCCCCAGGTTCGGCAAGTACGTGACCGTCGCCGGCGCTCTCCTGCTCGCCGTGGGTTTCGCCATCACGGCCCTGCAGGCCTGGTCGAACTACGACGGCCTGACCCCGCTGTCGCTGGCGCCCGCGCTGGTGGTGATCGGCTTCGGTCAGGGGCTGATCGCGATCCCCCTGACCGGCCTGGTCCTCATCGGCGTCCCTCCGGAACGGGCCGGCGTCGCCAGCGGCGTGCTGACCACCACCCAGCAGACGGCGACAGCGCTGGGCGTCGCGGGCATCGGCACCCTGTTCTTCTCGGTGGCCGCCGGACACGGGTTCGGCTCCGCCACCGTCACCGCGGAACTGGTCGAGGCCGCCCTCGCGCTGGTCACCGCCGTAGCCGCCTGCACCCTCCCGAGGCGCCAGTCGTGAGGGTGCCCCTCCCTTCTCCCGCGGACGCCCGCTCAGCCCTCGTGCCCGGCGGGCGCCGCGGGAACCCCGTCCTTCCAGGTGACGACCCCCGCGCCCCAGGTGAACCCCGCTCCGAAAACCGCGAGGCCCAGCAGCGCTCCGGGTCGGAGGACCCGCTCCTCCTGCGCATGCGCCAAAGCGAGCGGGATGGACGCGGCGGAGGTGTTGGCGACCCGGTCGATGTTGAGGAAGACCCGGTCGTCCGGCACCTTGAGCTCCCGGGCGACCGCGCGAACGATGCGCGCGTTGGCCTGGTGGGCGACGAACAGATCGAGGTCCTCGGCACCCAGCCCGCAGGCGTCGAGAACGAGCCTGGTGTGCCCGGCCATGGCCTCCACCGCGTGCTCGTAGATCTCGCGTCCGCGCATCCGCAGCAGCCGTTCCCGGCGATCGACGTAGAGCAACTCGATCTGCCGGCCGTCCGAGGCGAGCGCGAAGTACGGCCGCCGTGCCCGCCCCGCCGCCGAGACGACGACGGCCCCCGCGCCGTCGCCGAGGAGCACGGCGGTGGACCTGTCGGTCGTGTCGGTCAGGCGCGACATGGCCTCCGCGCCACAGACGAGGACGTGCTCGGCACGTCCGGACTCGACCACCGCGATCGCGTGGTCCAGCGCGCACAGGAACCCCGCGCAACCGGCGCTCACGTCGAAGGCGGCGGGCTGGTCGAGGCCCAGCCGCCACGCGACCTCGACGGCGACGCCGGGGCTGATCCTGTCTCCGGTGGAGGTGGCGACGACCACGTGCCGGACATCGCGCGGCGCGACACCCGCGTCCTCCAGCGCCCGCGCGCAGGCGTGTTCCGCCAGCTCGGCGAGGCTGGCGTCGTCCGCCAGCCAGCGGCGCTCCCGGATTCCGGTGCGCTTCACGATCCACTCGTCAGAGGTGTTCAGATGGGCGAAGTCGTCGTTGCGCAGCACACGCTCGGGCAACGCCGCTCCCGCACCGGCCAGTGTGACGGTCACCGTGCTCCTCTCTTGGCGAAGGATTCGTCCGGACCTGTGGAAACGCCTCTCACAGGCCGGCCTTCGCGTAGATGACGGCCAGCGCCTCCCGGACGAGCAGCGCGTCCTCGAGGTCCCGGGGGGACAGGTCGACGCCGTACTCCCGCTTGACCGACTGCCCCAGTTCGGTGACGTCGAGTGAGTCCAGGCCCAGGTCGTCGAACGACGCGTCGACGGTGATCTCCGACGGCTCGACGCCGAGCTTGGTCATCGCGTCGAACACGAACTGGTCGATGGTCTCCCGGGTGAGGGTGGGATTGGTCATGGGAACACGCTCCTCGCGACGATCGGATCAGGACTGTGCACAGTGCCGGAAACAGACCGATCCCCAGAGGAAACCGGCGCCGATTCCGGCCATGATCATGAGGTCGCCGTGCCGGATGTCATCGCGCATGGTCTCGTGCAAAACGGTGAACATACTGGCCGCGGCGGTGTTGCCCAACCAGGCGACGGTGGTCGGAGCCCGCTCGGCGGGAACGCCGAGACTGGACATGGCCTCGTTGATGATGTTGATGTTCGCCTGATGGAACAGGAAGTGCCGCACCTCGTCGAGCTCGACTCCCGCGAGCCTGGCGGTGTTGCGCACACTGCGCGGGAGCCGGTCGGTGGCCATGTTCCACACGGCCTTCCCGTTCATCTTCAGGTACTGCGCACGCAGGTCGGCGGTCTCCGGGCTCGTGGGCATCCGCGAGCCGCCTGCGGGGATCTCCACCTCGTAGGACAGCTCCGAGTCGGTGTCCCAGGAGAGCAGCCCGAACCCAGGCGAGGTGGGGCCGAGGAGGGCGGCTCCGGCGGCGTCGCCGAGGAAGACCCGGGTGCCGCGATCGGCGGGGTCGGTGGCGCGGGATCCGGAGTCGGCCCCGATCACCAGGACGTGCGAGAAGTTCTCGTTCTGCAGCAGGTGCGCCGCGACCAGCATCGCGTAGATCCCCCCTGCGCAGGCGGCCTGGGTGAGGTCGAGGGGGATCGCGCGGTGCGCGCCCAGGGCCTGCTTCACCATGAGCGCGGTGGACGGGAGCGGCTGATCAGGGGTGAAGGTCGTGACGATGATCGCGTCCAGACGGTCGGGCGCCACGCCGCCGCGGGACATGGCCTCCCGGGCGGCCGCGAGGCACATGTCGGAGGTGGCGAGCCCGTCCTCCAGGAAACGCCGCTCCCGTATCCCGGTGCGCGTGGTGATCCAGGCGTCGGACGTGTCCAGCGTCCGGGTCAGCTCGTCGTTGGTCACGATCCGTTCGGGCACGTAGAGGCCCGTCGCGTGGATTCCCACCGGTCGTGCGAGCCCGGCCGCGGCGTTCGCGAACGGGGCGCCGGTGGTTTCGGCCGGCTGCGCCGGGGCGAGCAGATCTCGGGGCATTTTTCGTTGGTCCGATCTGTCGGCTGAACGTCGGCATGACGAAAAAGATCTCTTGCGGAAATGGGGATCCGGACGGGAAACACCTCGGCGTCCGGGAGAAATGCGCGTCGCGCTTTATCGCTCGCGGTGAACGCCAATATAGGCAGGTTCAGGATGCACCGTCAACGCGGATCCGGCCGCACGCCCGCGTCGGCAACCGATGAACGGATTGCGACACAAAAAACGCGGCGGCCGCCCGTTCGGGCGACCGCCGCGTTATTCGGAGGTTTCACCAGCCCCGGTTGCGCCATTCCGGCAGATGCGGCCGCTCGGCGCCCAGCGTCGTGTCGCGGCCGTGCCCGGGGTACACCCAGGTGTCGTCCGGCAGTTCCGCGAAGATCTTCGTCTCCACGTCGTCGATGAGGGAGGCGAACCTCTGCGGATCCTTCTGGGTGTTGCCCACACCGCCCGGGAACAGGCTGTCGCCGGTGAACACGTGGGGATGGCCCAGCGGATCGCGGTACACCAGCGCGATGCTCCCCGGCGAGTGCCCCACCAGGTGACGGGCGACCAGTTCCACCTCGCCCACCCGGACCACGTCGCCGTCGTCGAGCGGCACGTCCGTCGGCACCGGGATGCCCTCGGCGTCCGCCCGGCCGACCAGCGTCCGCGCTCCCGTCGCGGCCACCACCTCGGCGAGCGCACGCCAGTGGTCCCAGTGCTGGTGAGTGGTCAGCACCGCCGCGAGCCCCCCTTCGCCGATGAGCCCGAGCAGGGTCTCCGGCTCGTCCGCCGCGTCGATCAGCAACTGCTCTCCGGTGGCCCGGCACCGCAGCAGGTACGCATTGTTGTCGATGTTTCCGACGGCGATTTTGGCGATCGTGAGGTGCGTCGTCTCCCGCACGTCCGCCGGACCACCGACATGGACATCACCGGTATAGGGCATAGCCTCCGCCACGAAGTCGAGAACGGGCGCCCGGGCGATTACCAAGACGCTTCGCCTCGCATTATAAAAAATCCGGCGGCCACCCGGCGTATCTACCGGAATGAAAAATGAGCGGGACACCGGCGGCCGCGACATTCCAGTCCACCGCCTCGGCTATCACGAGTTCGTGGTCGCCGGCCCGTTGGACGCTCTGAATGCGGCAGTCCAGCCAGCCCAGCCCGTCGGGCAGGACCGGATGCCCGCTGGGAGTGGACGCCCAGGTCCGGCCGGCGAACCGATCGGCGCCCGGAGTGGAGAAGAGCCGGCAGACCTCCTCGTGGTGGTCGCTGAGGATGGTCACGGCGAAACCACCCGACGAGCGGATGAGGGGCCAGGTCGTGGAGGTGTGCGCCGCGCACAGGGCGATGAGCGGCGGGTCCAGTGACACCGAGGTGAAGGAGTTCGCCGCCATCCCGGCGAGGCGGTCCTCGGTTCGAGCGGTTACCAGGACCACCCCGGTGGTGAAGCGTCCGAGCACATCGCGGAAAGAACGCTGGGTCAGCACAACCGTCTCCTCTCGGCTGTTGGGTGCGTCCTGGCAGGACCGTCCGGCCGGAGTGTCAGGCGTGGGTCGTGAACTCGGCGAAACCCGGGCGGGCCAGCTTGAGCTGAGCGTGGACGTCCCCGCCGAGCCCGAACCGGCCGATCGCGCCCCCGTAGTTCTGCTGGTAACTCATCCAGAGCAGGACGACGTTGACGATGCGGTTCTGGGCCTGCGCGGTCCCGGGCGCGGGGAAGGGGTTCGGCAGCCGCGCGTGATAGGAGGCTTCGCCCTTCTGATCGGCCATCAGGACGTTGGGGACGCCCAGAGGGCTGGGATGGGCACGGCCGTCCGGTCGCATGTCCCGGGCTCGTATGGCCATCACCGTATAGAGGGTGTTCGGAATCAGCCCGGTGAACTCCCCGTGGAAGTCCGCCGCCGTGTCGCCCTCGACCAGGCTGATCGTCAGCACGCCCGCCGCCTTCACCCACTGGCCGAGGGTGATGGGCTCCAGCACCTTGGGGCCGTCCTCCGGCTGCAGGTCGGGGATCGGCACCTGGTGGAACGGATAGCTCGGCCGCACCACGGAGAGCGGCTCGGGCAACTGCTCCGGGGCGAAGACCATCGGGTAGTTGTTGCAGGGAAGAGGCAACGGCAGGGTGTGGAGGACCATCGCCCGATCGGCGTCCGACAGGTCCGCGGGCAACTCCCTGACGATGCGATAGGGCGCGTTCTGCCCGAAGGGCGGCAGCTCGCTGTCCGGGGCGACGATCGCGCCGCCCCATTCCGTGACGACGCCGCCACCGGGCCGGGCGCGGTTGATCCCGCCGATCACCACGAAATGCCCGTCGGCGTTCATCACCTCGCTCGGCGGATACAGCGGGCCCTGCGTCGTCATGCTGAGTTCGTAGGTTCGCGAACGGGTCACCGTCACGCTCCCTCGGCACCGGTCAGGCGCTCGTAGAGCCGTGTGTAGAGCCCTTCGTCGGTGACGAAACGGGGGTGCGCCTGCCTGCCGATCTCCGCGTACCGCTCGGAGGTGAACACCTGCAGGTACTCCTCCGGCGGGCACGAGAACCCGGAGACGAACATCACGCCGGGCTCGGTGCTGACGAGGGAGTGGTACGCAAGGAACGTCTCGATCTTCGGGGACTTGTGGACCTCGGCGAAGATGGTCCCCTCCCGCCAGGCCAGATACTCCTCGTACACGGGAGGCCTGACCTCGACATGGCGCAGCTGGACATACCGGGTGTCCGGGAGCTGTTCCGCGGCGGGCTTGGGCGCCCCGACGAACCGCAGCGCCTGACGGCGTACGTCGCCGGTGAGCAGCGGGGCGAGTTCGGCGAACAGGGCGCCCCAGCCCTCCAGGAGCGGGTCGAGCTGCGCGAGCGTGTCGACCGGCGTCAGCTCGAGAACGGTCGGAGCCTCCAGCCCCCGGTAGAGCGACCCCTGGGGCCGGCCGTCACCGGAGACCTGCTCCCGGATCACCGTGACCGCCTTGTCGACGGCGTTCGGCTCGACGGGGAACTCGCTCACGAGCAGCAATGGGGAGGTCATGGGTGGTCTTCCTCTCGATCGGTGTCGGACGGACGTGCCTCGATCGGTCATTCGCCCCAGGCGAGCCGATCCGGCTCCGCGAGTTCCGCGGGGAGTTGCCTGAGCGCGTGCCGCAGTGCCCGCTGCGCCCCTCTGCTTTCCCTCTTCGCCATCAGCGCCCGGTGGAAGGCGGTGCCCTTCATCCGGATGAGGGCCGCCTGCAGCCCGGCCTGCCGGAAGCTGATCTGAATGTCGAAGACGAGCATTTCCGGATCGCTCCGGTCCGTGTGGAGCACCTCGGCCTCGATCAGCGTCTCGAGAGGGAAGAGGAAGTTGCGGAAGCCCGCCTCGAGCGTGTCGAAGACGTAGGCATAACGGTGTCCGGCGTCGTTGGGAGCGAAATGGCGTTCGCACACCGCCAGGTACATCTGCCGGGCGGCCTCCAGGACGACCATTCCCTGCACATGGCCCGCCTGGTGGTCGAGCTGGAATTCCTGGTCGTTGTGCAGTCGCAGGGACGCCTGGAACAGGGTCTCGGTGAGCCGGGTGAGCCCGGCGATCAGAACGTTCTCCTCGCGGCGTTTGTGCGTGTCGGTGTGGCCGCCGAGCGGGCCGCGCGTGCTCCTGTGGATGACCGTGCGCTCGGACAACCCCTGGAATTCGAGTTCGTCGCGGATCAGGTCCCAGTCGTACGACGTGAGGCCCTGGCCCTCGGCCAGCACGAGCCTCCGCTCCTTCGTCTCGTCCCGGAACACGCCCGCGCGCAGGTCGGCGACGAACCGGGACACGCTCCTGGCCGGCGCTTGCTCGGCGAAGTCCGCGAACCGGTCACCGACGATGAACAGCGTCGTGCTCTCGCTGACAGGCATCTCTGTCAACCCCCTTGTGCCGCGGCCCGGCTAACGCCACAACCAGGCGTCGAGCTCGATGGTGGATACATGGGCGTTGGGAGAGGAGGTGAGGATGGCCAGCGTCGCGTCGACGACATCGTCGACCGTCAGCATCCGGCCACGCTGCTCCGCGGTGAGCTCGCCCGGCATGTTCTCGCTGAACGCGGTGTCGACCTTGTCGAGGACGACACCCGAGACCCTGACTCCCCACGGCCTGGCCTCCGCGGCGAGCGCCCGGGTCAGGCCCTCCACCCCCCACTTCGACACCGAGTAGGCCAGGCCTCCCGGGCCGGCGGCGCGCCTGCCCCAGATCGAGGACATGTTGACGACGAATCCGTCGCCCGCCTGCTTCATATGCGGGAGGACGGCGCGGGCCGCGACGAAATAGCCGGTGAGGTTCGTGCGCAGGGTCCGCTCCCACATCTCCGTCGTGGTGTCCAGCACCCCGCCGAAGAAGGCGACCCCCGCGACGTTCAACAGGTAGTCGATCCGGCCGAAGGCCGCGATCGCCTCGGCGACCGACGCCTCGACCGCCGCGACGTCGGACACGTCGTGCACCGCGGTGAGCACGTCCGTCGCGGGCCGGCCGTCGTCCGCGACGGCCTTGCGCAGTCCCTGCTCGTTGTTCGAGTGGAGGACGAGCCTGCATCCCTCGGAGCCGAGCCTGCGGGCCAGGGCGCGCCCGATGCCGCGATCGGCCCCGGTGATCAGGGCCACCTTGCCGTCCAGTCCGTTCATCTGACTTCCCTCCGTCCGCCGGTCGCCGGCAGCACCGGCCAGTCCCGGCTCCGTGCGTGCTCGCGCAGGACCGGGTCGGCGCCGACGACGACCGGGTTCCCCACGACGAGCAGCATTTCGAGATCACTGACGTGGTCGCCGTAGGCGAAGCAGTCCTGCGCGTTCAAGCCGCGTTCGCGGATCGTCCTGGCGACCGCGTCGGCCTTGGCCGCGCCGATCATCGGCACGGTGACCTCCCCGGTGAACGTGCCGTCCTCGGCCACCGAGGGATCGCTGCACAGCACCAGGTCCGCGGCCAGGTCCGCGGCGAGTGGCCCCAGGCACGCGCCGAACGAGCCGGAGACCAGCACGATGAGATCCCCTGCCGTACGGTGCCGGGCGAGCGCGGACAGGCTCGCGGAGACGAAGGAGCCGGGCCCCTCCCGATAGTCCGCGTACCAGGCGCGTCCGGCCTCGGCGACGTCGGCGCACGGCGCGCCCTTGAAGTTCAGGTAGTACGCACGGTTCCCCTCGGCGCGAGGCAGTCCCCGTGCCGCGATGTCCAGAAGTTCGGCGGCCCGGCGCCTGTAGTCCGTGCCGTCGTCGCCGTTGCGGGCCAGCCAGTAGCGCAGGAACTCGAACATGCTCTTGGCCGTGATGAGCGTCTCGTCGACGTCGAAGAAGGCTGCTCGCCTGGCGGCGCCCGGGCCGCGCCCAGGGCTCGTGATCACCGGAGCTCCCCGTCGGTCGCAGCGGTCAGCGCTGCTCCCGGCGGGAGACGGCCCACTCCATCGACTCGCGCGGGCGGTCGGCGGTGCGGGTGAAGTGCGGGGCCACGTAGCGGGCGAGCAGCTCCATGCTCCGGTCGGTCTTGTCCCACGAGCACCAGTCCGGCACGTAGACGAGCAGGGTGCCGAAACCGCCCGTGCGGTCCTGCAGCCGCTCCACCCCGGCGATCACGTCCTCGACCGAGCCGACGATCGCGCCTCCCGCCTCGACCCGGGCCTGGAGTTCGTCCTGTCTCCGTACGCCGGGGGTGGACACGTCACGGCCGCTCGCCCGGCCGAAGTAGTCGAACAGCCAACGGGCGAAGCCCTCGTTGACGTCGGCGAACGCCTCCTCTCGGGTCTCCGCGACGTGGACCGGCAGCGCGATCCGCCAGTCCTCGCGCCGCATCGTGTGGCCGTGGGCCTCGGCGCTCTCCTGCGCGAACCGCCACTGGTCGGCCAGGCTGATCCCGTTCGGGATACCCGGCTGCGTCAGCGCGAACGACACCATGCCGATCCCGTACTCGCCGGCCAGTTTCGGTGCCGTGGGAGTGGTGCCGCCGCTGGCGATGACGATCTCCAGACCTGACGGGCTGAAGCGGGGAAGGTGCAGCTTGGCGTCCTGGAGGCCGTACCAGTCCGTCTTGTCGTTCACCCGCCCGTCGCCGTTGACCAGCTCGATGACGCTGGGTAGCGCCTCGGCGAGCCGGGTGCGCTGGTCGGCCGGGTTCAGGCCGAGCATGTGAGCGTCTGTGGGGACTCCCGGGCCCACGCCCAGGATGTACCGGCCCCGGGTGAGGTGGTCCAGGTGGACCGCACGCGTCGCGACGTGGAACGGATGGTGCCAGGACAGCGGGACCACTCCGTGCGCGAGCTTGATCTGCCGCGTCCGCTGGGACGCCGCGGCCAGGAGGGTCTCCGGGGCGCCTACGAGTCCCCAACCCAGCGAATGGTGCTCGCCGAACCACGCCTCGTCGAAATTCAACCGATCGAGCGACTCCACCAGGTCGAGGTTGCGCTGAATCGCCAGATGCGGATCCTGCCCCAGCTCGTGAACGGGGGAGAGAAAGACTCCGAGACGGCTGTGCATGGAATTCCTCCATAACGATCGTAGAGCCGGGGCACTTTCGGTGAAGGGGCCGCGTTGAATGGACCGCGCGCGGTGGAACGATTCCGCAGACGACGGGGAAACGCTGGGGGAAATCGCGCGAACCGGTGGTTCCGCGCCAATACCGGCGACTATAGCCGCTGGGCCGGCGGACCAGAAGCCTGTACAACCTCCGGCGCCGGCACACCCGCCCGGCCGCCGCCTGCAGCGAAATCCGCGCAAAGCAAACGTCCGGAAAACGGCCGCCGCCTCCGCGGGAAAGGCCGCGCGCCATTCACATTTCTCGTGGCATTCGCGAGCGACGGCGGCCCGGACGGATGTCCGGGTCAGGACCAGGTCATGAGGCGCTCGGGGCGCTCCAGGACGGCGGCGGTCGCGGAGAGGACGGCGGAGCCGAGCTGACCGTCGACCAGCCGGTGGTCGAACGACAGCGCCAGGGTCATGACCTGGCGGGGCACCACCCGGTCGCCGCACACCCACGGGCGGGTCTTGATCGCGCCGACCGCCAGGATGGCGGCCTCGCCGGGGTTGAGGATCGGCGTGCCGGAGTCCACCCCGAAGACCCCGATGTTGGTGACGGTGACCGTGCCACCGGTCATGGCCGCGGGGGCCGTCCGCCCCTCCCGAGCCTCCTCCACCAGGCTCCGCAGCTCCTCCGCCAGCTGCGGCAGGGTCTTGGACTGGGCGTCCTTGATGTGAGGGACGACGAGGCCGCGTGGAGTGGCCACGGCGACGCCGAGGTTCACCGCGTCCTTGACCACGATCTCCCGCGCCGCGTCGTCCCAGGACGCGTTGATGTCCGGGTGCCTTCTGATGGCGACCAGGAACGCCTTGAGCACCAGCAGCAGGGGCGTCACTCGAAGGCCCGCGAAATCCGGGTCGCGCCGCAGTCGTTCGACGAGTTCGGTCGTCGGCGTGACGTCCACCGTGATGAACTCGGTGACGTGCGGGGCGCTGAACGCGCTGGCCACCATGGCCTCGGCCATGGCTCTGCGCACCCCGCGTACCGGTATCCGCCGCTCTCCCGGCGTCGGGACCGGGGCGGAGTCGCGGGGCGGCGGATCCGGCTCCGGGGACCTCTCACCCGCCCGCTGCACGTCCGCGCGAGTGATCACCCCGTCGGTCCCGGACGGCACGACGTCACGAAGATCGACGCCCAGATCCCTGGCCAGCTTGCGGACGGGCGGCTTGGCCAGAACCCGCCGGTCGGCGGGCGGGGCGGGAACCGGTCGTCTGCGGGCACGGCGCGCGGGCGCGTGACCCGTCACGCCGTAGCCCACCAGCAGGGGCGGCCCGGTTTCCGGCCCCGGCTCGCCGGGAGCCGTGTCCGGAGCGGACGCGGGTGACGCGTGACCGGGCTGGGGAGCGGTGGGGGCGGGGGGTGTGGGGGGGGCGGGGCACAACCCGGCCCCCCCCGCGGGCAGGGTGGGGGGGGGCACAAACC